>CALZFY010000001.1:0-113110 GCA_945786935.1 uncultured Lachnoclostridium sp.
CCATTTGCGAAGCAAATTTTGTATGGATTTTTGCTCGTATCTGGAAGGCACTGAACAGATACAATTTACTAAGGAGAAGAGGATTATGAAGAGTAAAAGAGTCAAATGGGCAGCACTGCTTCTGACAGCGCTGATGTTCGTTGGTACCCTTGTTGGTTGTGGGAGTCAGAAAAATTCTGAAGAGCAGACCGCAAATGATGAAAAAGTTAAGATCAGTATGTATATGTACGATAGATCCATGTTCAAGGAGCTGACTCCATGGCTGGAGGAAAAATTCCCTGACATCGAGTTTACTTTTGTACAGAGCTACAATACTATAGAGTATTATAAGGATCTGCTGGCGAGGGGAGAGGAGATGCCGGACATCATTACCTGCCGTCGTTTCTCTCTGAATGATGCTACCCCTCTGGCAGATTATCTGATGGATTTAAGTACATCGGAGGTGGCTGGTACCTTCTATTCCAGCTATCTGGATGTTAACCGTGAAAATGGCGGTGCCATCCGCTGGCTTCCTATGTGTGCTGAGGTGGACAGTATCGTAGCCAATAAGGATCTGTTTGACCAGTATAACATTCCGCTGCCAACCAATTATGCTGAGTTCGTGGCAGCCATTGATGCTTTTGAGGCAGTGGGAATCAAAGGCTTTCAAACAGACTGGTACTATGACTACAGCTGTCTGGAGACGATGCAGGGCTGTGCCATCCCGGAACTTATGAGTCTGGAGGGAACTGCATGGCGTATGGATTATGAAAGTGAAACAGAAGATACCCAGGTGGGTCTTGATGAAACAGTCTGGCCGAAGGTGTTTGAAAAGTACGAGCAGTTCTTAAAGGATGTTCGTATACAGCCGGGTGACGAGGAATTGCAGTTCACCGTGGTAACGGAGCCATTCCGTAAAGGACAGACTGCCATGATCCGTAACACAGCAGCTCTGGCAGACAGTGTCAGAAGTGAAGAAGGGGTAAATTGTGTCATGCTTCCATATTTCGGAGAAACTTCCCAGGATAACTGGCTTTTGACTTATCCCATGTGTCAGCTGGCAGTTTCCAAACAGGTGGAACAGGATGCAGCAAAAAAGGCCGCTGTGATGGAAGTTCTGATGGCTGTTTTCAGCGATGAAGGGCAGAAACATGTTTCCGCAGGCACCTCTATGCTTTCCTACAATAAGGAAGTTAAGATCGATCTATCCGATTCACTTTTGTATGTGCAGGACTGCATTGACAGTAATCACCTGTATATGCGCCTTGCATCTACAGAGGTTTTTGCCATCTCTCAGGATGTGGGACATAAGATGATGACCGGGGAATATGATGCAAAGCAGGCATATGATGCTTTCAATGCCCAAATTACAGATTATAAAAATCCGGAAGCAGAAGAGGTGCTCATTACCCAGAAAACTGCTTACTCTAATGAGTTTGGTGTTCACGGCAGTGAGTCTGCTTCCTCTTTGATGAATACCCTGCGTGCAGGGGGTGATGACCAGATCGCCATCGGCTATGCAAGTGTGGCAAGCTCTTCCATTTATGAGGGCGACTACACTATGCAGCAGGTGAAGTGGATCATGACCTTTAGAAATGCCCTTTACCGCGGTGAGTACACCGGGGCAGAGGTTCGCCGTATCATGGACTGGCTGGTGAATGTGAAGGAGGACGGTTCCAATCCGATTCACCATAGAAACCAGATGCCTGTTACCAGTGGTATGGAATACACCGTAACGGAAACAGAACGTGGCAAGTTTGTTCTGGAAGATATAACAGTCAATGGTCAGTCTCTGGAGGACGATGCCGTGTACACGGTACTTTTGGTAGGTGCAGATACTTATCTGGAACACCCAACCTTCTGCAACTGCCCAATGCCTGAGGACATTAAAGCCAAGAGAGAAGATTATATCATCAATGATTTCACGAGTCAGGAGTATATTCAGGAAGCTCTGAAAAAGACACAGCAGTTTTTGGAGCCTACAGAATATGTGACGATCCTGCAGCCATAATCATAAAAAAGAAGTATCTGGAAAGGAATAAACAGATACAAAATGAAATTGAGTAAGGAGGTGGTGCTGTGAGAAAGAAATTGGCAGTTTCAGTAATTACAGTATTTTGTATTGCCGGTATGGTTTTAGGCATCCGGAGTTATTATGACTTTGTTTCCAATACGATCTACAGCGAAAGCACAGCCCACTTAACGGAAATACTTCATCAGGCGAACTTAAACCTTTACAATCTGGTCTCTGATAAGTGGAACCAGATGGAGATGTGGACTCCTTATCTGGAGAGTGCGGACAGTGAAGCTGACATTGCAGAATATCTGGAGAAGGCTCAAAACAAAAGTCATTTCACAGACTTTTACTTCATTTCAAGAAACTCAGAGTATATGACACTTGACGACAGTACAGGTTATCTGGATCTTAGAAATAAGCTGTCGGATCTGATCCTGGATCAAAAGTCCATTGTTGCCAATTCTGTGGTTCCGGACCAGCCGGAGATCATGGTATTTGCCATTCCAACAGCCAAAGGCAGCTATCGTGGCTTTGACTACGAAGCCATTGCCATCACCTACAACAATACCGATCTGGTGAAAGCACTGAAAACCACTTCCTTTGACGGACAGGCAGGCACCTATGCAGTTCTGGACGATGGACGTGTTGTTCTTGATAATGGCAGTGAACATATGGGTACGATCCATAATGTATTAGCCTTTGTGGATGAATGTGATCATGTGACGGATGAGATCCTTGCCGGACTGAAGCAGGAATTTAAGGAAGGAAAAACCGGTGCCATGCTTGTCAGTACAGAGGGAAGATCCTATTATCTTTTGTATGAATCAGCAGGCTTCCAGAACTGGACAGTCGTATGTCTCGTTCCTTCTGATGTGGTAAACTCCAACATGAACAATCTGCAGTATATTACCATCTTTGTGGTTTCAGCCATTGCAGTCCTGGTAGGTTTCATCATTATCCTGATGGTTATTCAGCAGAACAGGCTGAAGCTGAAGCGGATGGATAACGCCCTCATTTCCCGTGATGAGCTTTTTGCAAAGCTCTCCAGCAATGTGGATGATGTTTTCCTGATGATCAATGCAGGGAATCTGACGGTGGAATATATCAGTCCCAATATCGACAGACTGTTGGGAATCTCAGATATGGAAGTTCTGGAGGATATCCATGCCATTACACAGGCAGAAACCGGGGAAATTCCTATGGAGGAGATTCAGCGCCTGAAGGAGCTGCAGCCCGGCAGACAGCTGGAGTGGGACAGAGAGTATATTCATCAGAAGAGTGGAGAAATGCGTCTGTTCCATGTGGTTGCTTTTTGCAGCGATATTCAGGGGGAAAAGAAATTTATTGTGGATATGTCTGACCGTACCAATGACAGAAAGTTAAATCAGGCATTGAAGGATGCCGTCCAGACTGCGGAGAATGCAAGCCGTGCAAAGGGTGCTTTCCTCTCCAGCATGTCTCACGACATTCGTACACCTATGAATGCCATCATTGGTTTTACGACCCTGGCAGCAGCCAATGTGACAAATACGGAAAAGGTCAAGGATTATCTTGCGAAGATTCTGTCCTCCGGCAATCATCTGCTCTCGCTGATCAATGATGTGCTGGATATGAGCCGTATTGAGAGCGGTAAGATTCACCTCGATGAGCAGCCGGCAAACCTGTCGGATATTTTCCATGATATCAAGACGATCATTGGAGGTCAGATTCATGCGAAGCAGCTGGATCTGTTTATGGATATTCTGGATGTGACGGATGAGGATGTATTCTGTGATAAGACCAGATTAAATCAGGTTCTTTTAAACCTGCTGTCCAATGCTATTAAATTTACACCGCCATGCGGAACGGTTTCTGTCAGAGTAACCCAGTTCCCCAATGCACCGGAAGGAAAGGGAAGGTATGAGATCCGTGTCAAAGACAACGGTATCGGTATGAGCCCGGAATTTGCAGCACGTATCTTCGAGCCATTTGAGCGGGAGCGTACTTCCACTGTCAGCAAAATTCAGGGTACCGGTCTTGGAATGGCAATTTCAAAGAACATCATTGATATGATGGGCGGTACCATCGAGGTATTTACGGAGCAGGGGAAAGGCACAGAATTTGTGATCGGTCTCACACTCCGTTTACAGTCTGAACACCGCAGCATCCAAAAGATCAAGGAGCTGGAGGGATTGAAGGCTCTGGTAGTAGACGATGATTTCAATACCTGTGACAGTGTGACGAAGATGCTGATTACGGTTGGTATGCGTTCCGAGTGGACGCTCTCCGGTAAGGAAGCGGTACTTCGTGCCAGACAGTCTATGGAGATCAACGATGCATTCCAGGCATATATTATTGATTGGCGTCTGCCTGATATGAACGGAATCGAAGTTACCCGTCAGATCCGTGCACTGGGAGATGATACACCGATCATCATCCTCACCGCTTACGACTGGACGGATATTGAAGCTGAGGCAAAAGCTGCCGGTGTGACAGCCTTCTGCTCGAAACCAATGTTTATGTCAGACTTAAGGGAGACACTGTTGGTAGCACTTGGGCAGATGAGGGCAAGAGAAGAAAGTGTATTGCCTATGCCTCATGAAGACGTTGATTTCGAGGGCAAACATCTGCTGCTCGTGGAGGATAATGAACTGAATCGTGAGATTGCACTGGAAATCTTAGGCGAATATGGTTTCATCATTGATACGGCAGAAAATGGTGCAGAGGCTGTAGAGAAAATTACAGTCTCCAGACCGGGTGATTATGATCTGGTACTTATGGATATTCAAATGCCCGTCATGGATGGTTATGAGGCCACCCGGTTGATCAGAAAACTGGAAGAACCGGTACTTGCCTCCATTCCGATTCTTGCTATGACAGCCAATGCCTTTGATGAGGACCGCAGGGCAGCATTTGACTGCGGTATGAACGGTTTCCTGTCGAAACCAATCAATATCAAGGAAGTCATTCAGGCACTTCAGAATGTATTTGGCCAGACGCATTAGCTATAAAAATAAGCCCGCAGACCTTGCGAAGGTCTGCGGGCTTTTGTTATACTCTATCTAACAATTAGAAAGAGGTAGAAGCATGCAATTTTTATCACTTACATTTGCAGTATTTCTGGTGATCACCCTCACCTGTTATTATATCGTTCCGAAAAAGATGCGCTGGGGTGTGCTTTTAGTATCCAGTATGATCTTTTATGTCTGGTCCGTTCCATATCTGGTCATTTATTTGTTACTTAGTGCCCTGACTACCTATGTCTATGGAAGATGGGCTTCTAATCATAAAGAGAGCGGAAGGGGACTGCTGGAATTGGTGATCGGTGTCAATCTGGCAGTGCTTTTGGTATTAAAGTTTTATCCTCTTTGCCAGGCACGGCTTCATTTGCCGGCATTTACGCTGATATTACCCATGGGAATTTCTTTCTATACCCTGCAGGTGATCGCCTACTGTGTGGATGTATCAAAAGGGAAGGTAAAAGCACAGGATAATTTTTTAAGATATCTCTTATTTGTTTCTTTCTTCCCGCAGATTCTTCAGGGACCCATTCCAAGATATGAGCAGTTAAAGGATCAGCTTTACGAAGGCCATTCCTTTGATTATGAAACGGTGAAGAGCGGACTGCAGCTCATTTTGTGGGGAATGTTTTTGAAAATGGTCATTGCGGACCGGGCTGCAATTTTTGTAAATGAGGTTTTCCCAGCTTATTATTTGTACGAGGGGACGGTACTGGCAGTAGCAGCAGTGCTCTACAGTATTCAGCTTTATACGGACTTTTTGGGGTGTGTCTGCATTGCAATGGGAACCGCGCAGTGCTTTGGAATCAAATTACAGACCAATTTTGAAAGACCTTACCGGGCAGTTTCCATTCGGGATTTCTGGAGAAGATGGCATATTTCTCTTAGCAGCTGGTTAAGAGATTATGTTTACATTCCCCTGGGAGGAAACAGGAAGGGAAAGGTTAGAAAATATTGCAATCTTCTCCTGACGTTTCTGGTCAGCGGAATCTGGCATGGTGCAGGATTACAGTATCTTTTCTGGGGACTGATGCATGGGGGATATCAGATTTTGGGAGAAATTTTGATGCCCCTTCGTAAAAAGGTCCGGACGGTTTTAGATATCTGCGAGACCTCTTCGGTATACGTTCTCTGGCAGAGAATCTGTACCTTTGTACTGGTAACAGCTGCCTGGGTTATTTTCCGGGCACAAAATCTCCGGGCAGGACTGTCCATCTTAAAAACCATTGTGACCGATGTGACACCATGGGTATTTTTTGATGGAACCTTATATAAATTCGGGATCCAGGCCAAAGGTTTCTTTGCCCTGATTTTATGTATTTTACTGCTGGCAGTTGTGGAGCATTTTCAGGAAAAGGGAAATGTAAGAGACATGATCGCCAGTCAGCACATTCTGGTGCGCTGGAGTATTTATCTGGGAGCCATTGCCCTGGTACTTGTCTTAGGTGTTTATGGACCGGGATACGATGCGGCACAATTCTTGTACGGACAATTTTAAGAGGGCGGATTTATGAAAAACAGGAAAATTCCAGCCAGAGTTATTGGATTTCTGGCATGTGTACTGCTGCTGGTCTGGGGACTGACAGCATTGTTAAAGGATAAAAGAGTAACCTTTGATTACGATACCACCAGAAAGGTGGAGGGGTTTTATGCCGAAGAAAAGGCCAGTCTGGATTTTGTGTTTATAGGTTCCAGCCAGATGTTCACCTCGGTGGTACCGGCAGTGCTCTGGGAGGAATACGGCATTACCTCCTATGATTTTGGGGCCAATGAGCAGCCCATGTATTTATCTTATTATTATATCAGGGAAGCATTGAAATATCAGAATCCAAAGGCAATTGTGTTGGAGGTTTCTTATTGTGATGCAAAAGATTATGCCACAGAGGGAGTTCATCACATTAATTTAGATGACCTTCGGATGGGACCGGTCAAACTGGAGGCAGTGTTTGACATCATTCCGGCAGGCGAGAGGATTCCTTATCTTTTTGAGCTGGCAAAATATCATGAAACCTGGACTGATTTGGATCGGGCTTCTTTGAAATATTTAACAGGAAACCGACACAATCCGTATAAAGGCTATACGCCATCTACAGAAGGCTTTGCAGACGGGGGTAAATTTAATGAAGATATTTCCAGGGTGACAGATACGGCAGAGCTTGCCCCGCTTTCCCGGGAGTATCTGATAAAAATAATCAATCTATGCAAAGAAAAAGGGGTAGACCTTCTGTTTTTGAAAACACCCAATGATCATATTCAAAATCAGCCGGCCTATAATGCAGTGGCAGAGCTTGCAGATGAAAATGGTATTCCCTATCTTGATCTGAATAAGCAGATGGCAGGACAGCTTCATAATCATGTATTTCATGCAGAAACCATCACCAGGCGGATCGGGCAGTGGCTGACTTCCCTTTATGAAGTGGAGGATAAGCGGGAAAACCCGGATTATGCGGCGTGGCATGAGGATGCGCAGTATTACTACAGATATAAGGATCTGCTGGAGCTTAATGCAGAGGAAGATTTTGATGCCTATATCAGCCGACTCATTGGTAAGGATTATGTAGTCTGCATGGCAGTCAACGGGGACGTAGGTGTATACCTGCTTCCATACAGGCAGAAGCTTTTAGAGCAGCTTGGAGTTACGGTGGATTTAACCCGGGCAGAGGGAGAGAGCTATCTGGCGGTGTTAGAGAAGGATACGGTACATGCAGAGGCAGTAGGCCGGGAGGTGCAGGCCTATGAAGGGCGGCTTTATGATCACAGAATTTCCATTCTAAGTCAGGGTGACTATGCAGGGAGTAATGCAAGCATCCGGTTTGATGACCAGGAATATGCATTAAATGAAAAAGGCTTTAATATTGTAGTGTATGATCCGAAGCTGGATCAGATTTTAAGCAGCAGAAGCTTCGAGGTCTTAGATGAATAAAGGTCAGTAGCTGTCTCGTGCATTTTGGAACAGTTACGTCATCAGATATCGTAATCCCACCAGGGAAAAACACGCTGACGTGATAAAGCGTCAAAAAATTAAAGTAATGATGTAAAAATTATTGACAAACAAAAAAAAGAAGAGTAAAATCGTGCTTATCAATTTTGGAACTGCCAATTTTCGGAAAACAGGGCAGCATCCGGATTATTTTGAGGAGGAAACATCATGAAAAAGAAAATGTTAAGCGCACTTCTTTGCGTAGCTATGGTTGCATCCATGGTAGCAGGATGTGGCGGAAAAAAAGCAGATGCACCGGCAGCAGATGCATCAGGAGAAGCAGTATTTAAAATCGGTGGTATCGGACCTACAACCGGTGGTGCAGCAATTTACGGTAAAGCAGTTCAGGATGCTATGGAACTTGCAGCAGCTGAGATCAACGAAGCAGGCGGTATGAACGGATACCAGGTAGAACTTAAATTTGCTGATGATGAGCATGATGCTGAAAAATCAGTTAACGCATACAACGACTTAAAAGACTGGGGTATGCAGATGCTTTTAGGAACTGTTACATCTACACCATGTATCGCAGTTGCTGATAAGACAGCGGCAGATAATATGTTCCAGTTAACACCTTCAGGTTCTGCAGTAGATTGTGTTGCAAATGACAATGCATTCCGTGTATGCTTCTCTGACCCGAACCAGGGTACAGCATCCGCACAGTACATTGGTGAAAACGGATTAGCTACAAAGGTAGCAGTTATTTATGACAGCTCTGATGTATATTCATCAGGTATCTATGAAACATTCGCAGCTGAAGCAGCGAATCAGCCATTCGAAATCGTAGCAGCAGAAGCTTTCACAGCAGACAACAAGACAGATTTTACTGTACAGGTTCAGAAAGCAAAAGATGCAGGTGCTGAATTAGTATTCTTACCGATCTACTATCAGGAAGTTGCTCTGATCTTAGACCAGGCAAACAAAACAGGTTATGCTCCAACATTCTTCGGATGTGACGGTGTTGACGGTCTCTTATCCTTAGAAGGATTTGATACAGCTTTAGCAGAAGGCGTTATGTTATTAACACCATTCGTAGCTGATGAAGATAATGCAGCAACACAGGCATTTGTAGCTAAATTTGAAGAACAGTACGGCGGAACTCCTAACCAGTTCGCAGCAGATGCTTACGATGGAATGTATGCAATCAAAGCAGCAGTTGAAAAAGCTGGCATTACACCGGATATGAGTGTATCTGATATCTGTGAAGCAATGAAGACTGCCATGACAGAGATCACAGTAAACGGTCTGACAGGTGATATCACATGGGATGCAAGTGGTGAACCTACAAAGACTCCAAAAGCTATGGTAATCAAAGACGGAGCTTACACAGCGATGTAAAATTCGCTTGCGAATTTTAACGAGAGAAATCCGAAGGATTTCTCGAGTCTAAAACAAAATTTCCCAAAAGAGGGTTGTCAGTTTTGACAATCCTCTTTTTTTTTGATATAATGTTGCATACTTGTATCCTTGTATTGTTAAATCAGGAGAGAGCAGGAACAATGAAGGAAAATGAAAAGGTGAAAAAGAGGTGCTATTATGAGTTTTTTAGGTTACTTAATTAATGGTATCAGTCTTGGCAGTGTTTATGCAATTATTGCACTTGGATATACGATGGTATACGGGATTGCAAAAATGTTAAACTTTGCTCATGGAGATATCATTATGGTTGGTGCATTTGCCATTTATACAGCAATGTCGTCTTTGGGAATTTCCCCACTGATGTCAGTAATTTTGGCAATGGTACTTTGTACAGTTCTTGGTGTAACGATAGAGAGAATTGCTTATCGTCCGTTACGAAATGCAGGTTCTCCGCTGGCGGTTCTCATTACGGCCATCGGTGTCAGCTACCTTTTACAGAATCTTGGACTTCTGATCTTCGGGGCTGATACAAAGTCATTCAAATCTGTGGTAACGATGGAAGCATTGCAGGTTGCAGATGGCCAGCTGACCATCTCCGCAACAACGATCGTAACCATTATTGCCTGTGTGGTGATTATGACAGCCCTGACTTTATTCGTAAAATATACAAAGCCAGGCCGTGCTATGGTGGCAGTTTCTGAAGACAGAGGAGCTGCACAGCTGATGGGTATCAATGTCAACGGAACCATTGCTCTGACATTTGCCATTGGTTCTGCCCTGGCAGCCATTGCAGGTGCGCTGTTGTGTTCAGCCTACCCGTCCTTAAGCCCCTATGTAGGTTCTATGCCGGGTATCAAAGCATTTGTTGCGGCGGTATTTGGAGGTATCGGTTCTATTCCGGGTGCTATGATCGGTGGTATTTTACTTGGAATTATTGAGAACCTTTCCAAGGCGTACATATCTTCCCAGTTATCAGATGCCATTGTGTTTAGTGTACTGATCATTGTGTTGCTTGTAAGACCTACCGGTATTCTCGGTAAGAATGTTCAGGAGAAAGTGTAGGTGGGAAGGATGAAGAAGATAACATTAGAAAAGAGCACAAAAAGTGCGTTGATTACCTATGGCATGGTTATCGCAGCTTACCTCATTATGCAGGCTATGGTCATGTCAGGAAATATCTCAAGTTTATTGAAGGGACTTTTAGTTCCCCTTTGCATCTACTCTATCATGGCAGTATCTTTAAATCTGACAGTAGGTATTTTAGGTGAATTAAGCCTTGGTCATGCAGGTTTTATGTGTATTGGTGCATTTATCGGTGCATTTTTCTCTAAATGTACGGTAGGTGTGATGCCGGATGGTATCAGATTTTTCTGTGCCATTTTAATCGGTGCTGCGGTGGCTGCTTTGTTTGGTTTTCTCATTGGTATTCCGGTACTCAGACTCCGGGGAGACTATCTGGCAATCGTAACACTGGCTTTTGGTGAAATCATTAAAAACCTGGTAAATGCATTCTATATAGGAAGAGATGCGAATGGATTTCATTTTTCCATGAAGGATGCCATGTCATTAAATATGGAGCCTGACGGAGAAATCATCATCAAAGGCGCACAGGGTATTACAAAAACACCCCAGGATGCTAACTTTACCATTGGTGTGATTCTTTTACTGATCTCTTTATTTATTGTATTGAACTTTGTAAATTCCAGATCCGGCCGTGCGGTTATGGCAATTCGTGACAACCGTATTGCAGCAGAATCTGTAGGTATCAATGTAACAAAATATAAGCTGCTGGCCTTCAGTATCTCTGCATCTTTAGCAGGTGTAGCGGGTGTATTGTATGCACATAACTTAACAACACTGACAGCGCTTCCGAAAAACTTCGGATATAATCAGTCTATTATGATCCTTGTATATGTGGTACTGGGTGGAATCGGAAATATCCGTGGCTCTGTCATTGCAGCAGTGATTCTGACACTGCTTCCGGAATTGATGCGTTCACTGCAGGATTACCGTATGCTTGTGTATGCAGTGGTACTCATCGGTATGATGCTCTTTACCTGGAGCCCGAAGGCAAAAGAACTTCGTGAGAGATTTTCTCTGAAGAATATGCTTTCAGCAAAAAAGGCACAGAAGGAGGTTAAATAATTATGGCAATGTTAGAAGTACAGGGCTTGGGAATTTCCTTTGGAGGCTTACGTGCCGTAGATAATTTTAATCTGAAGATTGAAAAGGGTCAGCTGTATGGTCTCATCGGACCAAACGGTGCCGGAAAAACAACGATCTTTAACCTTTTAACAGGTGTTTATAAACCAAGCAATGGACGTGTGACACTGGATGGACAGAATATCACCGGTAAAAGCACTATTGAGATCAACAAGGCAGGGATTGCCAGAACCTTCCAGAACATTCGTCTTTTTCCAAAGATGAGTGTACTGGATAATGTAAAATCAGGACTTCACAATCATTATGCGTATTCTACTTTAGAAGGAATCCTACGTTTGCCAAGATATCGTCAGATGGAAAAGGCCATGAATGAAAAAGCCATGGAGCTTTTAAAAGTGTTTGATCTGGATTCCTATGCAAATGTACTGGCTACGAACCTTCCTTATGGTAAGCAGCGAAAACTTGAGATCGCCAGGGCTTTAGCTACAGAACCAAAGCTTCTTCTCCTGGATGAGCCTGCAGCAGGTATGAATCCCAATGAAACGCAGGAATTGATGGACACGATCCGTTTTGTCAGAGATCATTTCGACATGACCATTCTGTTGATCGAGCATGACATGAGACTTGTATCCGGTATCTGTGAAGAACTGACGGTGCTGAACTTTGGTCAGGTACTTTGTCAGGGAAAAACAAGTGATGTGTTAAACGACCCTCAGGTTATTACAGCATACCTGGGTGAATAGGAGGAAATTTGAAATGGCAATGTTAGAAGTAAAGGATCTGCAGGTTTATTATGGAATGATTCAGGCCATCAAAGGAATTTCCTTTGAAGTAAATCAGGGGGAGGTCATTGCACTGATCGGTGCCAACGGAGCCGGTAAGACTACCATCTTGCATACCGTGACCGGACTCATTGCACCAAAAGCCGGACAGATCTTCTTTGAAGGGCAGGATATTACAAAAATCCCTGCACATAAAATCGTATCCATGGGTATGGCGCATGTACCGGAAGGACGCCGTGTTTTTGCACAGCTTTCTGTATATGACAACCTGAAAATGGGTGCCTATACAAGAAAAGATAAAAATGAAATTGAAGAGTCACTGGAAATGATTTACAAACGTTTTCCACGACTGGAAGAACGAAAAAATCAGATGGCAGGAACTCTTTCCGGCGGTGAACAGCAGATGCTGGCTATGGGTCGTGCCCTTATGAGCAAGCCAAAGATCATCTTAATGGACGAACCGTCTATGGGTCTTTCTCCGATCTTCGTAAACGAAATATTTGACATTATTCAGGAAGTAAGTGCCGGCGGCACAACAGTACTTCTGGTAGAACAGAATGCGAAAAAGGCACTTTCCATTGCAGACAGAGCGTATGTGTTAGAAACAGGTAACATTACGCTGGATGGCGATGCGAAGGTTCTGATGAATGATGACTCTATTAAAAAAGCATATTTAGGGGAATAAGGAGGCACAAACGGTATGAAACATTTAGTCATTACCATTGCAAGACATTACGGAAGCGGCGGAAGAACCGTTGGGTTAATGCTTGCGAAAGAACTGGGAATCAACTGTTACGACAGAGAAATCTTAAGAATGGCATCTGATGCCAGTGGTATCAATGAGGCGCTGTTTGAGAGAGCAGATGAAAGACTGAAAAGCAACCTTTTCAGAGTCAGCAGTAAGGTGTACAAAGGACAGCTGATCACACCGGATAAGGACGACTTTGTTTCCAATGATAACCTCTTTAACTATCAGGCCAAGGTCATTAAGGAGCTGGCAGACTCAGAATCCTGTATCATCGTAGGACGCTGTGCAGATTTTGTATTGAAGGATCGTCCGGATGTTACCCGTATTTATGTATATGCTGACGAAAAATTCTGTCTGGAACGCTCCAAGGAATTCCTTGGAATGATGGACGATGACAGAGAAGTTCAGAAATTTATCGAAAAAACAGATAAATTCCGTGGAGATTATTACAAATACTACACTGGTAAGGATTGGGATGATGCGCGAAATTATGACCTTTGCTTAAACAGTGGCGTTCTTGGATTTGAGAAGACAGTAGAAGAGATCAAAGCATACTTAAAGGTACGTTTTGGCAATGATGTATTTGATAATCTGAAATAATTTAAAATCATAAGGGGCTCGCCTGTGGGCGGGCTCTTTTTCGAAAGGAGATACAAAAATGCTGATCAAAAACGGATTTTTGGTAGACCCGAAAAAAGATCGGATCTACAAAGCAGATATGAGAGTAGCAGAGGGAAAAATTGCCCTCATTGCAGAAAATCTGGAAGCCCTGGATGGGGAAGAAATCATTGATGCCGGGGACTTTTATGTGGCACCGGGACTCATTGACGGACATGTGCATTTTCGTGATCCGGGATTTACTTATAAGGAAGACATTCATACAGGTGCCTTAGCCGCAGCTGCCGGCGGGTTTACAACCGTTATTTGTATGGCGAATACAAAGCCTGTGGCAGATACTCCGGAGGTGATCAGGTACGTATTGGATAAGGCAAAGGAAGAAAAGATCCATGTGTTGCAGGCAGGTGCTATTTCTAAAGGCTTTCGTGGAGAAGAGCTGACAGATTTTGAAGCACTTTTAAAAATGGGTGCCACCGGGCTTACCGATGACGGAATTCCGTTAAAGAATGAAGAGTTCGTAAAACGAGCCATGGAAAAAGCGAAGGAGCTTCATGTGGTTTTAAGCTTTCATGAGGAGGATCCGGCCTTTATTGAAAACAACGGGGTCAACCGGGGAAAAGCGAGCACATTTTTCGGAATCGGAGGATCTCCGGCGGAGGCTGAAGTATCTCTTGTAAAGAGAGACTGTGAGCTTGCAAAGGAAACCGGAGCGAAGATCAACGTACAGCATATCAGCAGTGCAGAAGCAGTAGAGCTGGTCAGACAGGCAAAAGCAGCAGGTGCAGCTGTTTATGCAGAAGCAACACCTCATCATTTTACCCTGACGGAGGAGGCCTGCATTCAGCATGGAACACTTGCAAAGATGAATCCGCCTCTTCGTACGGAAGAAGACCGCCAGGCCATTATCAGAGGGCTGATGGATGGAACCATTGATATGATCGCCACAGACCATGCACCACACAGTGCAGAGGAGAAGGCCAAATCCATTACGGAAGCTCCAAGCGGTATCATCGGTCTGGAGACAGCCCTTTCCTTAGGAATTACCAGTCTGGTAAATCCGGGATATTTAACCCTTCCTCAGTTGATAAAGAAAATGTCCCTGAACCCGGCCAAAATCTATGGTCTGGATAAAGGAACATTGGAAGTCGGAAAAGCTGCCGATCTGGTTATTTTTGATGCAAAGGAACATTGGACTCCGAAAGGCTATGCTTCAAAGGCGTCCAATACACCGTTTACGGGAAGTCATCTGTGTGGAACTGTACAGATGACCATCTGCGACGGAAAAGTCGCATTCAGGAAACAGAATCTAAAAGAAGCTTAATAAGTTTTTGGCAGGCATCCTGCTGCTCTATGGGGAGTGCAAGGATGTCTGTCAGTATTTTTGCCTGTTTTCCGGTCAATGGGATGGTAATTCCGGTGTCATCCACTGCACGGTAAAGTGAGTGCCTGGCTGCATAATTTCCGGAATCTTCGATCTGTCTGGTAAATCTGTATTGAACCAGCTGATCCAGAGTTTTCCCATAGAAAAGAGCAATCTTGCGCATGGTCTCGATGTCAGGAGTTCGTTTATTGTTTTCATAATTGGAATATGCCTGACTGGTAATGCTTAAATGATCGCTGATTTCCTTTTGTGTATAGCCATGATAATGTCGAAGCTCTCTTAAAACTTCTCCATAAGTCAGTTTATATGATTCGGACATAAGAAACACCTCGTTTTGTTATGGGATATTATAAACGAATCGTTTCTTTACATTCGAAAAAGAAAACAAATTGAATGATAAAATTAATAATGAAACATTCTGTTGAATTTGGGCGGTTGACGTTGCTATAGAATTGTTAGATAATAGATAGGAAATACGTTCCGGATATGGAAAATTACAAAATATATTAGGTAATGATAAAGGATAAAAGATGGAAGAAAATAAAGAAACGATAAAAAAGAAGAAACGAAAAAGAAAAAAGAAGAAGGATTATTCCTTTTATATCATACAGGGACTGATTCTGGTTGCATTTCTTGCAGTCATTCTTTTGTTTGTAAAAAGTGATTACGCCGGTGGAATCTTCGCACTTCGACGGGAAGCGGTGGAAGCAGTCCGAAACTCTACGGTGGAGGATATGCATGGACAGAGTGTGGGAACCATTTATGATTCCACGGGGGGTGTCATTGCAGAGCTAAAAAACGAAAAAAATATTCGTTATCTTACCTCCCAGGAGATACCCCAGACCGTAAAAGATGCATTTATCAGCATTGAGGATAAAAGGTTCTATAAGCATGGAGGTGTAGACTTTTTTGCGTTAAGCCGTGCAGTCGGGAAACTGATCAATAAGGATGCCATCACCCAGGGAGGAAGTACCATCACCCAGCAGCTGGCCAGAAATGTGTTTCTGACCCATGAGGTAAGCTGGCAGCGTAAGGTGAAAGAAATGTTTATCTCCTGGGAACTGGAAAAGAAGTATTCCAAGGATGAAATTCTGGAATTTTATATCAACAACATTTTCTATGCAAATAATTGCTATGGAATTGAAGCTGCAAGCCAGAAATACTTTGGAAAAACTATTTCGGAGTGCAGTCTTTCCGAAACAGCATTTTTATGTGCCATTCCAAACAGCCCCAACAGGTTCAATCCCCTGAAACATAAGGAAGCTACCCTGGAAAGGCGGGATGCCATTCTAAAGGCCATGTGGGATAACAAAAAGATCACAAAGGAAGAGTATGAGGATGCTTTACTGGAAAACATTGAGGTAGGCAGCTATAGCAAGACCTATCCTCAGTCCTGGGCTAAATCCTATGCCATTCACTGCGTCGTGGAAGAAATGATGGCTGCTGACGGGTTTGAATTTAAAAATGATTTTCCTCTTGTGACCGACAGAGAAGATTACGAAGAATTATATAATGAAACTTTTACAGCATACAGGGAAAAGCTGTTTGCATCAGGATACCGGATCTATACTTCCATTAATCCTGCTCATCAGGAAGCATTGCAAAATGCCATTGATGAGAAGCTTGTGGAGTATAACACAAAAAACACCAACGGAACCTATGCACTGCAGTGTGCAGCCACCTGTATTGACAACGAGACCGGGCTGGTAACTGCGATCATCGGTGGAAGAAGCCAGGAAGAGATTTCCTATGATTATAACAGGGGTTATTTAAGCTCCAGACCTCCGGGAAGTGCCATCAAGCCATTGGTAGTGTATACCCCGCTTTTGGAAAGAGGATATACCGCCAATTCCACTGTGGTGGATAAAAAGGTTTCAGATGGACCGAAAAATGCCAATAACAGCTATGAAGGCTCCATGACCCTTAGAAAAGCTGTGGAAAAATCAAAAAACACCGTTGCATGGGAGAAATTTAACGAGCTGGGTGCAGAAACTGCCATGGGTTATCTTCTGGAAATGGGATTTTCCCAGATTATGCCCCAGGATTATAGCGGATCTTCCGCGCTGGGTGGATTTACCAGAGGGGCAAGTACCCTGGAAATGTGCAGTGCCTATGCAGCGCTGGAAAATGACGGCGTCTTTAGAAAACCGGGCTGTATTTTGAAGGTAGAGGATTCCTGCGGAAATGTCGTGATGGAATATAAGACGGAAGAAAAGCAGGTCTACGAGCCGGCAGCGGCAAGAGCCATGACAGATATTTTAGAAGGTGTTATGACAAGCGGTACTGCCAGCGGTCAGGGGCTGTCTTCCCAGCCTTCTGCAGGAAAAACCGGGACGACCAACGAAAATAAAGACGGCTGGTTCGTTGGCTATACACCTTATTATACAACCGGAATCTGGGTAGGGTATGACAGCCCCAGATGGCTTCGGGGACTGACAGGAAGTGCTTATCCGGCACAGATCTGGCATAACTTTATGGAAGAGATCCACCGGGATCTGCCGGCAAGAGCATTTGAGGATTGAGATGAATCATGAATAAGAAAAAACATGCGTTAGAGATTATCAAAAGACTGAAAGAGGAATATCCGGACGCAGGCTGTACATTGGACTATGATGATGCATGGAAATTATTAGTCAGTGTGCGGCTGGCAGCCCAGTGTACCGATGCCAGAGTGAATGTGGTGGTGCCTAAGCTTTATGAAAAATATCCTACCATGGAGGCGCTGGCCGGGGCTCCCGTTTCTGAAATTGAAGAAATCGTACGCCCCTGTGGTCTTGGCAGAAGTAAGGCAAAGGATATCAGCGGTTGTATGAAAATGCTGGTGGAGGAGTTTGGCGGAAAAGTTCCGGATGATTTTGATGCCCTGTTAAAGCTTCCCGGGGTTGGAAGAAAGAGTGCCAATCTGATCATGGGAGATGTTTTTGGAAAACCTGCCATCGTGACGGATACCCACTGTATCAGACTTACCAACCGAATGGGGCTGGTGGATGGAATCAAAGATCCCAAACGGGTGGAAATGGCTCTCTGGAAGATCATTCCTGCCAAAGAAGGCAGCGATTTCTGCCACAGACTGGTGTATCACGGAAGAGACGTATGTACAGCCAGGACAAAGCCCTACTGCGACAAATGCTGTCTTGCAGATATCTGCCCGAAGGTGGGAGTTTCATAAATTTTTGTGTACATTTCATAGAAAGTACAAGAAAAAATGATATTACATTGACTTTTATTACAAAGTTCTTTAAAATAAAGTCATGGACGAAAGTCCATGACTTTTTGCTTGTATACATAAAAACAGGCTGACTATCATATCAGGGGGAGAACCTTCTGAATTAAGGGGTGTTAACGATGTACTTAGAAGCTTACAAACGCTGGATGGAAGCGGATTTAGAAGATGCTGCATTAAAGGCAGAATTAGAATCCATCGAAGGAAATGATGAAGAAATCAAAGACCGTTTTGCAGTTGCATTAAAATTCGGTACTGCAGGACTTAGAGGTGTTCTTGGAGCAGGAACCAACCGTATGAATATTTATGTGGTTCGTCAGGCAACACAGGGTCTTGCAAACTGGGTAAAAACACAGGGCGGAAATCAGCTGGTAGCCATCAGCTATGACAGCCGTATCAACAGTGATGTATTTGCAAAAACAGCAGCCTGCGTACTGGCAGCTAACGGAATCAGGGTTCGTATTTATGATGCACTGATGCCTGTTCCGGCATTAAGCTTCGCAACCAGATACTATCAGGCAAATGCAGGTATTATGGTAACAGCATCCCATAATCCGGCAAAATATAACGGATATAAAGCTTATGGCCCGGATGGATGCCAGATGACAGACGAAGCAGCTGACATTGTTTATGCTGAAATCCAGAAAACAGATATTTTAACAGGTGCCAAAATGATGACCTTCGAGGAAGGTCTGGCAGCCGGACTGATCGAGTATGTCGGAGATGACTGTAAGGAAGCACTTTATGATGCCATCAAGGCACGCAGCGTACGCCCGGGTATCTGCGCAACTGCAGGTTTAAAACTTGTATATTCTCCGTTAAACGGTTCAGGACTTGTTCCGGTTACCCGTATTCTGGCAGACATTGGTATTACAGATATTACTATCGTTCCGGAACAGAAATATCCGGATGGAAACTTCCCAACCTGTCCATATCCAAACCCGGAAATTTTCGAAGCACTTCGTCTGGGACTGGAACTGGCAGAAAAAGAAGGTGCAGATTTAATGCTGGCAACTGACCCGGATGCAGACCGTGTAGGTATCGCTATGAAATGTCCGGACGGAACCTATGAACTGGTTTCCGGAAATGAAGTTGGCGTTCTTTTATTGGATTATATCTGTGCAGCACGTATCGAAAATGGAACTATGCCGAAAAACGCAGTAGCAGTAAAATCTATCGTTTCCACTCCACTGGCAGACGCAGTGGCAGCACATTACGGTGTAGAACTGCGCAGTGTATTGACCGGATTTAAATGGATCGGTGATCAGATTGCAAGACTGGAAGCAGCAGGCGAAGTTGACCGTTTTATTTTCGGTTTCGAAGAAAGCTATGGCTACCTTGCAGGACCATATGTACGTGATAAGGATGCAATCATTGGTTCTATGCTGATCTGCGAAATGGCAGCATATTACAGAAGCATCGGTTCTTCTATCAAACAGAGACTGGAAGAAATCTATGCACAGTATGGACGTTACTTAAATAAAGTTGACAGCTTTGAATTCCCGGGATTATCCGGTATGGATAAGATGACCGGCATCATGGATGATTTAAGAAAGAATCCTCCAAAAGCAATCGGTGCTTATAAGGTTGAAAAAGTTGTAGACTTTAAGAAGACAGAAGAAACAGGCCTTCCGGCTGCAAATGTATTGATCTTCAAACTGGAGGGCGGTGCCGAAGCAATCGTTCGTCCATCCGGTACAGAACCAAAGATCAAAACATATTTTACAACCTTAGGAAAGGATCTGGCAGAAGCACAGGCACAAAAGGATGCTTTAGCAGAAGCTTTAAAACCAATCTTTGCTTAAGAAATGTTACATGATTAAAATTTTTGGAAACAACGTCTCATTTGGGACGTTGTTTCTTTGTCAGAAAGTGAAAAAGCAATGAGTGAAAAGAAAATCAGTCCATCCATGGATGCTTGGTTAAAGGAAGCAAAGGAACATGAGAGTGCTTCTGACATAGGAATGTATTTAACCCACAACGGAATTGTAAGAAAATCTGCCAAAGCAAAGGTGCGCTTCGGTAAAGAGGATGCCAAGGATGTTACGGGGATGCTCTTTTCCTATGATGAAAAAAAAGTGCAGGAGGCCATCAGACAGACCTATGAGCTGGAAGGTATTTTTTACATCAGAGTCTGGTTGAACAGCGGAAAATTACAGGTTGGAGATGATATCATGTATGTAATGGTTGGCGGAGATATCCGTCCCCATGTAATCGATGCCCTTCAGTTTCTGGTAGGAAAACTTAAAAACGAATGTGTGGAAGAGAAGGAAATTTAACATGGAAACCTCACTTACTTTACTCATTTTTAAGAATAGTGTAAGATTATGAAGGACCAATGGGAATGAGTTCATGCGTATAAAAATACAAAATCAGATACTGATATAGGGAAAAGGAGGTTTATATGAACATTGTAAGAGGAACACTTCTTACAGGTTACGCATGGGAATATCCGTATAAGGTAAAGGATGCATTGCAATCCGGGCTGGCATTAGGATATAGTGTGTTTGGGAAGATACAATGGTATGGAAAAGCCACAGCCGAGAAGCATAAAGACTATGTGGTCCGTACTGTGAGAGATTTGGATATGAAAGAGTGGGAATCTTTGATAGATCTGTTGCTGGAGTTTAAAGGAAGTACGGAAGCATATGTAGGAGAGCTGTTACCGGAGCTTGCCCTGGCAGCGGTGAAGAATGGCCGCGCCGAGGCCTGCATTTTTGTCGGTAGTTATGGCGGAACACTTTGGGTGGAACGCCTGGCAGTGAGGGAAGACGAGGCAGGAGCGGTTATCTGGCAGGCCTTAAAGGAAAAGGTTCAGGCAGGTTTTAAAGAATTTGCCGCAGAAAAATGAAGAAAATGATGGGGCCGGCTGAAAAGCCGGTCTTTTTATATGGTTGTGCTTGTATATGGGAATAAACCGTGTTAAAATCTTTTGCGATATTTGAAGATAAATAATTTTTTGTAACTATTTCTTACCTTCCGGATAAAACTTTTTTTGTCGGTAAATCATCTATAAGAATAAACAGAAAGATTATAAACGAAAGAGAAATTATGGTATTTAGCAGTATTGAATTTATTTTTTTATTTTTGCCGGTATTTTTAACAGTGTATTATCTGCTGCCGAAGGGCGGAAGAAACTTCTGGCTGTTTGTCGGAAGTATTTTTTTCTACGCACTGGGATCCTTAAAAACACCGGAGCATATCGGATTGTTTCTGATGTCGGTTGTCCTGAACTATACATTTGGACGGCTGATCGGAAAATATGACAGCAGATTCTGGCTGTTTGTGGGAATTACATGTAATGTGCTGTATTTTGCAGTATTTAAATATTATCTGGGGATTCTTCCCATTGGCATCAGCTTCTACACCTTTCAGGCAATGTCTTATCTGTTTGATGTGAAAAAACACAGCTGTAAAGAGGAGAAGTCTTTTGTTAATTTTGGAGCATATTTAAGTATGTTTCCCCAGTTGATCGCAGGGCCTATCGTGCAGTTTCCGATGATTGGCAGGCAGCTTAGAAAAGGAACCTTAAGTCTATCCATGTTTGTTTCAGGGCTGGAACTCTTTATTTTGGGTTTGGGAAGCAAAGTCCTTTTGGCAAACCAGATTGGAAAGCTGTGGAAACAGGTGCTGGGAATCGGCTTTGAAAGTATTTCCACTCCCCTGGCGTGGATGGGGATCGCGGCCTTTTCCTTCCAGATTTATTTTGATTTCTGGGGATATTCCCTTATGGCTATGGGGCTTGGGAAAATGCTGGGATTTGAGCTTCCCAAAAACTTTGACCACCCCTATACGTCTGTGAGTATGACAGAATTCTGGCGTCGCTGGCATATGACATTAGGGGCATGGTTCCGGGAATATGTCTATATTCCTTTAGGCGGGAACCGATGTGGGCAGTTTAGAACGTATTTGAATCTTCTGATCGTATGGGTGCTTACCGGCGTATGGCATGGAGCAGGCTGGAACTTTGTGCTGTGGGGATTGACATTGTTTATGCTCATTGCACTGGAGAAGGCCGGACTTAAGAGATTATTGGATAGATACCGGATCATCGGACATGCCTATATGCTGCTGGTGATTCCTTTATCCTGGGCGATCTTTGCTAATACAAATTTAGATCAGCTGGTATTATTCTTCCAGCGTTTGTTTGCAATGGGGAACACTGCCACATATCTTTATGCAGGTGATTATTTGAAATATGGAGAAGATTATGGACTTTGCATGCTGCTTTGTCTGCTGTTTTCTACCAGACTTCCACAGAAGGTATGGAAAAGGGTTGGAGGTACCTATGTGGGAAAAGTGGTGCTGGTCGGGATCTTTATCGGGGTGATTTATTGCCTTTACATAGGGATGGATAATCCGTTTTTATACTATCAGTTTTAGGATGACGTACGAATGAAAAAACAGGATAAATTTTTTGTGACACTCTTTATTTTATGCTTTCTTGTGTGCGAAGCTGTATTGTCAAAAGAGTATTTTTATGAGAAAATTGAACCATTGATCGGCGTGGAAGTTTCGCCTGAACCTGCTAAGGAAGTAGAAGTCCTGCAGGAGACGCAACCTGCGAAGGAGCAGACCGAAGATGTGGTAACAGAGGTTCCAAAAGAACCGGAACCGGAGGCAGAGCCTGAGGAGCCTTTGACGGAGGATGGAAAATTCCGGACTGTCGGTTATGAATATTTTGATGATGCCCTGTTTATCGGTGATTCCAGAATGGAAGGGATCATGGAGTATGGCGGACTGGATAATGCGGACTTTTTCGCTCATTCCGGCATGTCTGTTTTTTCCCTGAGTGAGAAAAAGCTCATGGTTCACGGAAAAAAGATGTCCTTTGATGAAGTGCTGGAAAATAAGCAGTACGGAAAAGTATACCTGATGATTGGAATCAATGAACTGGGTTATCAGTTTGATCAGGTGGAGAAAAAATATGCACAGAGAGTGGAAACGATCAAAGAAAAGCAGCCCGATGCAGTCATTTATCTTTGTGCCAATCTCCATGTGACGACGGAGCAGTCAGAAAAAGATGCTATTTACAATAATGACAATGTAAATCGTCTTAATACCATGATTCAGGGACTGGCAGACGGACATAGAACCATCTATATCGATGTCAATGAAATTTTTGATGATGAGAATGGCGGACTTTCTAAAGAATATTCTGTGGATTCTCTTCATGTATTGGGAAAATACTATGTGACCTGGGTAGACTGGCTGTGCACGAAGGCAATTTGAAATGGGGAGACAGGGAGGAAGAATGAATCATGTGGTCTATGATGTTTTTTGTGAACAGTATTTTATTAGGAATAGGGCTTGCCATGGATGCCTTCTCGGTATCTTTGGCCAATGGTCTTCATGAACCCTGTATGTCAAAAGCGAAAATGTGCAAGGTGGCCGGTGTTTTTGGATTTTTTCAGGCATTGATGCCCATGATCGGCTGGCTGTGTGTTCACACGATCATCCGGTATTTCACCGTATTTGACAGATTTGTTCCATGGATCGCCTTATTTTTGCTGGGATACATCGGAGGCAGTATGCTCCTGGAAGGTCTTCGCGGTGAAGAAGAGCAGTGTCAGGGTGTTGGAAAAAAAGCACTGCTGATGCAGGGAATTGCAACCTCCATTGACGCACTGTCTGTGGGCTTTACCATCGCAGATTATGATTTATGCATGGCATCGTGTGCTTCCCTGATCATTGCAGCAGTGACATTTATTATCTGTATGGAAGGTCTTCGGATCGGTAAAAAAATGGGTACCAGATTGTCCGGTAAAGCATCAATCCTGGGCGGTGTGATCTTGCTCCTTATTGGTCTCGAAATCTTTTTCAAGGGAATTGTTTAATACGGATTTAATACGTTAATGAAAAAAGTCATACAATCCTTGATATTCCATAAAAAATGCGATATACTAACTCATTATTGAATATTTGTGACTGTTCAGAAACTACAATTCCGTATCCGGAAGGTACTGAACAGATAGGAGTACTTGCAAGGAGATGAGGAGAAATGAATTTAGTTACAGTAAAAGAATTATACCGTAATACGGATAAATACATTGACCAGACCGTTGAGGTTGGGGGCTGGGTCCGCAGCGTCAGAGATTCCAAAACTTTTGGATTTATCGTTGTGAACGATGGCTCGTTTTTTGAAACATTACAGGTCGTTTACCACGACACCATGGATAATTTTGCAGAGATCAGCAAGTTAAATGTTGGTGCTGCAATCGTGGTGAAAGGAAAGCTGGTAGCAACACCGCAGGCAAAACAGAAGTTTGAGATTCAGGCAGAAGAGGTTTTCGTAGAGGGAGCGTCTGCACCTGACTATCCATTACAGAAGAAACGCCACAGTCTGGAATTTTTAAGAACGATTACACACCTTCGTCCGAGAACCAACACATTCCAGGCAGTATTCCGTGTGCGTTCCCTTTGCGCTTATGCAATTCATCAGTTCTTCCAGGAGAGAGGATTTGTCTATGTGCATACCCCACTGATCACAGGAAGTGACTGTGAAGGTGCCGGAGAAATGTTCCAGGTAACTACCATGGATCTTAATAATGTGCCAAAGACCAAAGACGGTGCAGTGGACTTTACACAGGATTTCTTCAATAAACCGACCAATCTGACCGTTTCCGGACAGCTGAATGGTGAAACCTATGCCATGGCATTCCGAAACATTTATACCTTTGGACCTACTTTCCGTGCAGAAAACTCCAACACCACAAGACATGCGGCTGAGTTCTGGATGATTGAGCCGGAAATGGCTTTTGCAGACTTACAGGATAACATGGAAGTTGCCGAGGCTATGTTAAAATATGTGATCCGCTATGTTCTGGAAAATGCACCGGAAGAGATGAATTTCTTTAACAGCTTTATTGATAAGGGGTTACTGGACAGATTAAATGGTGTGCTCAATTCTGAATTTGGACATGTGACCTACACAGAAGCTATTGAAATTCTGGAAAAGAACAATGATAATTTTGATTATAAGGTTTACTGGGGCTGTGATTTACAGACAGAGCATGAAAGATATCTCACAGAGCAGGTATTTAAACGTCCGGTATTTGTAACTGATTATCCAAAGGAGATCAAGGCATTCTATATGAAGCTCAACGAGGACGGAAAGACAGTAGCCGCTATGGACTGTCTTGTACCCGGTATCGGTGAGATCATCGGCGGAAGCCAGAGAGAGGATGACTACGACAAGCTGGTTGAACGTATGGCTGAACTTGGTCTTAAGAAGGAGGATTATGACTTCTATCTGGATTTGAGAAAGTATGGCTCTGCCCGTCATGCAGGCTTTGGTCTTGGATTTGAAAGATGTGTTATGTACCTGACAGGTATGGGAAATATCCGTGACGTTATCCCGTTCCCAAGAACAGTGAATAACTGTGATCTTTAATTGAAAATTTAAGAAATCGAACAGATGTTCTTGAAAAATCATACACCTTATGGTAAGCTTACCATGAGGTGTATTTTTATGTTGATAATTCATACGGCAGATCTTCATCTGGGAGCAAATCCTGATGTCGGGGAGCCCTGGGGAGAAAACAGAAAGCAGGAGCTGTGGGATAGCTTTGAAAAATTGATGGATGCAGTGGAAGAGATGCAGGCAGATCTTTTGCTCATTGCAGGTGATCTTTTCCATCGTCCTCCGCTGCTTCGGGAGCTTCGGGAGGTCAATGACCGTTTTTCTCTTTTGACAAAAACAAAGGTCTGTCTTATGGCGGGAAACCATGACTATCTGGGAGCCGGATCTTTCTACAGGGGATTTTCCTGGGCAGATAATGTGTATTTTTTCGACAGTGAGCATATCAGCGTTGTGAGGTTTCCGAATCTGAAAACAGACGTCTGGGGACTTAGTTATCATAAAAAAGAGATCCGTGACCGTCTTTATGATGAAGTGAGGCCGGAGGATAATGGATATTATCATATTCTGCTGGCCCACGGCGGGGATGAAAAGCATATTCCCTATTCAAAAGAGAAGCTGGAAAAGAGCGGATTTGATTATATTGCCTTTGGGCATATTCATAAGTCGGGGATGATCTTACCTGGAAAGGCGGTGATGGCGGGAAGTCTGGAACCTACCGACCATACCTGCGATGGAATACATGGTTTTGTCCGGGTGGAGGTTCAATGCGGCTGTAACGAGATCCGTCTGGTGCCCTTTGCTAAAAGAGAGTATCTTACCTGTGAACTGAAGCTTGATCCGGAGGATACCATGGGAAGTATTTACCGTAAGCTGGAGGAACTGATCAAAGAACGGGGCAGAGACCATATTTATGATGTGCGCCTGACAGGAAAGCGCCATGCCAGTCTGGAAATTATGGAAGAAAAGCTAAAGAGTGCCGGTTATATCAGGAGCCTTCAGGATCGGACGGAGAAATATTTTGATTATGATCTGCTTTGCGAAAAGTATCAGGGGACCATACTTCAAAGATACATTGAATCTTTTGCACACTGCGAGACCGATCTTGAAAAAAAAGCTTTAAATGCAGGTACTGCAGCAATTTTGGAGGCACTGAGCTTATGATCTTAAAGGAACTGATCTTAAAAAATTTTGGGAAGTTTTCAGGGAAAAGCATCTCTTTCGCCCCGGGGTTCCATGTAATCTATGGTCCTAATGAGGCTGGAAAGACCACAATGTACCATGCTATTTCAGGACTTTTGTTTGGAATCGATAAGCAAAGAGGCCGGGCAGCCAGAAATGATATCTATACCACCTATCAGCCATGGGAGAATAAGACCTGGTATGAGGCGGCCCTGAGGTTTCAGGCGGGGGAAAAGGACTTTTGCCTGACCAGAAACTTCTATCAGGGGGAGAAATCAGCACACCTGATTTGTGAAACAGACGGAGAAGAGCTTTCCATAGATCAGGGAGATCTGGAAATGCTGCTGGGCAATGTGGGAAAAGAGCTCTATGAGAGTACGGTGGGAGTGGCTCAGATGAAGATGAAGCCCCAGGACATTGTGTACAGCTTCCTGAAAAATTATATTGCAGGTGTGGGGGAGGAGGGCAGTCATTCCACCGATGTGGTAGGCGCTCTGGAAATCCTGGCGGGAAAGAAGAAGGCTTTGGAGCAACAGAAGAAAAAGAGGATGGCTAAGGTTCATGAAAAGCTTGCGGGCATTGACGTAAAGATCGATCATGTCCGAAAGGAAACGGAAGACTGCAGGCTACAGCTTCATTCTCTGGAACAGGAAATTCTTTTGCATGCTGTGAAGGAACCGGAAAAGAAGAAGGGGCTGTTTTGGAGATTTCTTTTGTGGTTTAAAAATCTTTTTGGAAGAAAGAAACGTCAGGAGGAAGCCGCAAGGCGTAAAGAGGAGCAGATTAAGAGAACAGAAAAACAGAAATTACTGCAGGAACTTTTGGGAGAAAAGGAAAGCCTGCTGGAAGAACTAAATATGGAAAAAGATTCTTTTTACGAAAAATTGCATCAGGAGTCTAAGGATGAGGAAATCAAAGCCATAGAACTTGCCATGGACAGGATCACCGCCTTAAGCGCTGACAGGAGAACGGAAATTATGGACAGGCTGCTTGGCGCATCCTCGAAGGTTCTTTACACAATGACAAAAGGAAAGTATCAAAAGATTCTTCTGGAGGAGAATGAAGAACCGGTTATCTGGGACGGCAGCAGAAATATTCCGCTGTTTAAGCTTAGTACCGGTACGATGGAGCAGGTCTATTTATCTTTACGTATCGGTTTTGGAGATTTATTCCTGAACGAGGAAGAAATGCCGCTGCTGTTTGACGATTCTTTTGTATATTTTGATGACAAACGTCTGGAGAGATTTTTGATCCTTCTTTCGGGTCTTGACAGACAGGTCATTATCTTTACCTGTCATAAACGGGAGCTTAGAATTCTGGAAAAATGTGGGATACCTTATGAAAAAACGTTACTGTTCACTCCGTTCCGGTAACGAGCAAAAATCCATGCAAAATTTGCTTCGCAAATGGATTTTTGCTTGCAAAACCCGGGATTTTCTTACGAAAACCCTCGCGGAATAGTGATGTCTGTACAGTAGTCAAAAACTTTTCTGTAAATCCCCCCGGGTGGATTGTGGAAACTTTGAAAGAATGCTATACTGTTAATGTTTGGATGATACGAAAAACGCAGTGAACAGTAATGTTAGAAAATAACCAGGTGGTAAGGATATGATTACAGAAGGAAAACATACCCATATAGCAGAGGATGGAAGTGTTTATGAACATGTGCATGATGACCATGAGCATCATCACAGCCATGGCCATACCCATACGAATACCAGGGCAGTTCTAAACCGGTTGTCGAGAGCTATCGGACATTTGGAATCCATTAAGCGGATGGTGGAGGACGGCAGGGACTGTAGTGAGGTGCTCATTCAGCTCTCCGCAGTGAAATCTGCCATTAACAATACCGGGAAGGTCATTTTAAAGGATCATATAGAGCATTGTATGGTAGATGCAGTAGAGTCCGGAGACCATCAGGCCATCGAGGAACTGACGGAGGCCATTGACCGTTTTATGAAATAACAGGGTAATTTGTAAAAAGAAGGAGAGATCCTTCTTTTTTGCTGTCTGTGCCTGAAAGTGATGGAACACAGATACTTTCGAAAACAAGATATTCTAAGATATAAAATAAAGAACACAAGATATAGTGGAAAATGGGCAAAAATTTGAACCATATCTTGTACAAAATCACGAAAAAGAAAGAAAGGCATTTTTGACCTTGAAAAAGCACCCGGTATCTACTATACTGATACTACATTTCGTGAAATTTTTAGATAAATAATAAAATTTTTACAATATATAGTAGTAGGGGGAAAACATGATATACGTTATCAAAAAAGATGGGACAAGAGAAAAATTTAATGTGGAAAAGATTATCAATGCTGTAAATAAGTCAGCAGGGCGTATTCTTTATGAGTTTACAGAGGATGAAAAACGCCGCATCTGTGACTTTGCATTTTCCAAGGCAGAGTCTTTGGGAAAAGAAAACATTGATATTCAGGATATGCACAACATTGTAGAGGGTGCATTAGAGCAGGTAAATCCTGCAGTGGCTAAAAGCTACCGTGATTACAGAAACTACAAAAAGGATTTCGTGCATATGATGGATGATGTTTATACCAAGAGCCAGTCCATCAGATATATTGGAGATAAAAGCAATGCCAATACCGACAGTGCCCTGGTGGCTACCAAACGAAGCCTGATCTTTAATGAGTTAAATAAGGAACTGTATCGTAAATTCTTTATGAACCGTAATGAGCTTCAGGCCTGCCGCGATGGTTACATCTATATCCATGACCAGTCTGCACGTTTAGATACCATGAACTGCTGTCTTTTTGACGTGGGAAATGTATTAAAAGGCGGCTTTGAGATGGGTAATGTCTGGTATAACGAGCCAAAGACATTAGATACTGCCTTTGACGTTATGGGAGACATCGTCCTTAGTACAGCAGCTCAGCAGTATGGAGGCTTCACAGTTCCGGAGGTGGATAAGATTCTGGCCCCTTATGCAGAGAAAAGCTATGCGAAATATATAGAAGAGTTTAAACAGTTTGCAGATCCAAGCTGGGAGGGCGTAGAGGAAAAAGCAGAAGCTTACGCCATGAGCAAGGTGAGAAGAGACTTTGACCAGGGATGGCAGGGTATCGAATATAAGCTCAATACCGTAGGCTCTTCCCGTGGAGATTATCCTTTTGTAACAGTGACTTTAGGTCTTGGTACAGAACGTTTTGAAAAAATGTGCAATATTTCCCTTTTACAGGTTCATAAAAAAGGCCAGGGTAAGGAAGGAAACAAAAAGCCGGTACTTTTCCCTAAGATCGTGTTCCTGTATGATGAAGAGATTCATGGACCGGGAAAATGCTGTGAGGACGTCTTTGAAGAAGGCGTGGACTGCTCTTCCAAGACCATGTATCCTGACTGGCTCTCCATGAGCGGTAAGGGCTACATTTCCAGCATGTACAAACGCTATAAAAAGGTTATCAGCCCTATGGGATGCCGTGCATTTTTAAGTCCGTGGTATGAAAGAGGCGGTATGCATCCGGCGGATGAGAATGATGTTCCGGTATTTGTAGGACGTTTTAATATTGGTGCGGTCAGTCTCCATCTTCCGATGATCCTTGCGAAATCCCGTTCAGAGAACAGAGATTTTTATGAGGTATTGGATTATTATCTGGAAATGATCCGTCATCTTCATATTCGTACCTATGAATATTTAGGAGAAATGAGAGCTTCCACCAATCCTCTGGCTTACTGTGAGGGCGGATTCTACGGCGGAAATCTTGAACCACATGAGAAGATCAAACCTTTACTGAAGTCTGCCACAGCATCCTTTGGTATCACTGCATTAAATGAGCTTCAGGAGCTCTATAACGGCAAGTCTATCCGTGAAGACGGACAGTTTGCACTGGATGTACTGGAATATATCAATAAAAAGATCAATCAGTACAAGGAAGAGGATGGAAACCTTTATGCGATCTACGGAACACCTGCAGAAAGCCTTTGCGGTCTTCAGATTGAGCAGTTCCGTAAGAAATATGGCATCATTGAGGACGTTTCCGACAGACCTTATGTCAGCAACAGCTTCCACTGCCATGTAACAGAGCAGATCACTCCTATTGAAAAACAGGATTGTGAAGGTCGCTTCTGGGAGCTTTGTAACGGTGGAAAGATCCAGTATGTAAGATATCCTATTGGCTATAACAAGGAAGCCATCCGTACCCTCATCCGAAGAGCTATGGAGTTAGGTTACTATGAAGGTGTGAATTTGTCTCTGGCCTATTGTGATGACTGTGGACATCAGGAATTGGAAATGGATGTTTGTCCGAAATGTGGTTCTAAAAACCTGACAAAGATCGACCGTATGAACGGTTACCTTTCCTACAGCCGTGTACATGGAGATACGAGACTTAACAAAGCAAAAATGGCTGAGATTGCAGAACGTGTCAGCATGTAAAAAGAAGTGCTTCAGGATATCCGGAAACTACAAAACAGACATATCACATATACGTATGGAATGTAAAAGTTCCATACGTATATTTTTTTGAAAAAAAGCCATTCTAAATAAAAATAAAATGGATAGAGGTCATACTGTATGGATTATCTGATTGCATTTTTGACAGGTGGCGTAATCTGTGCCCTTGTTCAGATTTTAATGGAAAAGACAAAAATGTTGCCGGGCAGAATCATGGTCTTACTGGTCTGCACCGGAGCCGTGCTCGGTTTTCTGGGAGTATATGAGCCTTTTGCGGAATTTGGAAAGGCAGGGGCCAGCGTTCCCCTGTTGGGTTTTGGAAACACACTCTGGAAGGGAGTAAGGGAGGCTGTTGACAAGGATGGGTTTCTTGGAATCTTCCGTGGTGGCTTTACCTCCAGCGCCGCAGGTATCTGTGCAGCCCTTGTGTTTGGATATCTGGCGAGCCTGATTTTCAAGCCTAAAATGAAGCATTAAATCTAAGTGCTTTACTTGTTTATCCGCCTGAAACTTGGTATAATGCAAAGCATACAGGGGGATATTATGACGAACCAGACAACCATGCTCCGGGAGATCATTGAGGAGCATACTGATCGAATTAAAAATATGAAAAAATATTACCCATATTTCAGATTGGCAGAAACCTCTCTGGCACAGTACAGAGACGGACAGTTCGCCTGTCTGGATATGGGTTATATCACGTTAGCGGTCATTCGTTTTTTTATTGAGGAAAACAATTTTAAGGAAAAAGACGTAACCTATCAGGAATATTACGTATTTGTAAAGGAATTATTAAAGCGTGATTTTGGAATTGAACCGGAAAAAGAGGAGGAGCAGGAGCTCATTGCCTTTCTATTTGATAAACTGAAAAATGAGGGAAAACCATTTACGTTTGAATACTATGACCCGGTGGATCGCAAACGGAAAACTATTCGTACCAGATTTCTGGACAGCCGTATGAGAGATGGTGTGGTTTATTATTTTATTACCTCCGATGCCATTGAATTTTATCTGGATACGAAAGAAATCAAGGACGAAAGCACGATCACTGTGGAGCAGCTGCTTTTGGAAAAGATGATCAGTACCCAGAATTTCCGTGGTGGTACGGAAGTGGCCAGGCGAATCAATAATGAGGTGGGACGCCTGCTCCGGCAGAAAAATGAAGTGCTGGGAATTTTAAGCTACGACGTGTTTGCAGGAGTAGAGGCCTTTGAAAAATTCCGTGGAAGCACCATGCGGTGGTTTAAGGAAGAACAAAGGCTTTTTGCCAGAAACAGTGATCTGATCCATAAGGCTTTACAAAAGGCCGAGAAAGATGGAGAACAGGGAGATTACCAGAGCCGTTATTATCAGGCCATGGATGAAATTTATCAGTTAGAGTTGGAGCTTAAGAAAGCCATTGTCCGGCACAGTGAGCTTTTAGGAGCATGCACCAGCCTGCAGAAAAAGGTAGGAGAGCTGGTAGAAAAATCAAAATATGCTGCCCTGAAGCGTTCCATGGACTTTAAGCGGACAGGAATGCGGCTGATGGAGAAAGACCGGGCAGATCTTTTGGAAGCATTGATTTTGCCCCTTCTGGATATCCATACGACAAAAACATTTTCGTTAAACCGTCTGGATGAACTTCTTTTGGTTTCACCGGAAAAGACGGAAACCATAGAGAGTCTATCCCAGGGAGAAGAGCAGCTTTATATTTACGAGGACGAAGTTGAGGATGCGAGAATCCAGAAAAATTATATACTTTTGTTCGAAAATCTTTTAAAGACTCTTCAAGTACATTCTGCCATTACATTGGGGCAGTGGCAGGAGCAGCTGATAAGACAGCTTGGTGAGCAGGTTTTAAAAAACAGCGATTATTATTCTTTTCTGGTACATCTGACCCAGAAAAAGGAGTACAGCGTACAAAAAATCATAGAAAAACCGGATACTTTTTTAGAAGAAGCAGTGAAAGTTTTTTTAGAAGAGCAGGAAATATACCAGGATATGACATTTCACCTTCAGATGCTTCCGGACGAGGAGATTTTCTGCGGGGAGAAAATGTCTGTGACCAATGTGCTGATAGAGAGAGGAAACTAGAACATGGAAAACAGAAATTTAGAAAAGGCACTGGAGCTTGTCTCAGATCTGATTCAGGGAGAAGAAAATCCGGTGCTTTACGAAGAATATGTTTCCAATTCGGAGGTCTACCGCCTGACGGATCTGATCGCCAAAAAGCTGGGACTTCATATTTATGAATATCAGAATCATCTGTACATGACCAGCGGGGATCATAACAGGGTCTTTGGTTATACCAATGAGGAATTAAAAAAGACAATCGGAGTCCGTCTGAACCGGGAACTGTATCTTTGCTATTACATTATGTATACGATTATGACACAGTTTTATCAGGATTCCGCTACATATACCTACATAGAATATGTGAAAATAGATGACGTGATCCAGGCAGTGGATCAGGGGCTGGCATCGGTGATCTCAAAGATCGAGGTGCTGGTGTTAAATGAAATTGAGGAAAATTCCTTCCGTACCCTGGCACTGATGTGGGAAGATCTGCCCATGATCACCACAGAGGAATCGGCTGTTCGAAGAGCTGCCAGAAGCTCCAAGATCGGTTACGTGAAAATGGTCGTGAATTTTATGGTAAATCAAAGATTGTTGGTGGAGGCCGGTGGACGCTATTATCCAACTGCCCGGTTCCGTGCTTTGATGGAAAACTATTATTCTGAGCAGCAGGGAAGACTGGTGGAATTATTAAACGGGGAAGGAGAAAACTAATGCCGCATATTAACAGGATTCGTGTGAACAATGTAAAATATAATTTCGGTACCCAGTATTATGATGATTTCATCATGCGCTTTTCCGGAAAAAATGCCATTTATGATCTGGCCAACGGAGGCGGCAAAAGTGTTTTGATGCTGCTTTTGCTGCAAAATCTGATTCCTAATTGCACCCTGGATGAAAAGCAGCCGGTGGAAAAACTGTTCCGCTCTGAAAATGGCAATACCTGTATCCATTCCCTGATTGAGTGGAAGTTAAATCCCTGTCATGTAAGGAACGGGTTTCAATATATGACTACCGGCTTCTGTGCCAGAAAGGCAAGAGGCAGCGTGGAAGAAGAGGGGGAAGCCAACGCAGACAGAGCTGCCATTGATTATTTTAATTATTGTATTTTTTACCGGCAGTTTAATGACAATGATTTGAAAAATCTTCCTCTTACCAACGGCAGGGAAAGGATTACCTATCTGGGTCTTCGTTCCTATTTGCAGGAGTTGGAGAAAAAAGATTTCCATGTGGAAGTACATATTTTTGACAGAAAAGGAGATTATCAGAATTTTATCAGTCAGTATGGTCTTTTTGAAAGTGAGTGGGAAATCATCCGCGGAATCAATAAGACGGAAGGACATGTGCGTACCTATTTTGAGACGAATTACCGTACTACCAGAAAAGTGGTGGAGGACCTTCTTATTGAGGAAATTATTGAGAAATCCTTTTACCATAAAACCGGAACCGATCGCCAGGCTGACGGTATGGCAGGAACCTTGCTGGAATTAAAGGATCAGTTGGTGCTGCTCTCCCAGAAAAAGAGCGAAATGCATTATTATGACCGTCAGATTGAACTTCTTTTAGAGTTTGCTTCCAGGGTGGGAAGTCTTAAGGGAATGTACCACAAAAAGCAGGGGCTGGAGGAACAGCTGGTAAAGACCTATCATACGACCTTAAAAAGAAGAGAACAAAAAGAGCATGCCCATGAAGCTTTGATGGAAAAGACTAAAAACATCAAAGTGCAGAAACAGGAAGTATCCTGCCAGATTGAAACTGCAAAAATCCTGCAAAAAGAGCATCAGCTGAAACTTATGGAGCAGGAAGAAGAAGAAAAACAGAAAAAAATCGATGAATTATCTGCTCTTAGCCTTAAAAAGTCTGCAAAGCTTGAAGAGAGAGAATGCGACAATTATTTTCTTAATTATCTGGAATATGAGCGGGAATATCTTTCAGCAAAAAAGGCGGTGGAGGAAATTCTAAAGGGGAGCCTTACGCTGGAGGAAGATCTGTTTGCCATGGCAAATGAGTGGAGATCCTATGTAGAGCAGGACCAGACCAGACTGGCGGAAGAAATCTGTAAACTCCAGGAACAGGTGTCATCCCTGGAAGCAGTGGAGGAAAACCTTCAAAAACAGGAAAAAGCATATTCCATTGAACTGGGTGTTTTAGAAAGCAGGAAAGAAAAGGTGGGTGCAAAAAAAGAGGAGGTTCAAAATCAGCTTGTAACCATTTCCAGGGAAGAAAATATGCTGTTTTTCTCTGACACAAAGGACCAGCTTCAAAAGGCGGAAAAAGAGCTTGAAACCCTATGCAGGGAAAAGAAAAAGCTTTTGGAAGAACTGGATCAGTGCGTAAGGGAGCTTTGCGCCATAGAGGTACAGAATCGAAACGATCAGAAAGAAGAAAAACGGCTTACCGCCCGGCTGGAAGAATTAAATGAGGAGCTTTTGCAGTTTCAGCAGCTGACCGGACGGATGGATCAGCTGATTGGAATTTATGGAAGCACCTATGAGTCCGTAGAAAATGTGCTTTTCCAACAGCAGAAGGAATTGATCCTGTCCCATCAGGAACATGTGGAGGAGAAGATAAGACTGCAGCAGAAGTTGTCTGCACTCGCAGATGGAATCTATGTACCACAGCCGGAAAAGGTATCCCTGCTTTTGGAAGACGTGGCCAGATATTATGATGAAAAGGCCATTTCAGGATATGAATATCTTAGACAGAAGGATACAGAAGTTCGTGCTGTTTTACAGGATCGTTATCCAATGCTTCCGTTTGCGGTGATTACAGATGCCAGCCTGGAGGAAATCGCAGAGGACGCAAAACTTCGGGAAAAGGATTTTGGCGAGACTCTGATTCCAATAATTTCCAGAAAGGCTCTGGAATATGAGAAGGACATTTTGAAAGAGACTTCTCTTTTGTTTTTGGGAAGAAGCAAGGAAAGCTCCAAAATAAAGGAGCGTTTGAAAAAGCTGGAGGAGGGATTTGCCAGAGAGTACGAAAGAGAAAAGGTGCTGAAAAACGACTATGATTTTGTACAGAACTTTCTAAGACAGCGTCAGCAAACAGAACATGAACAAGGACTCTATGACCAGACAAAGGCTTTGTGGAAACAGCTGCTTGCCCAGAGGGAGGAAAATCAGGAAAAGAGCCGGATGCTTTCAGAACAGGAAACAGCATTAAAGAAACGGGAAGAAGAACTGGAGATTTCCATTGCAGAGTCCAGGGCACAGGTAGAATCTTTTACGAAGATGTGCCGGCTGGAAGCAAAACAGAAGGAACTGGAAGCTCTGGGAGAAGAGCTTTCTAAAGATTATGCACAGTTAAAGGGTACTCTTTTAAAAACACAGGAAGAGCTTTTAATAAACGCTGCCTTACTGGAAGAAACAGAAGAATCCCTGGAGCATAAACGACAGGAATTAAAACGGATACTGGAATGCTGGGATACCTTTAAAAATTATGTGACAGACAAGGAATATCCGGCAACCGGCATGGACAGAAAGGAACTGGAAATTTCATTTGCAGGAAAGAAAGCTGCTTTTGAACAGAAAAACTCCGATGTCTCCGATAAGCAGAAGCTGGCCGGCTCCTATGAAAAATCCATGGAACAGCAAAAAGAACAGCTGCAGCTGTTGGGTCATTCCATAGAGGAACTAAAGAGTCGTCAAAAGCAGAATGGATGCAGCCGTACCGGGATGGAGCAGATGATTATTCTCAAAAAAGAAGCTTTTGAACTGAAAAACCAGTTGCTTTTGCTGGAAAATGAAAAAAGAACACTGGATGTCAACATTCATAAGACCATGGGAAGTATTTCCCATGCCCGTCTGATGGTGGAGGAAACCTATGGACCGGTGGAAATGCCGGAGGTTTCTTACGGGCAGCTGGAAAGCTATGTTGTGGAACGAAAGAATCTGTTAAAACAACTGGAAGAGGAAGGAATCACATCTCAGCAGCAGCTTAGGGAATTAGAAGAGCAGTGCTATGCCCTGAAGGCTATGGCCCAGGATATGGAGCGTATGATGAAAAGTGCTGGAATCTCACCGGAAGGCAAGGTTGGATATCTTGAGACAGGAGCTTCCTTAAAGGAGCAGTACGAAGAACTGCGTCAGGCTTATGAACAGATCGTAAAGGAAGAGGGCAAACGCTTGGAAGCAGTTGAAAAAGAAAAGCTTCAGATGACAGACACCCTTGAGAAAATGGGAGCCTACGAGCTTTCCAGAGAGATCAAAACAAACCTGACACCGCCGGAAAACGAGCAGCAGATCGAAAAGCAGATGGAGTCTTTAAAATCCGTTGGCCACTGTCTGGAGCTTGAAAAAGAAAGAATTGCCAAAGACATGGATTCCTTGCAGGAACTGAAAGATCAGTTTGAGGCACAATGTCTCCAAAGCTGCCTGAATATGAAGGAAGAACTGGATCGTCTGCAGAAGCTGTCAAAAATTTCCATGGATCAGCAGATGATTTCCATGATCACTTTACAGGTTCCCTATTTGAAAGAGGAGCAGTATAAGGATGCCATGTCTGCGTATATTGATCATATTATTAAGCAGGTGGAAAATTATGATACCCAGGCAGAGCGGTTGAATTACATCAGAAGCCAGCTGGCATTTAAACGTCTGTTTTCAGTCATCGTTACCAATATGGATTCCATTCGCCTGACCCTTTACAAGCGGGAACGCATGAAAGAACAGAGCCGTTACTTAAAATATGAGGAAGCCGTAGGAAGTACAGGACAGTCGCAGGGAATCTACATACAGTTTCTTGTTGCCATCATTAATTATATTTCCAGCATCAATTCCCGGAATGCGGATCCGCTGGAGCTTAAAAAAGTGATTTTTATTGATAACCCCTTTGGAGCGGCAAAGGATGTGTATATCTGGGAGCCAATCTTTAAACTGCTGAAAGCCAATAATGTGCAGCTGATCGTTCCGGCCCGTGGTGCGACTCCGGCCATCACCGGTCATTTTGAGGTAAATTATATTTTAGGACAGAAACTGATTGACGGAAGACAGCAGACGGTTGTGGTGGATTACCGCAGCCAGACCGAGGAAAAGGAACTGGAATACGAGACCCTGGAATACCGGCAGGAAACCCTTAGTTTCTTTTGACAAGGCTGCAAGTACTATGCTAAACTAAAGAAGAGTAATACGGAAGATTTATACGAGGTGAACTCTTTTGGATAAATACGAATACAAGGTAAAACTTGCACAGATAGAAAAGCTGACAGCCAAAAAGGATTTTGTGACTGCAGCCAAAATTGCAGACGGAATCGACTGGCGAAAGGTAAAAAGTGTAACTACACTGAATATGATTGCTGATATCTATGAGGAGAATCAGAGACTGGAAGACTGCTATGAGATTCTCAATATGGTCTATGATCGCTCTCCTGTGGGAAGGCGTATCGTATATCGAATGGCAGAAGTGGCCACGAAGCTTCATGATTTTGAGGAAGCCATTGATCTTTATAAAGAATTTGTCAGGATCGCACCCCACGATTTGAGCAGATATTTGTTAAAATATCAGATTTATCGGGAGAGAGGTTCTTCTGTCCGCGATCAGATCACCATTTTGGAAGAATACAAAAGCCATGAGTATGATGAGAAGTGGGCGTATGAACTTGCCTGTCTTTACGAAGAAGCAGGCATGATCGATCAGTGCGTTGAAGAATGTGACGAACTCATTCTGTGGTTCAGTGAGGGAGAATATGTGGCAAAAGCCATGGAATTAAAGATGAAATACCGTGAGCTAAGTGCATCCCAAAAGGAAAAGTACGAACACAGGTATGATTATCTGGAGCAGGAAGAAACCCTTAGTGAAACGCAGGAAGAAGCAGAAGAAACACAGGAAACGGTAGATATTCCACAGCAGGAAACAGTGCCGGAAGATGCAGAAAGTCAGGAGGATACTCCGGAGGTTTCTGTGATCAATGTTAATAAATTCAGTACCATCAATCTGCAGGAGGAGCTTGCCAAAGGACTGCAGCAGATCTTAGCCCGGGAAGAGGAAGTCCCCAAAGAGCAGGAAGAGCCGGAAACTGAAACAGGGAACGTTGTCTTAGAAGAGGTAGAGCCTCAGAAAGAGATACCATGTGAAACAGAGGCACAGCCTGAAAATGAGGCCTTAAAAGAAAGGGAAGCACTCGATTCTCAGGCAACAAAGGAATTTAAAATTGTCCATAAAAACAGAACAGAAAAAACTGCTGCTCTCTCAGAGACAGCAGAACTTCGGTCAGAAATTTTAAAATATGTACAGACTCCGCAGGAAAAAACCATGGAAGAAATGTTCTGTGTGGAGGAGGATGGACAGATTTCTCTGGCTATCGGTGACGAAAATGTTTTAGAAAAACAGATCACAGGCCAGATGACCATTGAAGAGGTTCTGGAAGCCTGGGAGGAAAAGAAACGTCAGGCCAAACTGCAGCAGGATAAACAGGTTAACAAAAAAGAAGCTGTACTTTTCGAAACAGGAGAAATTACAGAGCTTTTAAAAGATTTTATTCCCACCACACCTCGACTGAAGGACGAGATGCCGGCAGAGCCTGAGAAGGAAGCGGAACCGGTAATTTTGCAGGAGAAAGAGGAAGAAGTCCTCATCGAGCAGGAAATCAGGAAAGAACCTGTAGAAGAACCGCAGGATTCAAAAATCGAGATTCCGGAGTCCATCGAGGATGATCTTCCTGTAGATATTGATTTTGCGGAAGCTTTGGAGGAGGCACTGAAAACTGCTGACAAAGAGGTGGAAAAGGTTGGACAGAACACAGCGTCTATGCTGGATGCCATAGAAAAAGCACTGGCACAGGATATGGCTCCAATAGAGACAGCAGGGTACTATCTGACGGACGATCAGGTGAAGATCTTTGCCTACTTTACTTCTGTGGCAGGTATGAAAAAACAGCTGACAGAGCTTTTGACAGAGTATGCAGGCAGCGAGGAAAGAGATGATTCCAAAGAAGGTAACCTGATCATTACCGGACATTCGGGTAACGGAAAGACAACCCTCGCCATAGATATCGTAAAAGCGTTTCAGAGACAGAAAAATACAAAAGGCGGAAAGCTTGCCAAGGTAACCGGTGATGGTTTAAATAAAAAAGACCCGGAAGAAGTGGTAAAAAAACTTGGAGGCGGTGCACTGATCATCGAGCGTGCAGGAAGCTTACAGGATGATACAATAGAAAAGCTTTCTATGGCTATGGATGGAAATACCGGTGGTCTTTTGGTGATTCTTGAAGATGACAGTTCGGAAATTGATAAAATATTAAAGAAACAGGAAGGTTTTGCAAAGAAATTTACCCGTTCCGTAAACATTCCGATTTTTTCCAATGACGAGCTGGTGGCATTTGGAAAATCATATGCCGAAGAACAGGAATATTATCTGGATGAAATGGCAGTGTTAGCTCTTTATGACAGTATTGGTGTTCGTCAGACTTCAGATCATGTAGTGAATATTGCAGAGGTTAAGGAATTTGTGGATATGGCCATTGCCCATGCACAAAAGAAGAGCCGTGGCTTTTTTGCAAGAATCTCCAAAAAACGAATTGACGAGGATGGCAATAAACTGCTGTTGGAGGAAGATTTTGACTGATTGGCTTCTCTTTCCGCAAGGAAGGCAGCGAAACAGTTTAGAAAAAATATAATTGAGAAATTTTAGGGGGATGTGACGATGGCAGCCAAAAAGAAAACACAAAACAAGTCCGTGAATAAGCCGGTGGAGATGGCCTGCAAGGTTACAGAGTGGGATCAGTATCTCTTTGGACAGGGAACTCACTATGAAATCTACAAAAAACTGGGAGCTCATCTGACAGAAAAGGATGGTGTTGCAGGTACCTATTTTGCGGTATGGGCACCGAGAGCAAAAGGGGTAAAGCTCATTGGTGAATTTAACAACTGGGATGGTAAAGATCATGAGATGGTGAGACTGGAGCCTCTTGGAATTTATGAGCTTTTTGTTCCGGGTGTGAAAGAAGGTACAGCGTACAAATATCTCATTGACGGGGCAGATGGAAATCTCCATTATAAAGCTGACCCTTACGGATATTATGCGGAAGTTCGCCCGGGCACAGCATCCAGAGTTGCTGATATTACCTATCAGTGGAAGGATGCCAAATGGATGGAAGAACGTGCAAAAAAAGATACGGAAAAAATGCCGTTGTCTATTTATGAGGTTCATCTTGGCTCCTGGAAAAAGCATGCGCATGAAGAAGGAGAAGCTGGTTTCTACACCTATGATGAGCTTTGCAAGGATCTTGTAAAATATGTGAAAGAAATGGGATACACCCATGTAGAACTGATGGGAATCGCAGAGCATCCTTTTGATGGTTCCTGGGGATATCAGGTAACCGGCTATTTTGCTCCAACATCCCGTTATGGTACACCAAAACAGTTTAAGCATCTGATTGATACCCTTCATAAAAATAAGATCGGTGTCATCTTAGACTGGGTACCGGCGCATTTCCCAAGAGATGCCCATGGACTTGCGAACTTTGACGGAGCACCTCTTTATGAATATCCGGATCCAAGAAAGGGAGAACATCCTGACTGGGGTACAAAGATCTTTAACTATGAAATGAATGAGATCAAGAATTTCCTGATTTCCAATGCCCTTTACTGGATGGAAGAGTATCATATTGACGGACTCCGTGTGGACGCTGTTGCATCCATGTTATATCTTGATTACGGAAAACAATCCGGCCAGTGGGTGGCTAATAAATACGGCGGAAATAATAACCTGGAAGCAATTGAATTTTTCAAACATTTAAATTCCTGCCTTCTTGGTAAATATCCTGGAACTATGATGATCGCAGAGGAATCTACTGCATGGCCAAAAGTTACAGATAAGCCGGAAAATGATGGTCTGGGATTCTCCTTTAAGTGGAATATGGGCTGGATGCACGATTTCTTAGAGTACATGAAGCTGGATCCGTATTTCAGAAAATATAACCATAATAAGATGACTTTCGCAGTCAGCTATATGACCAGCGAGAATTACATATTGGTACTTTCCCATGACGAGGTTGTTCATCTGAAATGCTCCATGGTGAATAAGATGCCGGGTTATCCGGATGATAAGTTTGCCAACCTTAAGGCAGGCTATGCATTTATGATGGGACATCCGGGTAAAAAGCTTCTCTTTATGGGCCAGGAGTTTGCACAGTATCAGGAATGGAGCGAAGAAAGAGAGCTTGACTGGTATCTTTTAAGTGATGAAAAGCATCAGAGAATGCAGGATTGGGTAAAAGAACTTCTTCATATGTACAAAAAACATCCGTGTCTGTATTCTCTGGACAGAAGCTATGATGGCTTCCAGTGGATGAATCCGGATGATGCGGACAGAAGTATTTTCAGCTTTGTAAGATACGATGAAAATAAAAAGAAGAGCCTTCTCTTTGTGGTGAACTTTACACCGGTGGCACGGGAGGATTATCGTGTGGGCGTTCCTCGAAGAAAACAGTACAAGCTGATCTTAAACAGCCACGAAGAAAGATTTGGCGGAAATGATATTGTAGAAAACAGAGAAACTGTTTACAAGGCAGAAAAGATCAAATGCGACAACCAGCAGTTCTCCTTTGCATATCCGCTCCCGCCTTATGGTGTAGCTGTATTTGAATTTTAATATGATTTTATAATACCTATTTTCAAGAGGTGCGAGCAATCAGCACCTCTTGTTTTGTTTGGGGCTTAGGAGCTTTGACGGACTTCTGGGGTGTAAACATGGAAATTAACAGTAAAACCAGGACAATGGCAAGCAGGATAAAGACTGCTGTATAGATGAGCTCCTTCATGTGAAGCACTACAATTTTTGTTTTTGAACTCAAGAAGATTCCCCTCCGAAAGGTTTTCTTTAAAGAATATGAAAAAACGATTAAAATATGCACAAAAAAATTTTATTAACTACTTTATTTTTTCGTAATTATGCATTAATATAAAGTTATCATATTTTTATTTTGCATAAAAAAATAGGTTAAAATTTGGTACAAATGATAAAAATTTTGGGTTATAGAAGGGGAAAGGTGTAACATGATTTCAAATCAGATCCTGCAAAGTACAATCGAGGGGCTCAAGGGGATTGCCCGCATTGATTTGTGTGTACTGGATGCAGAAGGAAAAATATTGGCGTCTACATTTAAAGAACAGGAAGATTTTGAGGGGATCGTGGAGCCTTTTATAGAATCTGCGGCAGACAGCCAGGTGATTCGGGGGTATCAGTTCTTTAAAGTATATGATGAGGCACAGCTGGAATATATTCTGGTGGCAAATGGCGGAAGCGATGATGTGTATATGGTGGGAAAAATTGCCGCTTTTCAAATCCAGAATTTGGTGGTAGCATATAAGGAACGGTTTGACAGAGATAACTTTGTGAAGAATTTGCTGCTGGATAATCTTCTTTTGGTGGATATTTATAATCGTGCCAAAAAGCTTCATATTCCTACAGATGTGAAAAGGGTCGTGTTTATTATTGAAACCATTCGGGAAAAAGAGAGCACGATCATGGAAAGCGTCCGGGCAATGTTCGGTACAAAATCCAAAGATTTTATTACGGCGGTAGATGAAAAGAACGTAATCCTGGTGAAGGAGCTTCTGCTTAGCGATACCTATGAGGAACTGGTGAAGATTGCAAAAACCATCAGGGACACTTTAAATGCAGAAGGATTTAAAGGTGTTCACGTGGCGTATGGAACCATCGTTGGTGAGATCAAAGATGTATCCCGTTCTTATAAAGAAGCAAAAATGGCTCTGGATGTAGGAAGGATCTTCTTTGAGGACAGGGATGTGATCGCTTACAGTGCACTGGGTATCGGACGTCTGATCTATCAGCTGCCAATTCCTCTGTGTAAAATGTTTATCAGAGAAATTTTTGATGGAAAATCACCGGATGATTTTGATGAAGAGACTCTGACTACCATTAATAAATTTTTTGAAAACAGCCTGAACGTATCAGAAACGTCCAGACAGCTTTATATTCACCGTAATACGCTTGTTTACCGTCTGGATAAGCTTCAGAAAAGTACGGGGCTTGATTTGAGAGTATTTGAAGATGCCATTACCTTTAAGATTGCGCTCATGGTTGTCAAATACATGAAATATATGGAAACAATAGATTATTAAGAAAATATTGTGAAGGTGACATCTTGTTGCCTTCACATTTGTGTTAAATGATGGAGGAACTTATGATACGATTGGAGAATGTCAGTAAGACCTATTCGAATGGTGTGGAAGCACTCAAAGATATCAATATACATATCGAAGAGGGCGAGTTTGTATTTATCGTAGGTGACAGTGGTTCAGGAAAATCTACGCTGATCAAGCTGCTTTTAAAAGAATTGGAACCTACAGAAGGGACCATTGAAGTGGATGGAGTTACCCTGGGCAAGATGAAACGGAGATTTGTTCCCGTGTACCGCAGGAAGATCGGATGCGTTTTTCAGGAGTTTCGTCTTTTAAAGGATAGAAATGTATATGAAAATGTTGCTTTTGCCCAGAGGGTTGTGGCAACACCGGGGAAAAGGATTAAAAAGGATGTGCCAAAAATTCTTTCCATGGTAGGTCTGGCTGAAAAATACCGTTCGCTGCCAAAGCAGCTTTCCGGTGGTGAGCAGCAGCGTGTGGCTCTGGCAAGAGCGTTGGTGAACAGACCATCGATCATTCTGGCTGATGAGCCTACAGGAAATCTGGATCCGAAAAACTCCAGAGATATTATGAAACTTCTGACAGAGATCAATAACCGGGGAACTACGGTAGTGGTAGTAACCCATGATAGGGAAATGGTAAACCTGATGAAAAAAAGAGTAATTGCAATGAGAAAAGGCGTCATTATCAGTGACGAGCAGAATGCTGGGTACGATCATGAGAATTAGTTCCTTAGGCTACTGTATTCAGCAGGGATTTAAAAATATCTGGAGACATAAAATGTATTCACTGGCATCCATGGCAACCATGGCAGCCTGCATTTTTATGTTTGGAATTTTTTTCTGTCTCGTACAGAATGTAAATTATATCGTAAAGATTGCGGAAAGCGGCGTGGCCGTTACCGTATTTTTTGATGAGGATATGACAGAATCGGAAATTCTGGCAGCAGGGGAAAAGATTGAAAACAGGAAAGAAGTTTCCAAAATGAAATTCGTATCAGCCCAGGAAGCATGGGACGAATACAAGGAAGTTTACTTCTCAGAAAATCCAAAGCTGGCAGAAGGCTTTGCAGATGATAATCCGCTGGCCAATTCCGCACATTTTGAGATCTATGTATCAGATGTATCTTTACAGGACGATCTGGTAACTTACATACAATCCATGGATGGAGTAAGAAAGATCAACCAGTCAGAAGATATTGCAAATATTCTTTCTGATTTTAATGTACTGGTAGGGTATGCATCCGTTGCCATCATCGGACTCTTACTGGCAGTTTCCATCTTCCTGATCAGCAATACCGTTACCATCGGAATCAATTCCAGAAGAGAAGAGATTGGAATTATGAAACTGATCGGTGCTACCAATGCCTTTGTAAGAACACCGTTCCTTATTGAAGGTATCGTGATCGGTCTGGTGGGAGCAATCATTCCAATGCTGGCATTATTCTTTGGATATAAGGAGCTGGTAGCTTACGTGACGGGAGAATTTAATCTGCTGACAGGTGTGTTGAAATTTTTACCAGCCATGGAGCTTTTTAAAACCTTAGTTCCTATTGCCATGGCGTTGAGTGTAGGAATCGGATTTTTCGGAAGCTTTTTTACAACAAGAAAGCACTTACGTGTTTAGACGGGAGATAGATCATACATGCATTTTAATCATAGATTTATGAAAACAGGTCTTGTGGTTTTGCTGCTCCTTAGCCTGTTTTATACCAGTGTCCTTTCCTCGTATGCCACAGAGGATTCCGATGGGGAGACTGCTGCCTCCGAACAGGGACAGGAGAGTACCCCTGAGGAAAAGAAGGAAGAAACCACACAGCAGGAACAGACAGAAGAAGACAACAGCGAGGAACTAAAGCGTCTGGAAAATGAGCGTCAGGAAACCCTGGATGCCATTAGCGGACTGAAGGATTCCATCAGCGATGTGCAAAAAGATATTGACAGCCTGAAGGCAGAAAAGACAACCATTCAAAGCTATATCAACCAGCTGGATCGGCAGATGGGCAGTCTGTCAGCAAAGATCAGCGATTTTGAAGCCAAGATCGACAGCAAGATCACGGACATTGAAAGTACAAAGGAAGCTTTGGAGGAAGCCAAAGCTGCCTGCGTGGAGCAGTATGAATCCATGAAAATGCGTATACAATACATTTATGAGAACCCTTCAGAATCTCTCATAGAGATGTTGTTTACTGCTGACAATCTTACGGATCTTTTAAACCGTGCGGGCTATGTAGCATCCATGTCGGACTATGACCGAAATATGATGGATAAGCTCAATGACACAAAAGCAGAGATCGAGCTGAAGGAAAAAACTCTGGAGGCAGAGCTTGAAGAATTGAAGATGATGCAGGATGAGCTGGAAGCACAGAAAAAAAAGGTGAATGCCAGCATCAACAGCAAAAAGGGTGAGCTTGCAGCAGCAAACAGTGACCTGGGAGATGTAACAGCCCAGCAGGGTGACTATCAGAAGCAGCTGGCTGAACAGGAACGGCTGTTGGATGAGATTGAAGAACAGATCGCCCGTGCAGCAAATCCTGATGCATACCAGGGAAGTAGCACGGGATTCATTTGGCCATGTCCGGGATATACAAGGATCAGCAGTTACTTTGGTCCAAGACCCCAGCCTACGCCGGGGGCATCTACCAATCATAAGGGTGTGGATCTGGCAGCACCTTACGGAACGTCAATTTTAGCTTCCGCAGCGGGGGTGGTGACAACATCTACCTATAGCTCCTCAGCGGGAAATTATATCGTGATTGCCCATGGTAACGGCATGTCTACCGTTTATATGCACTGTTCCTCCCTGCTGGTATCCGTAGGAGAAACAGTAGAACAGGGACAAGTCATTGCAAAGGTTGGTTCTACCGGCTATTCTACCGGAAACCATCTGCATTTTGGCGTGATCAAAAACGGAAGCTATGTGAACCCGTTGAACTATGTAAGTCCGTAATATAAAGGAAGTAAGATGGAAGAACAAACAATACAGGAAGAAACAAAAAAGAATAAGAATAGAGCCGGCTTTTGGAAAGGCTTTCTTTGTGCCGCAGTGATCTTTTCGGTGATTTCCGTAATCAGTGCAGGCCTGGGAGCCTATATGAGTGCAAACAGATTCTTAAGCAGGCAGGGGATCACCAGCGGGAAAAGTGACGAGTCAAATCTGATCACTGCGGATAAAACAGTACAGGAGAAGTTAGAAAAACTGGAATATTATATCCGCACCTTTTATCTGGAAGAGGTGGATGATCAGAAGCTGGAAGATTATCTTTATTACGGTCTGATCGCCGGGATAGATGATCCTTATGCGGCATATTACAATGAAGAAGAAACACAGAGCATGTTGGATTCCAGCAATGGAAGCTACTGCGGTATCGGAGCAGTCTTTTCCCAGAATATGGTTTCCAAACTTGTCACTGTTTCCAGAGTTTATGAAGGCTATCCTGCCTGCGAGGCAGGGATCCTGCCGGGAGATGTTCTCTATCGGGTGGAGGGAGAAGAAATTTCAGGGCAGGACCTTACCAGCATCGTAACAAAGATCAAGGGGGAAGCAGATACAGAAGTGACGATCTCCATGCTCAGAGAAGAAGAGATCCTGGATTTTACCCTGAAGCGGCAGGAAATTCATGTTCCTACCGTGGAATACAAGATGCTTTCCGGTCAGAACGGATACATTCAGATTACAGAGTTTGATCATATTACAGTGGAACAGTTTGAGGAGGCACTGAGCGCTCTGAAGGCGGAAGGAATGGAACGGCTGATCATAGATCTTCGGAATAATGGCGGAGGAAATGTGGATGCAGTCTGTCAGATCGCCGATGCTCTTTTACCGGAGGGACTGATCGTAGCTACTGAATATAAAAATGGCAGAAGAGATGAAATGAAGTCTGATGCACAGTGTCTGGATATTCCAATGGCAGTCCTGGTAAACGGATCCAGTGCCAGTGCTTCAGAAATTCTGGCAGGTGCACTGAAGGATTACGGGGTGGCAACCATTGTGGGAACCCAAACCTTTGGAAAAGGTATTGTGCAAAGTGTTTATGACCTTCAGGACGGGACTGCACTAAAACTTACCACAGCGAAGTATTACACACCAGACGGAAACAATATCCATGGAGTCGGAATCACACCGGATGTGGAAATTGATCTTCCCGAAGAACTGAAAACAAAGGTGAGCCTTACACCGGAAGAGGATGTACAGCTTCAAAAAGCAATTGAGGTGCTACAACAGTAGCACCTCTTTTTGATGGACAGCAAAATCTGTGAAATCAGAATCGTTTATTTCGATACGGCCGTTGGTGCCGTCAGTTAAAAGCTCTTTAAGCTTTGATTCTTCTTCGGAAGGAACAAGTACTTCAAAGTTTACAGCAGCCCCATAATCTTCGGAAAGAATGGGAATACTGTTTTCCAGGAGCAAATACTGAACCTTGCCAAGATCTGAATAATTGGTTGTTAAAAGAAGCTTCTTTCCGGAACTTTTTTCCAATATGACGGAATGAGCAAGCCCTTCTTTTACAGCCCCGGAATAGGCCCGGACAAGCCCGCCGGTACCAAGAAGGGTACCTCCGAAGTATCTGGTAACTACCACAGCCATATTGTGGATGTCCTCCCCCAGCAAAACATCCAGCATAGGTTTGCCGGCAGTGCCGCCCGGTTCTCCGTCATCAGAAAAGCGCTGAATCTCGTGACGGTCTCCCAGTACATAGGCGTAGCAGTTATGTCTGGCATCCCAATATTTTTTTTTCATCTGCTCGATAAATTCCAGTGCCTCCTCCTGGGAGGAAATGGGAAGTGTGGTTGCAATAAAGCGGGATTTTTTTTCTTCCAGCTCACCTACACCGCCCTCATAGAGAATCTTGATACCCTTTGCCATCCTTGGCTCCTTTATTAGTTATTCGCAGCTGTTTTGCAGCCGATGAACAGTTATTTTTCTTAATTATTTCTTACCAATATACAGATTTTCTCTTAAAAAAGCAAGTTTTCCTTTATTTAGAAAGGTGGATTTGCTATAATAATTTGGATAAAAGGAGGCTTACTCATGAATTATAGCAAGAAAGAGACTTCCAAAAAGCAGAAGTCACTTCATTCAAAAAAGAAAAAAGTGGGAAAGAAATTAAGTGTCATTTTCTTGAAAGCATTTCTCGTTTGTATGATCGCAGTGGTAGTTGTCGTTGGCTGTGCAGCCATTGGCATTATCAAAGGTGTGATCGATAACGCACCGGATATCACCAGTGAGAGCGTCATTCCAAAGGGCTATAAGTCCACAGTTTATGACGCAGAGGGCAATAAGATGCAGGAATTGATCGCATCAGGTACCAATCGTACCATGGTTACCATTGATCAGATTCCAAAACATGTGCAGAATGCATTTATTGCCATCGAGGATGAGCGCTTTTATGAACATAACGGAATTGACCTGCAGGGTATCATGCGTTCCGGTGTAAAATTTATAACCTCTGGATTTAAGACAAAACAGGGAGCCAGTACCATTACCCAGCAGCTTTTGAAAAACAACGTGTTTGACTTCATGTCAGAGGAGACCCTGGCAGATAACATCGAGCGAAAGATTCAGGAACAGTACCTGGCCATTCAGCTGGAAAAAACCATGTCTAAGGATGAGATCCTTCAGGCTTATTTAAATACGATCAATCTGGGACAAAATACTTTGGGTATTCAGGCAGCCAGCAACCGCTATTTCGGAAAGGACGTATCAGAGCTGACGATTGCCGAAGCGGCAGTGGTGGCAGGTATTACCAAAAACCCGGAAAAATACAATCCGATCAAGAATCAGGAGGAAAATGAAAAAAGACGGGCTTTAGTTCTTAACAATATGCTGGAGCAGGAAATGATCAGTCAAAGCGAGTATGAAACCGCCATGAAAGAGGATGTTTACAGTCATATTAAGAATGTAAACGAGTCTGTTGCGGAAAGTACGAAGGTGAATTCCTACTTTACCGATGCGGTTGTTCAATCTGTGTTGGAGGATCTGAAGGAATTAAAGGGATATTCCGATACCCAGGCATACAACATGCTTTATGGTGGCGGCTTGCAGATCCATACTACCATGGATCCAAAGATTCAGGCCATTATGGATGAGGAAGCCGCAAATCCGGATAATTATCCGAATGATTATAAGATCGGTCTTGAATATGCCATGACGACTGTAAAGAAGGATGGAAGTACCACCAACTACAGTCAGGAAATGATGCAGGCATATTTTAAAGAAAAATATGGTACAAAAACCTATGACCTTCTCTATAAGGATGAAGAAGCCGCTCAGGCTGCCATTGATGAATATGAGGCAGACATCATTGAGCCGGGGGATACGGTATACCGCAGTGTAAAAATGACAGTACAGCCCCAGATATCCATGGTAGTCATGGATCAGTATACCGGTGAAGTCAAAGGTATCATTGGGGGCAGGGGAGAAAAGACGGCGAACCTGACTATGAACCGTTCCAAGGATGCAGTCAGACAGCCCGGTTCTACCTTTAAGATCGTAGCAGCCTATGCTCCGGCACTGGATGCGGCAGGGATGTCTTTGGCTACGACCCAGTATGATGGTCCTTATATGTATGAAGGGGGTACAGAGCCGAAACAGGTTCGTAACTGGAACGGAGAGGCCTATGCAGGCTGGACCAGTCTCAGAAAAGGTATTGAGCAGTCCATGAATATCCTGGCAGTTAAGACCTATACACAAAATGGTTCAGCACTGGGACTTACTTATCTGGATCGTTTTGGATTTACAACCATTCAGAAGCAGGCGGATGCCAACGGCTTAAATGACTATGGTCCGGCAGTAGCACTGGGCGGACTGACCAGGGGTGTTACCAATCTGGAATTGACAGCAGCCTATGCAAGCATCGCCAATGCAGGAACCTATCAGGAACCGATCTTCTATACAAAGATTGAAGATATGGACGGAAATGTCATTATCGACAAAACAGCAAGCAGAGAAGTCCATGAAGCAGTTACTCCGCAGACAGCATGGCTTTTAACTTCTGCTATGAAGGATGTTGTGACACAGGGTACCGGTGGTGCATTAAAGCTGAATAAAATGACAGTAGCAGGTAAGACCGGTACGACCTCTGATTATGCAGACCTCTGGTTCGTAGGTTATACACCTTATTATACTGCCGGTGTCTGGGCCGGTTATGATATCCCGACCACCAAGCTGGCAAAATCAGAAAGAAATTATCATAAGACTCTCTGGAAGAAGGTCATGAGCAGAATCCATGAAGATCTGGAAAATAAGGATTTTGAAAAGCCGGAAGATATCGTACAGGTTGCGGTTTGTTCCGAATCCGGAAAACTTCCGATTCCGGGAGTATGTGATATGGATCCGAGAGGAAGCTGTGTCGTTACAGAATATTTTGCGAAAGGAACGGAGCCTACAGAAAGCTGTGATGTGCATATTATGGCAAAGATCTGTCATGTAACAGGTCAGCTGGCAACAGATGTATGTTACTGGCCATCCGATCAGGTTCGTGTCATCCTTCCGGTACTTCAGGAAGGGGTCAGAAACGATCCGACGGCAGATACAGCCTATGGTGTATCTCTCCTTCCGGAAAATACCTGTACTACCTGTTCCGGTGGTGAGCAGCTTCAGGCGATTACCATTACGGAAAATTTTGACAGGCTAAACAGTGTTACTTCAGCCAGAAAACAGTAATCCAGGAAAATCCGGGGCTTACCGAAAGGTAAGCCCCTTGTGTCACAATAAGACAGGAGGTATCCATGATGGAAATAGAAAAAAAGTACCTGTTAAGAGAGGTTCCTGACTTAGAGCATTATCCCTCTCATAAAATTGAGCAGGCATATCTTTGTACGGATCCGGTGGTGAGAGTTCGCAGAGAAGACGAGCGCTATTATATGACTTATAAAGGTCAGGGGATGATGTCCAGGGAGGAATATAATCTTCCTTTGAATAAAGAAGCTTTTGAACATCTCAGCGCAAAGGCTGACGGAAATGTCATTCGAAAGACCCGCTACCTGATTCCTTTAGAGCAGGAGGAACTGGTGGCAGAGGTGGATGTGTTTGAATCACCCTTTGCTCCACTGATCCTGACGGAGGTAGAGTTTTCAAGCCGGGAGCAGGCAGAGCGGTTTGTACCACCAGTCTGGTTTGGGGAAGATGTGACCTTTGATGGAAGATATCATAACAGTTATTTAAGCAGGATGAAATTTGAAGAAAACAAAAGGAGAGAAAACAGATGAGCAAAGTATATGTATTTTTGGCAGAGGGATTTGAAGAAATTGAAGGCCTGACCGTAGTAGATCTGCTGCGCAGAGCAGGAATCGAAACAGAGATGGTTTCGGTGATGGACAGTAAAACAATCACCGGTTCCCATAAGATCACTGTGACAGCAGACGGTATGTTTGAAGACTACACCTACGAGGATGCAAAGGTGCTGGTGCTTCCGGGCGGCATGCCGGGAACTTTAAATCTTGGAGCTCATGAAGGTCTATGTACACTTTTAAAGAAACATTATGATGCAGGAAAAATGGTGGCAGCAATCTGTGCCGCACCGAGTGTATTTGGAAAGCTTGGCTTCTTAGAGGGCAGGGTTGCAACCTGCTATCCGGGCTTTGAGAAACAGCTTCATGGTGCCACCGTCTGTGCTACTAAGGTAGCAGTGGATGGAAATGTGACAACTGCCAGAGGAATGGGTGCAGCCATTGATTTTTCCTTAAAGCTCATTGAACAGCTTGCAGGAAAGGAAAAAGCTGTGGAAATTGGCGAAGGAATCATCTATTCCGTGTAAAAAGTACTGGAAATTGGGCACATTGTGTGCTATACTCTTTGAATGACTGTAATCATGCCCTAAGCATGCTTATCAATTCAGAACAGGAAGAGCAAAAGAATTCTCATCTTGTTTAAATAATTCACATAGAATGTTCAGGAGGATAAACATGAGCGTAAAAGTTGAAACACTTGAGAAGAACATGGCGAAGCTTACCATTGAGGTTGCAGCAGAAGAATTAGAAAAAGCACTTCAGGCAGCTTATAACAAACAGAAATCCAAAATCAGCATCCCGGGATTCCGTAAAGGTAAAGTACCACGTCAGATGGTAGAAAAAATGTACGGAGCAGGCTTCTTCTATGAAGATGCAGCAAATATGCTGATTCCGGCAGAATATGAAAAAGCAGCAGCAGAATGCGGTTTAGAACTGGTATCCAGACCGGTGATCGATATCGAGCAGATCGAAAAAGGAAAAGCATTTATTTTCACAGCAGAAGTAGCTGTAAAACCGGAAGTAACTTTAGGAGAATATAAAGGTCTTGAAGTTGCAAAAGCAGATACAGAAGTAACTGAAGAAGAAGTAACTGCTGAAATCGAAAAAGAAAGAGAAAAAAATGCGAGAACTATCAGCGTGGAAGACAGAGCAGTTGAAAACGGTGATATGATCATGCTTGACTTTGAAGGTTTTGTAGATGGCGTTGCTTTCGACGGTGGAAAAGGTGAAAACTATCCGTTAACCATCGGTTCCGGAGCATTCATTCCAGGATTCGAAGAACAGTTAACAGGTGCAAAGATCGGTGAAGAATTAGAAGTAAATGTAACATTCCCGGCAGAATATCAGGCACCGGAGCTTGCAGGAAAAGCAGCTACTTTCAAATGTAAAGTAAATGAGATCAAAGTGAAGGAACTTCCGGAATTAGATGACGATTTCGCACAGGATGTTTCTAAATTCGATACATTGGCTGAATACAAAGAAGATGTAAAAGCAAAATTAGCAGAAAACAAAGCAGCAGCAGCTAAGAGAGCAAAAGAAGATGCAGTAATCGAAAAGATCATTGAAAATGCATCTATGGAAATTCCGGATGCTATGGTTGATACCCAGGCTCGTCAGATGGTAGATGAATTTGCTCAGAGAATTCAGGCACAGGGTCTTTCCTTTGAACAGTACTTACAGTTTACAGGCATGACACTGGATACTGCTTTAGAGCAGATGAAACCACAGGCTGTAAAACGTATCCAGAGCAGACTTGTTCTGGAAGCTGTTGTAAAAGCAGAAAATCTGGAAGTATCTGATGATGCAGTGAAAGCAGAGATCACAAAGATGGCAGAAACCTATAAGATGGAAGCAGATAAACTTGCAGAAATCATGAGTGAAGATGAAAAAGCTCAGATGAAGATGGATATGGCAATCGAAAAAGCAGTAGAACTCGTTACTGAAGCTGCAAAAGAAGTGTAGTAAAAAGTGTAGAGCGGGGCACAGCGAAACCGCTGTGCCCCCTTTTGCAAAATAAGGAGGAGTTTAAATGAGTTTAGTACCTTATGTCATTGAACAGACCAGTCGTGGTGAACGTTCCTATGATATTTATTCCCGTTTATTAAAAGAGAGAATTATTTTCCTTGACGGAGAAGTGAATGATGCCTCTGCAAGTGTCATCGTTGCCCAGCTTCTGTTTTTAGAGGCAGAGGATCCGAACAAGGATATTCATTTATACATTAACAGTCCCGGCGGTTCCGTAACAGCAGGAATGGCGATTTATGATACTATGAACTATATCAAATGTGATGTTTCTACGATTTGCATCGGTATGGCAGCCAGCATGGGCGCATTTTTATTATCCAGTGGTGCCAAAGGCAAACGTTATGCGCTTCCAAATGCAGAAGTCATGATCCATCAGCCATCCGGCGGAGCACAGGGACAGGCAACAGAGATTAAGATCGTTGCAGAGCACATTTTAAGAACCAGAAGTAAATTAAACGAGATTCTGGCTGCAAACACCAATCAGCCATTAGAAGTGATTGAAAGAGATACAGAGAGAGACAATTACATGAGTGCAGAAGAAGCTGCCAGCTATGGACTTGTGGATACTGTGATCTCCAATCATTAATTTTGGAGGAATCCATGGCTAGATATAAAGATGAAATAAGATGTTCTTTCTGCGGTAAGACAGAGGATCAGGTACGAAAGATGATCGCAGGTCCAAACGGTGTTTTTATCTGTAACGATTGTGTGGACATATGTGCAGGAATTGTTGAGGAAGAATATGATTTTGACTCTGTGCCCTTAGATCCGGGAGAAATCAATCTCTTAAAACCGGCAGAGATCAAGAAGTTTTTGGACGATTATGTCATCGGTCAGGATGCTGCAAAAAAGGTACTGGCTGTTTCCGTGTATAATCACTACAAAAGAGTTCTGGCAATGCAGCATGAGGAAAGTGATGTGGAACTTCAAAAGAGCAACATTCTTATGCTGGGGCCTACCGGTTCAGGAAAAACACTGCTGGCCCAGACACTGGCAAGAATACTCAATGTACCTTTTGCCATTGCGGATGCTACGACTCTGACTGAAGCAGGTTATGTAGGGGAAGATGTAGAAAACATTTTACTGAAGCTGATCCAGGCAGCAGATGGTGACGTGGCAAGAGCCGAATACGGAATCATTTATATTGATGAGATCGATAAGATTACAAGAAAATCAGAGAATCCGTCCATTACCAGAGACGTATCGGGAGAAGGCGTACAGCAGGCTCTTTTAAAGATCGTGGAAGGAACAGAAGCACATGTGCCGCCACAGGGCGGAAGAAAGCACCCGCAGCAGGAGCTGATTCCAATCAATACCACAAATATCCTGTTTATCTGCGGCGGAGCATTTGAAGGACTGGATAAGATTATTGAACACCGTACAGATAAAAAATCCATTGGATTTAATTCCCAGGTAACGACCTTAAGTGAGAAAAATCCGGGAACAATTCTACGTGAAGCACTTCCGGAAGATTTTATCAAATTCGGTATGATTCCGGAATTTGTTGGACGTGTTCCGGTGACCGTCGCATTGGATGCACTGAATAAGGAAGATATGGTTCATATTTTAACAGAGCCGAAAAACTCGATTGTCAAACAGTATAAAAAACTGTTTGAACTGGATGGAGTACAGCTTTCCTTTACGCAGGATGCACTGGAAGCAATTGCAGATAAAACCATTCAAAGAAAGACCGGTGCCAGAGGTTTACGTGCCATTATGGAAAGCATGATGATGGATACCATGTTTGAGATTCCGTCGGATGAAACCATTAAACATTGCACCATTACAAAAGAGGTTGTAGAGGGAATTGGACAACCAAAGATAGAAAGATAGATGATGAGGGGGCGGCTGAAATATTCAGGAGCCCTTTTCTGACTTTAAGGAGAAAAGCATGAGAGATATCATACAGGTAATGCCGGCTGTGGCTCTTAGGGGAATGACGATTTTACCGGATATGATCGTTCACTTTGATGTGAGCAGAAGTAAATCAAAAAAGGCAGTAGAGCGTGCCATGACCACCAATCAGAAACTGTTTGTGGTAACACAGCGGGATCCTGACATTGAGGAGCCGGAGAAGGAAGAGCTTTTTTCGGTGGGAACCATTGTCACGGTCAAACAGATGACAAAATTACAGCATGGTATTTTGAGAGTTCTGGTAGAAGCGGTGGAACGTGCGGAACTGATCGAACTTTTGGATAATCCGGATTTTCTGGAGGCAGAGATCACCACAGATAACAATACAGATGACCTTTCAGATCTTTCAGAAGAATGCAAAGAAGCCATGAACAGAACTCTTTTGGATACTTTTGGAACCTATGTGAAGGTACATGGAAAGCTGAATCAGGATGTAGTACGTCAGCTCATGGAGATGGATGACCTGGAGCATTTGATGAACCTGATTCCGGTACATGCCATGTTAAAATGGCAGAATATGCAGAAGATTCTGGATATGGGAAGACTGACAGAAAAATATGAGCAGCTTCTTCTGATCTTAAAGAATGAGCTGGAGATACATCAGATCAAACGTCAGTTAGAAGAGAAGGTCAAGGCACGGATCGATCAGCATCAGAAGGAGTATGTTCTTCGGGAGGAATTAAAGTCTATCCGGGAGGAACTGGGTGAGGATGACATCCAGTCGGATCTGGATGGATTTTTAGAGGAAACGAAAAAGCTGAAGGCACCCAAAGAGGTAAAGGCAAAGCTTGAGAAGGAAATCAAACGGCTGAAACTCATCGGAATGAACTCTTCAGAAAGCAGTGTGATCCGCGGATACATTGAGACCCTTCTGGAAATGCCCTGGGGAAAGTCCCAGAAGGAGACAGCGGATGTCAAACTGGCACAGCAGGTATTGGATGAAGATCATTACGGATTAGAACAGGTGAAAGAACGTGTTTTGGAATTTCTGGCAGTCCGCAGCTTAAATAAGCAGGGACAAAGCCCGATCCTTTGTCTGGTGGGACCTCCGGGAACCGGTAAGACGTCCATTGCAAAATCCATTGCACGGGCGCTCAATAAAAAATATGTACGGATCTGTCTTGGCGGTGTTCAGGACGAAGCAGAGATTCGGGGACACAGAAGAACCTATGTAGGTGCTATGCCGGGGCGCATTGCAGCCGGTATGAAGCAGGCAGGAGTGAAAAATCCGCTGATGCTCTTAGACGAGATCGATAAGGTCAGCAGCAATTACAGAGGAGACACTTCCGCAGCCCTGTTGGAAGTGTTAGACAGTGAGCAGAATGATAAATTCAGGGATCATTACATTGAGCTTCCCATGGATCTTTCCGAAGTATTATTCATAGCAACTGCCAATGATGCACATAATATTCCAAGACCGCTGTATGACCGTATGGAGATCATCGAGGTAACCAGTTATACGGAAAATGAAAAATTTCATATTGCAAAAGAGCATCTTCTTCCAAAACAGCTTGAAAAAAACGGGCTGAAATCCGAACAGATGAAAATTTCTGATGCAGGTCTTCGAAAGCTTATTTCCTCTTATACGAAGGAAGCGGGAGTTCGTTCCCTGGAAAGACGTCTGGGAGAGCTTTGCAGAAAGAGCGCCCGGATGATTCTCGAGAATGACAGGAAAACCGTGCGTATCACTGATACCAATCTGGAAAAGTTTTTAGGAAAACCCGTCTATACCTACAATATGGCCAATGAACAGGATGAGATTGGAATCGTTCGGGGACTTGCCTGGACCAGTGTGGGAGGAGATACCCTGCAGATCGAGGTGAATGTGATGCCCGGTAAGGGAGAGCTTCTTTTGACCGGTCAGCTGGGGGATGTGATGAAAGAATCTGCCCGTGCAGGAATCACTTATATCCGTTCCATCGTAAGCCGTTACGGGATAGAAAAGGAATATTTTGAAAAACATGATATTCATATACATATTCCGGAAGGGGCTGTACCAAAGGATGGTCCGTCCGCCGGAATCACTATGGCCACCGCCATGCTCTCTGCCATTATCGAAAAGCCTGTAAAGGCCAGTGTTGCCATGACCGGTGAAATTACCTTAAGAGGACGGGTATTGCCTATTGGCGGCCTGAAGGAAAAGATTCTGGCAGCCAAAAATGCGGGAATCAAAACCGTACTGGTACCAAAGAAAAATGAAAAGGATATTGAGGAAATATCCACGGAGATCAAACGGGGAATCGAGATCCTGTTTGTGGAAACTATGGAACAGGTCATTGCACAGGCAATTGCAGAATAGGAGAAGCCATGGAAAATACAATGATAATCAAAAGTGCCGAGCTTGAAACTGTTTGTGGAATTACAAGTACCTTTCCTGAAAATGATAAGATCGAGATTGCTTTTGCAGGAAAATCCAATGTAGGAAAATCATCCCTCATCAATGCACTGGTGAATCGTAAAGCATTGGCAAGAACCTCATCTCAGCCGGGAAAGACGCAGACCATTAATTTTTATAAGGTGAACGATGAGGTATACTTTGTGGATCTTCCGGGCTATGGTTATGCAAAGGTCAGTGAAGAGGTAAAGGCTAAATGGGGAAATCTCATTGAACGGTATCTCAACAAATCAGAAATGCTAAAAGCAGTCTTTCTTTTGGTTGATATCCGCCATGAGCCATCTGCCAACGATAAAAATATGTATGAGTGGATCGTTTATCAGGGATATGATCCTATCATCATTGCTACCAAGTTGGATAAGATCAAACGCAGCCAGGTTGCAAAACATGTGAAAATGCTTAAAACAGGACTCAATGTGAAGCCCGGAACAAAAGTGATTCCGTTTTCTGCAACCACAAAGCAGGGCAGAGAGGAGATCTGGGAAATTATATGCAGTCTAAACATGTAAAAACCATTTTAAATTTACTATTATATGTGAGTGGGATTTTACTGGTATGTTTTTTGCTGCCAAGACTGATCCGGTTTTTTATGCCCTTCGTCATTGGAATGATCTTTGCCCTGATTGCCAATCCGCTGGTGAAGTTTTTTGAGAAGAGATTAAAGATCATGAGAAAGCATGGCTCCTGGGTGGTCATCGTAGGAGTTCTGGCTCTGGTGATCACGGCCTTTTATTTTCTCGTCTCCTGGCTTGTCCGGGAAGGAATCGGATTTTTAGAATATCTGCCCGGAATGTATGAGTCTGTGACCGAAGGGTTTGACCATATCGGAAATAATATCAATCTATGGATGAAACGGCTGAACCTGCCGGTGGAGATGAATGGGGGACTTTCTGAGATCCTTACGAACTTTGATGTGTATATCGGGAATATTATCGGGACTTTGGGAGCACCTACCTTAAGTGTTGCAGGGGATATTGTAGGATATCTTCCTACTCTGCTGGTGCAGTCTGTCTTTATGTTTTTATCAGCCTATTTTTTCATTGCAGACAGGGAGAGAATTTCCGAGTGTGTGAAAAAAATCATGCCGAAGGTACTGATGGAGCGGTGGGCATGGCTGAAAAAGCTGTTTTCCCAGGCTGTGGGAGGATATTTTAAAGCGCAGTTTAAGATTATGGGGATCATCGCAGCTATTTTGTTTGTGGGATTTTTGATCTTACGTGTAGAGTATGCCATTCTCTGGGCGCTTTTGATCGCGTTTTTGGATTTGCTTCCTTTCCTTGGAACAGGTACTGCCATCTGGCCCTGGGCAGCTTTTCAGCTGATGACAGGTGATTATTCCATGGCGGTAGGATTGATGATCATTTATCTTGTATGTCTTTTGGTGCATCAGTTATTGCAGCCGAAGTTTGTAGGAGATACGGTGGGAATGGATCCTCTGACTACCCTGATCTTTATGTTTATCGGCTATCGTTTCAGCAGTGTGTTGGGAATGATCCTTGCAGTTCCTGTGGGAATCATTGTGATCAATCTTTACAAAGCCGGAGCTTTTGACAAGCTTATGAGTGATTTAAAAGAGCTTGTCAATGATTTTAATGAATATCGCAACAGTTAAAAAAGAGCACTTTCCGTTTTCGGAAAGTGCCCTTTTTAAGATAAAAGCTCCTGCATTAAGGAGGCATAAAGCTTCTGGTTTTTCTTTTTCCAGTTATCGCAGATGGTATTGGCCTGATCTTCACCGGGTACTGATAAGGAGAGCTCTATGATGGGGGCATCCTTTTCCATGACACAAAGGTGAACGGTATATTCCTCATGATTATTTTCGAAATAATCTGCCCGAACCGCCATTTCATCCCGAAGTGCGATGGCATTGTCATGGAAATACTTGTCCATATCTTCATGAATCGCCGGGGATACCATATGACCAAAGTAATTCAGTGTTTCCTTTCCTTTATCAGTAATCTGATAATAGGTGCTGTTTCGTACAGTATGAATCTGTGCCAGATCAGTTTCCGCCAATTCCGAGAGAACCTGCTGCAATGTAAAATAGTTGGTATATTCTTTGTTCAGTATAAAATCTGATATCTGTGCATTGGTCAGTGGAAAATCCACACGCTGGAGCATAGATAATACGATCAGTTTATAAAGTGTCTGTGCTTCTGCCATAAGTACCTCCCTGCTCCTCCAGATATTTTCCCTGCCAGGAGTTTTTTAATTTCATTTCATGGTGAATGTGATTTAACACAGACCGTTTGGCACTGCTCCAAAGAGGTGCGATCAAAAGGTCTTTGGGTCCGTCTCCGGTAATACGGTGGATCACAATGTCGGGGCGCAAATGTTCCACACATTCTAAAATCAGGGATACATATTCCTCTTCCTTTAGCACAGCAAAGCCATGCTCCCTGTAGTAACATGCCAGATCCGTCCCCTCCAGCACATGTAACAGCTGAAGCTTGATCCCCTGTATGGGCAATGTGTTTAAGTAGTCCACGGTATCCAGCATCATTTGCCGGGATTCCCCCGGAAGTCCTAAGATCACATGGGTAATGATCTCGATGCGGCAGGCATGAAGCCTTTTTACCGCATCGTTAAATACCTCTAACGGGTAGCCTCTTCGGATAAAATCAGCACTGGACTGGTGTATGGTCTGAAGTCCCAGCTCCACCCAGACAGGCTTTTTTTGATTTAATTCCGATAACAGTGCAATCACCTCATCCGGCAGGCAGTCCGGCCTTGTGGCAATGGATAAGGCAACAATTTCCGGATCCTCCATGGCTTCTGTAAAGATCTTACGTAAATGTGCCGGGGAACCGTAGGTGTTGGTGTAGGCCTGAAAGTATGCAATGTAATGGTTCACCGGCCGTTTGTTTCCCAGCCTTGTCTTGGCATCCCGAAGCTGCTCCGGTATAGATAACTGTGCAGAAGAAGCAAAGTCACCGCTTCCGCCTTCGCTGCAGAAAATACAGCCTCCGTGACTGATTTTTCCATCCCGGTTCGGACAGCTCATACCGCCATTTAAAGTCAGTTTATATACTTTTTCGCCAAATCTGTGTTTAAGCTCATAATCCAGGGAATGGTAAGGCTTTTCACCCCAGCTTCTCATAGCGCCTCCTGCAGACGAATTTTTATGGATTTTTGCCTGTATCCGGAAGATACAAAGCAGATAATAGTAATCTATCATATGGAAAAATAAAAATCAAATGGATTTCCTGCAAAAAAGGGCTTTCTATTTTTGGAAAAATGGGATATACTTAACCAATCAAAGAAGACACACTACTTTTCAGGAATCTGGTCGGATCGACCGAGTTTTTCATGTGGGAGAACAATATGAGAGAGAAATATGAATCTTTGCCATTGGCAGAGTTAAAAGCTGTTGCGAAGACAAGAGGAATCAAAGGCCTGTCCGGAATGAAAAAGGAAGAGGTCGTAGAGGCGATGCTTTTGGAGGATCAAAGGCTTAAGGAAGAAAAAGCGGCAAAGGAAGCAAAGGAAGCGGCACCTTCACCGGAGATTGCCCAGTTAGACAGCGGTGTCAGTGTAACGGGAATCCTGGAGGTTATGAGTGATGGATTTGGCTTTATCCGTTCTGACAACTATATGCCGGGAGAAAATGATATTTATGTTGCCCCTGCCCAGATCAGGAAGTTTGGATTGAAGACCGGTGATATCATTACAGGGAATACGAAGATTAAAACAGAGAAGGAAAAGTTCAGTGCACTCCTTTATGTGACTGCCATCAACGGCATGCATCCGGCGGAGGCTGTAAAGCGCAAAAACTTTGAAACCATGACCCCTATTTTCCCGGATCAGAGAATTTATCTGGAGAGACCGGGCGGAAGTGTTGCCATGCGTATTGTGGATGAGATCTCGCCCATCGGAAAAGGTCAGCGTGGTATGATCGTGTCCCCGCCAAAAGCAGGTAAGACAACCCTCTTGAAGGATATTGCAAAATCCATTACCATCAATAATCCGGAAATGAATCTCATCATCCTTCTGATCGATGAACGTCCGGAAGAAGTTACAGACATTAAGGAAGCTATTGAAGGACCGAATGTAGAAGTCATCTACTCTACCTTTGATGAACAGCCGGAGCACCACAAACGTGTATCCGAAATGGTCATTGAAAGAGCAAAACGTCTGGTAGAGCACGGCAAAGATGTGGCAATCCTTCTCGATTCCATTACCCGGCTTGCCAGAGCTTATAACCTGACGGTTTCTCCAAGCGGACGTACCTTATCCGGTGGTCTTGACCCGGCAGCCCTTCATATGCCGAAGAGATTTTTCGGAGCTGCCAGAAATATGAGAGAGGGCGGAAGCCTTACGATTCTTGCAACTGCACTGGTAGATACCGGAAGTAAGATGGATGATGTTGTTTTTGAGGAATTTAAAGGTACCGGTAACATGGAACTGGTGCTTGATCGGAAGCTTTCTGAAAAGAGAGTGTTCCCGGCCATCGACATTGCACGTTCCGGAACCCGTAGAGAGGATCTTTTATTTAAGCCTCAGGAACAGGAAGCTATGGACATTATGCGCAAGGCCTTTAACGGTGTGAAGCCGGAAGAAGCGGTAGACAATATCTTAAATATGTTTGCACATACAAAAAACAACGAGGAATTCGTACAAACAGTGAAGAAAACCCGTTTCCTTTAAAAAATACTTGCATACCGGGGGATGTCATGATATACTGACTTAGTTAATAAAACTGTAGGGACTTGCAGGGTTAGCCCGGGATATCTTGTCGTGGAAACATCGGAGCGACATTGGCCGGGAATCGTGTTTCGGAAGTTCACAATACATTATGAGAGGTGAATATCATGAGAGAAGGAATCCATCCAAATTATTATCAGGCAACTGTAACATGCAACTGTGGCAACACATTCGTGACAGGATCTACAAAAGAAAACATCCACGTAGAAATCTGTTCTAAATGCCACTCTTTCTACACAGGACAGCAGAAAGCAGCTGCAGCACGTGGACGTATTGATAAATTCAATCGTAAATACGGAATTACGAAATAAGATATTCTATTCCATGAAATTAAGGTTGAGGTTGCAAGATCTCAACCTATTTTTTAATGTACAAACGGAGGTAAAAGGCATGAAACCATCAGGAATCGGCGGTCAGGCAGTGATCGAAGGAATCATGATGAAAAATAAAGAAATGTATTCTGTTGCAGTCAGAAAGCCGGATGGTGAGATCGAGGTTCACCTGGGAACCTACAGAAGCATTGTCAAAAACAAAATGCTGCGGGAGACACCCCTGATTCGCGGTGTGGTGAATTTCGTGGATTCCATGATCTTAGGAATGCGTACCCTGACATTTTCAGCCAGCTTTTATGAAGAGGAAGAGGAACCTACCAAAGCAGAAGAATTTTTAGACAAGGTGTCTAAAGGAAATGCAGAAAAACTGGTAACCGGTCTTACTGTGGTATTTTCCATTGTTGTAGCCATTGGCATTTTTATGCTGCTTCCTTATTTTCTCACCAATATTTTAAGAAATTATGTTGTATCTAATTCTTTGCTTGCAGTCATCGAAGGCGTGGTCAGAGTTGGGGTGTTCGTGCTCTATGTGCTTCTGATTTCCAGGATGAAGGATATCCAGAGGGTATTTATGTATCACGGGGCAGAGCATAAATGTATCAACTGCATTGAACATGGTATGGAGCTTACCGTGGAGAATGTGATGAAGTCCTCCAAACACCATAAACGCTGTGGAACAAGCTTTTTATTTATTGTTATGGTGGTCAGCATTATTTTCTTTATTTTTATCAATGTGACTTCTCCGGTACTTCGGGTGTTGCTCAGACTCCTTTTAATTCCGGTAATCGCAGGGGTATCCTATGAGGTGATCAAGCTGGCCGGAAAAAGTGACAGTAAATTTGTTGAGATCATCAGCTATCCGGGAATGCTGATGCAGAGACTGACAACCAAAGAACCGGATGAACAGATGGTAGAGGTTGCCATTGCAGCGGTGGAAGCAGTGTTTGACTGGGATACATTTATCCATGAGGAGCTGGAGGAAGTCGAGGTATGACACTAAGAGAAGCCTATGCTCTTGGGAAAAACCTTTTGAAAACAGCAGAAATAGAAGAATATGAGACAGATGCCTGGCTTTTACTGGAGGCAGTCCTTGGATGTACCAGAAACGATCTTTTTATGAGACCGGAGATGGAACTATCGAAGGAGCAGGAGGAAAAACTGCAGGAATTTTTGAAAAAACGTATCAGCCGCATTCCCTTGCAGCAGATTTTAGGAGTACAGTATTTTTGCGGCCTGCCTTTTCGGGTCACAGAGGATGTGCTTTGTCCAAGACAGGATACGGAAGTTTTGGTGGAAGAAGCCATGAAACGGATCCGGCCCGGAGCAAAGATCCTGGATCTTTGTACAGGTTCCGGCTGTATTTTGTTAAGCCTTTTGCATCTTACTAAGGGCTGTCAGGGCACCGGCAGTGATCTGTCGGAGAAGGCACTGGAGGTGGCAGGAGATAATGCAAAAAATCTGGGCATTGACTGTGAGCTTATCCGGGGGGATCTGTTTGAAAATATAAAGGAACGTTTTGATATGATCGTATCTAATCCGCCTTATATTGCCACAAAGGAGATTGAAACTCTGATGCCGGAGGTTCGGGATCATGAACCACGTATGGCATTAGATGGGATGGAAGACGGATTGTATTTTTACAGAAAAATTATCGGCAGCGCGTCTGATTACTTAAAAGACGATGGATGGTTGATTTTTGAAATAGGCTATGACCAGGGTGAGGCGGTCAGTACCATGATGAAGCGGGAAGGCTTTGATCAGGTACAGGTGATCAAAGACCTGGCGGGGCTTGACAGAGTGGTAGCAGGAAAAAGGAGTTAGAAAATGTTTGATAAGTTAGAAGATATGCTCATTCGATATGATGAGATCATGAATGAGTTAAATGAGCCGGATGTAACCAATAATCAGACAAGATTCCGCAAGCTGATGAAGGATCAGAGTGATCTGACTCCTCTTGTGGAAGCTTATACTGAATACAAAAAATGTAAGGAAACTGTAGCAGACAGTCTGGAACTGTTGGAAGCGGAATCCGATGAAGAAATGAGAGAACTCTTAAAAGAAGAGTTAAATGATGCAAAAAAACGTATTGACGAGCTGGAAAATGAATTAAAGATCCTGCTTCTTCCAAAGGATCCAAATGATGATAAAAATGTTATCGTGGAGATTCGTGCAGGTGCAGGCGGAGATGAGGCCGCACTTTTTGCAGCAGAGCTTTATCGTATGTATGTACATTATGCGGAAAGCCGTCGCTGGAAGGTAGAGACTATGGAAGTAGATGAGACAGGTATCGGTGGTATGAAGTCTGTAAACTTCATGGTAACAGGTGCCGGTGCATACTCTGTGTTAAAATATGAAAGCGGTGTACACCGTGTACAGCGAGTTCCGGAAACAGAATCCGGCGGACGTATCCATACATCCACAGCATCCGTAGCTGTGATGCCTGAGGCTGAGGAAGTAGATGTACAGATTGATGAAAAGGATATCCGTATCGACGTTATGCGTGCTTCCGGTAACGGCGGACAGTGTGTCAACACCACAGACTCTGCGGTGCGTTTGACCCATTATCCTACAGGAATCGTTGTCTACAGCCAGACAGAAAAATCCCAGTTACAGAATAAGGCGAAGGCTTTTGCCCTTCTTCGTGCAAAGCTTTACGATATTGAGCAGCAGAAGGCTCATGATGCGGAAGCAGAGCTTCGTAAGAGCCAGATCGGTACAGGAGACCGTTCCGAGAAAATCAGAACCTACAACTTCCCTCAGGGGCGTGTCACTGACCATAGAATCAACCTTACCTTATATAAATTAGACAAGATCATGAATGGTGATATTCAGGAAATCATTGATGCCTGCATTGCAGCTGACCAGGCAGCGAAGCTGGCGAAGATGAATGAAAACTAGTGAAAAGCTTGGATTTACTGCATTTTATGACAAATACAGATTTTATAAAAAGACGGACGTTGACTTTTGTTGATGTCCGTCTTTTGTTGATGCATCTGATAAGAGATGAATCATCACCTATGTACAGCTGACTATATTGGAAGAGTTTGAGCTATTCCTTTGAAAGGTTTGATTGACACAACTTTAGGATTCGCATATAATTTAAATAAATATGTGATACAGATACATATCAAATATTATACAGGACAGGAGTGCATAAAAATGGGAAAATATTTTGGCACAGACGGCTTCCGCGGGGAAGCAAACGTAAAACTGACAGTTGAACATGCATATAAAGTAGGCCGCTATTTGGGCTGGTACTATAAGAAAGACGGTTACAGACCACAGATCGTCATCGGTAAAGATACAAGAAGAAGCAGCTATATGTTTGAATACTCTCTTGTAGCAGGCTTAACTGCTTCCGGAGCAGATGTTTCCTTACTTCATGTAACAACAACTCCAAGTGTATCTTATGTGGTAAGAACTGAAGGCTTTGACTGTGGTATCATGATCTCTGCAAGCCACAATCCGTTCTATGATAACGGTATTAAGCTGATCAATGGAAACGGTCAGAAGATGGATGCAGAAGTAGAAGCAAAGATCGAGCAGTACATCGACGGAGAAATCGGGGAGATTCCGTTTGCACAGAAAGAAGACATCGGATGTGCAACAGATTTTTCCGCAGGAAGAAACCGTTATATCGGTTATCTGATCTCCCTTCCGACCCGTTCCTTTAAGAATAAGAGAGTAGGGCTTGACTGCTCCAACGGAAGTGCATCCTCTATTGCAAAGAGCGTATTTGATGCCTTAGGTGCAAAGACTTATGTCATCCATAATGATCCGGACGGAACCAACATCAATACAAACTGCGGTTCCACTCACATTGAAAGCTTACAGCAGTTTGTCAAAGAAAATCATCTGGATGTAGGATTTGCCTATGACGGTGATGCAGACAGATGTCTTGCAGTAGATGAAAACGGAAACCTGGTTGACGGTGATGTGATCATGTACATCTGCGGTAAATATATGAAGGAAAACGGAAAGCTTCATAACGATACCATTGTTACAACGATCATGTCCAATTTGGGTCTTTACAAGGCCTGCGACAGAGAAGGGTTAAAATATGAGAAGACAGCCGTAGGCGATAAGTATGTATATGAAAATATGGTAAAGAATGGACATTCTCTCGGCGGAGAACAGTCCGGCCATATCATTTTCAGCAAGCATGCTACCACAGGAGACGGTATTTTAACATCCTTAAAGATTATGGAAGTATTACTGGAAAAGAAGACCACTCTGGCAACCCTGGCATCAGAAGTAAAGATCTATCCACAGCTTCTGAAAAACTTAAGAGTGACAGACAAGGATCTGGTACTGAATCATCCGGATGTTATCGCTGCAGAAAAAGCAGTGGAAGAAGCATTGGGAGACAACGGACGTATTCTGGTGCGTGCCAGCGGTACAGAACCGGTACTTCGTGTCATGGTAGAAGCGGAAACACAGGAACTTTGCGAAACACATGTAAATGCAGTCATTGATGCAATGAAATCAGTGATGTAATAAAAAGGAGAAGACAAATGAAGAAGACTACATTGGTAATCATGGCAGCCGGACTTGGAAGTCGTTTCGGTGAAGGGTTAAAGCAGCTTGCAAAGGTAGGTCCGGGGGGAGAGATCATTATGGATTATTCTATCCATGACGCTTTAGAAGCCGGATTTGATAAAATCGTATTCATTATCCGTAAGGATATCGAAGCAGAGTTTCGTGAAGTCATTGGAAACAGGATCGAAAAGATTGCAGATGTTGCCTATGCATATCAGGAATTAGATAAGCTGCCGGAAGGCTTTACGAAACCGGCAGACAGAACCAAACCTTTTGGAACAGGCCATGCGGTACTTTGCTGCAAGGGAATCATTGATGGTCCTTTTGCAGTCATCAATGCAGATGATTACTATGGAAAGGAAGCTTTTGTGAAGGTTCATGATTTCCTGGTAGAAGAACATGACACCTCAGAAAAACTGCAGTTTTGTATGGCAGGATTTATTCTTGGAAATACTTTAAGTGATAATGGATCCGTAACAAGAGGTGTATGCCAGGTGAACGATCAGGGACATCTGGTAAAAGTTGTGGAAACCGGAGGACTCATTAAAACTGCAGATGGTGCGGGTATCGAAAAAGAGGATGGCACGGTAGAACCAATCGATGCAGGGGTTCATGTATCTATGAATATGTGGGGCTTCTCAGAAGAGATGATCGATATTCTGGAGAAAAACTTTGTGGAATTTTTACAGAACATTCCGGAAGGTGATATCAAGAAAGAATACCTGCTGCCAACCATTGTAGATGATCAGATTCAGACGGGTAAGGCAGATGTTACTGTTCTTGAGACAAAGGATAAATGGTTTGGAGTAACCTACAAAGAGGATAAACAGACTGTTATGGATTCCTTTAAAGCACTGGTAGAAGCAGGTGTTTACAAAGAAAAGCTTTTCTCATAAGTAAAAAGGAGAGTTTCAGTTTTAAATTTATGAAAATTGAATTTAGAAAGCCGGCAATCGAGGATAAAGCCCTGGTTGCCGGCTATATCAAACAGAAAAAAACAAGAAGCTGTGAGGATACTTTTGGAAATCTTTTGCTTTGGGCAAGATTTTATCAGGTACAGATTGCAGAAGTGGAAGGCATGCTGGTGGCAGCAACCATGGGAGAACATTTAAGCTTTCACTATCCATATGGCAGAGGAAATGTGAAAAAATGTATTGAGACCCTGATGGATTATGCAAAAGAGCAGGGACAGGAATTTTCCATGTACTGCGTGACTCCCGAAGATTATCAGGAACTGGAGGATTTGTTCCCGGGAGAATTTGAAATTGAATATGACCGGGACAGTGCAGATTATGTATACGAGGCAGAAAAGCTTCGTACTCTTTCCGGAAAGAAGTACCACAGCAAAAAAAATCATGTAAACAAGTTCAAAAAGACCTATGAAAACTGGGAATATATTTCCATGGACGCAGCACATGCAGAGGAGGCATTCCAGATGCTTCTGGAATGGAAAAACAGAAACGTCTGTCCGCAGGACCATGAGAAAAATGCAGAAAGCTGTGTGGCATCCAATTACCTGCGCCTGTTTGAGGAGCTGGAAGTGTGTGGAGGACTGCTTCGGGTGGATGGACATCCGGTAGCTTTTTCCATTGGGGAAAAGGTATGTGATGACACCATGGTGGTACACATTGAAAAAGCCCTGACGGAATATGAAGGGTCCTATGCCATGATCAATCAGCAGTTTGCAGAGCATGAGTGTCAGGATGTGACCTATATCAACCGGGAGGAAGATACCGGAGATGAAGGCCTTCGAAAGGCCAAGCTGTCCTACAAACCGGTTTTTATGGTGGAAAAAGGAACGGTGAAGAGGAAGAAGAATCATGAGTAACTGGAGAAATAATGTAAGAAAGGTCATTCCCTATGTACCGGGGGAACAGCCCAACCAGCCGGGGATGATCAAACTAAATACCAATGAAAATCCATATCCACCGGCACCGGGAGTACAGAAGGTACTGGAGGAGTTTTCGGCGGATTCCCTAAGACTTTATCCGGACCCGGCAGTGACAGACCTTGTAAATGCACTGGCGAAACGCTATCAGGTGGCAGAAGATCAGGTATTTGTAGGCGTAGGCTCGGATGATGTGCTGGCTATGGCCTTTATGACTTTTTTTAATTCGGACAAGCCGATTTTATTCCCGGATATTTCCTATTCTTTTTACAGCGTGTGGGCAGAGGAATTTCGGATTCCCTACAAAAGACCGGCACTGGATGAGAATTTCCGGCTGGTAAAGGAAGACTACTACCAGGAAAACGGAGGAATCATTTTCCCCAATCCCAATGCGCCTACAGCCATCTATGAACCACTAGAAACCATTGAGGACATTTTACAGCATAATCCGGATGTGGTGGTGATCATTGATGAGGCCTACATTGACTTTGGCGGAAAATCAGCGCTGCCGCTGATTGAAAAATACGATAACCTGCTGGTAGTCCAGACCTTTTCAAAGTCCCGTTCCATGGCAGGAATGCGTATCGGGTTTGCTTTTGGCAATCCGGAGCTTATCAAATATTTAAATGATGTGAAGTATTCCTTTAATTCCTATACCATGAACCGCACTTCCATCTGCTGTGGTGTGGAAGCAGTAAAGGATGAGGCATATTTTAAAGAAACAACTGCAAAAATTATTGCTACGAGAAAGTGGGCAAAAGAGGAGCTTGCAAAGCTTGGATTTAACTTTACAGACTCTATGGCAAACTTTATTTTTGCTACTCATAAAACAGTTCCTGCAAAGGAAATTTTTGAAGCATTGAGGGAAGCTCATATTTATGTCAGATATTTTCAGTCTCCGAGGATTGACAATTATCTGCGTATTACCATTGGTACAGAGGGAGAAATGGAAAAGCTGTTTGAGTTTTTGCGAAAAATTCTGAATCCATAGGAGCAGGCCATATGAGAAAAATATATTTTATCTATAATCCCCATTCAGGAAAAGAACAGATCGTTTATAAACTAAATGAAATCATCAGGACTCTGGCAGATCAGGACAATGATCTTACAGTGGTGCCCACCACAGGGTACTTAGATGCCATGGAGCGAATTACCAATTTGCCCGATGGGTATGATCTGGTGGTCTGCAGCGGCGGCGACGGAACTTTGGATGAAGTAGTGACCGGTATGATGAAACGGCCGAAGGAGCGAAGGATCCCTATCGGGTATATTCCGGCAGGAACTACCAATGATTTTGCAAGAAGCCTTGAAATTCCCCGTCATATGCCGGAGGCTGCCAAATGTGCCATGACAGGAAAGCCTTTTGCCTGTGACATCGGTTCCTTTAATGATGATTCCTTTGTATATATTGCATCCTTTGGTATTTTTACCGAGGTGTCCTACAGCACCAAGCAGGAGATCAAGAACGTACTTGGCCATATGGCCTATATACTGGAGGGGATGAAGAGCCTTTACAATATCAAATCCTACCGGATGAAGGTGTTCAGCGATGAGATGGAATTTGAGGGTGATTTCCTCTTTGGAATGGTCACCAATTCCCGGTCCGTTGCCGGATTTAAGGGACTCGTTAAAGGGGATGTACAGTTTGATGACGGCGTGTATGAAGTGACCTTTATCAAGCGTCCGAAAAATCCGCTGGAAATCCAGGAGATTCTTGCGGCTCTTCTTGTGGAAGAAATTAATTCCAAATACATGTATTCTTTCCGCACCAGAAAGCTGACCATCGAATCGAAGGAGATGGTTCCCTGGACACTGGATGGGGAGTTTGGAGGGGAACATGACCATGTGGAGATCGAAAATAATCAGCAGGCCGTAGAAATCATTGTGAAAGATAACGAAAATTTGTTAAATGAATAACAAAAAATAAGAAAATCCTCATATTTTTTCCGATTTTGGAAAAAAGTGTTTTCAATTTAATATAAGATGAGGTATAATACATCTCAAACGGGTCTTGTCCCGTAAACCGTATTTTTTGGAGGTAATGTTATGTTAGTTTCAGCAGCAGAAATGCTCAAAAAAGCAAAAGCAGGCCACTATGCAGTAGGTCAGTTCAATATCAACAACCTTGAATGGACAAAAGCTATTTTACAGACAGCTCAGGAATGCAATTCACCGGTGATCTTGGGTGTATCTGAAGGTGCTGGTAAATACATGGGCGGATATCATGCAGTTGTAGGTATGGTAAATGGTTTATTACAGGATTTAAACATCACTGTTCCTGTAGCTCTTCACTTAGACCACGGCAGCTATGATCACTGCTACAAATGTATCGAAGCTGGATTCTCTTCCGTAATGTTCGATGGCTCTCACTACCCAATCGAAGAAAACGTTGAGAAAACAAAAGAATTAGTTGCAGTATGCCATGAAAAAGGATTATCTATCGAAGCAGAAGTTGGTTCTATCGGTGGAGAAGAAGACGGCGTTGTAGGTATGGGCGAATGTGCTGATCCTAAGGAATGTAAGATGGTTGCTGATCTTGGAGTAGATTTCCTTGCAGCAGGTATCGGTAACATCCACGGAAAATATCCTGCAAACTGGGCAGGACTTTCTTTCGAAACTCTGGATGCAATCCAGCAGTTAACAGGAGACCTTCCATTAGTACTTCACGGTGGTACAGGTATCCCAACCGAAATGATCCAGAAAGCAATCAGCCTTGGTGTTGCTAAGATCAACGTAAACACAGAATGCCAGTTATCATTTGCAAAGGCTACTCGTGAATACATCGAAGCTGGAAAAGACTTAGAAGGCAAAGGATTTGACCCTCGTAAGCTTTTAGCTCCGGGTGCAGCTGCAATCAAAGCAACTGTAAAAGAAAAAATGGAAATCTTCGGTTCCATTAACAAAGCGTAAGCTTAAAAAATTACTGAACTTGAAGGCGTTCCGCAGCAATGTGGAACGTCTTTTTGAATAAAGGGTAAGGAAATATGAGTGAATTGATTGATGTAAAAGAAATTTTTGGAGAAAATGTATTTAATGATTCTGCCATGAGAGCCCGTCTTCCCAAGAAGGTTTATCAGGAACTGAAAAAGACCATGGAAGAGGGAAAAGAGCTGGATCTTGTAACCGCAGATGTGGTTGCCCATGAGATGAAGGAGTGGGCCATTGAAAAAGGAGCGACCCATTACACCCACTGGTTCCAACCGCTGACCGGAGCCACAGCAGAAAAGCATGATTCCTTTATTTCTGCTCCGATGAAGGACGGAAAAGTCCTGATGAACTTTTCCGGAAAAGAGCTGATCAAAGGAGAACCGGACGCTTCCTCCTTCCCTTCCGGAGGACTTCGTGCAACCTTCGAGGCAAGAGGATATACCGCATGGGATTGTACCTCACCGGCCTTTGTCCGTCAGGATGCTACCGGTGCCACTCTTTGCATTCCCACAGCCTTCTGTTCTTATACAGGAGAAGCATTAGACCAGAAAACTCCATTGCTTCGTTCCATGCAGGCAATCAATACACAGGCATTAAGGCTTTTAAGACTTTTTGGTAATACAACCTCAAAGAAGGTGACTCCGTCTGTAGGCCTGGAGCAGGAATATTTCCTCATTGATAAAGAAAAATACCTGCAGAGAAAGGATCTGGTATTTACCAGTCGTACACTGTTTGGTGCCATGCCTCCAAAGGGTCAGGAAATGGACGACCATTACTTCGGGGTTATCCGTGAAAGAATCGGCGCCTTCATGAAGGATGTCAATGAAGAATTGTGGAAGCTGGGGGTCAGTGCCAAAACACAGCATAACGAAGCAGCTCCGGCACAGCACGAGCTTGCTCCAATTTATGCAGAGGTCAATGTGGCTGTTGACCATAACCAGATCATTATGGAGACTTTAAAGAGAATCGCAAACCATCATGGTCTTGTATGTCTTCTCCATGAAAAACCATTTGCCGGGGTAAACGGCTCCGGTAAACACAATAACTGGTCTTTAACCACCGATGACGGCATTAATCTGTTAGATCCGGGGAAAACACCCCATGACAATGTGCAGTTCCTTCTGGTTCTGGCGTGTGTCTTAAAAGCAGTGGATGTTCATGCAGACCTCCTTCGGGAATCTGCAGCAGATGTGGGAAATGACCATCGTCTGGGAGCAAATGAAGCACCCCCGGCGATTATTTCCGTATATCTTGGTGAGCAGCTCAACGATGTCATGCATCAGCTCATCAGTACCGGTTCTGCAAACCATTCCATTAAGGGAGAACGTCTGGCTACCGGTGTGAAAACATTACCTGATTTTGCAAAAGATGTTACAGACCGCAACAGAACTTCACCATTTGCCTTCACCGGAAATAAATTTGAGTTCCGTATGGTAGGCTCTAAGGATTCCGGCGGAGAACCGAATACTGTTTTAAATACCATCGTGGCGGAAGCTTTCTGTGAAGCCTGCGATTATATCGAGGCCGCAGAGGATCGGGACATGGCCATCCATGATCTGATCGAGAGATATTTCATGGAACATGAAAAGATTGTATTTGACGGAAACGGATATTCCGAGGAATGGGTGAAAGAAGCCGAAAGAAGAGGACTTCCAAACTTAAAAACCATGGTGGATGCCATTCCGGCACTGACTACGGAAAAAGCAGTGGCTCTTTTTGAAAAATTCGGTGTCTTTACACGGGCAGAACTGGAATCCCGTGCGGAGATCCAGTATGAGACCTACGCTAAGGTCATCAATATCGAGGCAAAATCCATGATTGATATTGCCAGCAAGCAGCTGATTCCGGCTGTGATCAAATATACAAAGGAGCTGGCAGATACCGTCATCGCAGTGAAGAACTGTGGTGTGGATGCATCTGTTCAGGAGGATATTTTGAAGGAAACTACTGTACTGCTCGCCGAAGCAAAAGCAGCCCTTGCAAAATTGATTGCACTGGACGCAGAAGGTGCAACGAAGGAACCAGGCGAAGAACAGGCAAAATTCTTTAACAAAGAAGTTGTTCCGGCTATGGAAGCACTCAGGCGTCCAATCGATAAGCTTGAAATGATCGTGGAAAAGGATATGTGGCCAATGCCATCCTATGGAGACATGATCTTCGAAGTATAAGTGAAAGAACAGGACAGGGGACCCAGGACAGGGGACGAGGCAGGACAGGGGACGTATCTATGTCCGGAATTTTTCCGGACATAGATACGTCCCCTGTCCTGCCTTCGCCCAACAAAAAAGAACCTGAATTTTCATTCAGGTCTTTGAGAAAGGGAGGATGTCAGGAGCTTCTCCTGACACATATTTATGAAAAAGTTTTTCTTGATGTCTTTGTTTTTCTGTGGTTTCATTATAAGTAGGAAAAATGAAGGAATCATGTTTACGAAATGAAACTTCCGTGAAAAGAACATGAACAAATTATGAACGAAGAAATTGGAGAAGAGCATGTCTTTACAGTTTGTTTTGGGAAATTCCGGATGCGGGAAAACCCATTATTTATACAATAAGATTATAAAGGAATCCATGGAACACCCGAAGGAGAAGTATTTTTGTATCGTTCCGGAGCAGTTTACCATGCAGACCCAGCGGGATTTTGTGACCATGCATCCCAGAAAGGGTATTTTTAATATTGACGTTTTAAGCTTTCAAAGACTGGCTTTTCGTGTATTGGAAGAAGTAGGACAAAATAATCGTATGATCCTGGAAGAGACAGGGAAAAATCTGCTGCTGCAAAAGCTTGCAAAAAGTCATGAAAAGCAGCTGCAGGTTTTGGGGAGAAATCTAAAGAAGCTTGGCTATATCAGTGAAGTAAAATCCCTGATTTCGGAACTGATCCAGTATCAGGTATCTCCGGAGAGTCTTCGGGGGATGATTGAAAAATCCGGAAATAAGCAGCTTCTATCCTGTAAATTACAGGATGTCCTTGTATTGTATGAAGCGTTCCTTGATTCCCTGGGAGAGGACTATATGACCTCGGATCAGGTACTTACGATCCTGGCAAAGGTATTGGAACAGTCGGAAAAGTTAAAGGATTCTGTTATTGTACTGGATGGTTTTACTGCCTTTAACCCGGTACAGCTTCGCCTGATCCAGGGGCTTAGTAAGGTGGCAAAAAAAGTCTATTTAACGATTACCCTGGATGAGAGGGAGGAGCCCTACAGCAATCTTTCGAAGACAAATCTGTTTTATCTGAGTAAAAAGACCATTCAGGATGTGACGAAAGTGGTAAGAGAAGCAGGTGTTGCTGTGGAGGATCCCATTTGGTGTCACAAAGGGGAGCACCACCGGTTTGAGCATTCCAAAGATCTGCTTTTTTTAGAACAGCACCTGTTTCGTGGGGGAAAGGCTGTTTATGAGAAGGCGCCGGAGCATACCTGGATTACCCAGTACCGGACTGCCATGGAGGAAGTCGAACATGTGGCAGTAAAGATCCGCCGTCTGGTCAGACAGCACAATTACCGCTACGGTGAGATTGCTGTGGTTCTTGGCAATTCAGAATATCAGGAGCAGGTAAACCGTATGTTTACCAGGTATGATATCCCGGCATTTATGGATGAAAAGCGAAATGCCCTTTCTCACCCCTTTGTGGAGTTTTTACGGGCATTTTTAAGAATGATCGAGGAGAACTTCTCCTATGAAACGGTCTTTCGATATCTGCGCAGCGGTTTTTCAGGAATTACTACTGAGGAAACGGATCTTTTGGAGAATTACTGTCTGGCACTGGGAATCCGGGGTAGTAAAAAATACAGTGAAAAATGGATTCGCTTTTCCAGAGGGCAGAACGAAGAAGAGCTTGCAAAGATCAATGAGATCAGAGAACGGTTTTATGAAAGTGTAAGGGAAGCTTCCATTGTATTAAAGAACACTGAGAAGACTATAGAGGAAAAATGTACGGCTCTTTTCTATTTTCTGGAAAAGCTTCAGGTGGAGGGACAGCTCCTTGAGCGGGAAGCAGAGTTTTTGGAAGCAGGAGATGCAGCCACAGCCAAAGAATATCATCAGATTTTTCGGGTGATCATGGAGCTTCTGGAAAAATATGTGGAGATATTAGGGAAAGAACCCGTTTCTTTGGAGGAGTTTTGTGAGGCACTGGATGCGGGCTTTGCGGAAGTGAAGGTAGGTGTGATTCCGCCCGGAAGTGACCGTGTCATGGTGGGAGATTTAGAGAGAACCAGATTAAAGGATGTGAAGGTGCTGTTCCTTTTAGGAATGAATGAAGGAAATATCCCCAAAAGTCTGACCGGAGGCGGAATCCTGTCCCAGATGGAGCGGGAATACTTGGAAGAGCAGAATATTTCCCTGGCACCGACTGCAAAGGAGCAGGTATATTTACAGAAATATTATATTTATTACGTGTTGACAAAAGCATCAGACAGGCTTTATTTATCTTATTCGTCTACAGATTTTCATGGAGCGTCTCTAAGGCCTTCCTATCTTCGGGATGTTTTCACCGGGCTTTATCCGGGACTGATCCTGAAGCAGAAATGTCCGGATACCCTGGAAGATCTGGAAACAAAGGAGCAGGGAATGGATTACCTTGCAAAGCATTTACAGGAAGAAAACAGGGATGAAAATAAGCTCCGGGAACTGATGGCCTGGTATGAGTCTGATCCAGTTTGGAAAGAAACCTTAGACAGGCTCTGGAAGCAGCTGCTTGATCCGGATGGAAAGACAAGCATTGGGGAGGCTGTGGCAAAGGCCATTTATGGAGAGCAAAGTGCCTACAGTGTGACCAGATTGGAAAAGTATGCATCCTGCGCTTATGCCCATTTCCTCCAATACGGTCTTCGCCTGAAAGAGCGGGAGACTTATGAGTTTGCTGCGGTGGATATGGGGAAACTCTTACACAGTGCGGTAGAACTGTTTGCGGCGAAAGTGGAAAAGGGAAACTACAACTGGTTTACCCTGACAGATGAGGATAGAGAGCAGTTATCCGCAGAATGTGTATCTGAGGTCATCACCGATTACCGCAATACGCTGCTTTTTGACAGTTCCAGAAATGAATATATGATCGAAAGAATGAAGAGGCTGGTAAAAAGGGCTGTCTGGGCATTGACAGAGCAGATTCGCCAGGGTGTATTCATACCGGAAAAACTGGAGACACCGTTTTTTATTAAAGAAGGAACGATTTCCCTGCAGGGACGTATTGACCGTATCGATACCTGTGAGGAGAAGGATCAGGTCTATGTCCGGGTGCTGGATTACAAGAGTGGCGCCTCCTCTTTTGATCTGACTGCACTTTATAATGGACTGCAGTTACAGCTGGCTGTTTACTTAAATGCAGCCATTGCCCTGGAAAAGAAAGATCATGAGGGAAAGACGATTGTTCCGGCGGGACTCTTTTATTTTCCTATGAAGGATCCCATGATTTCCAGCGATACCATGCCGGACGAGGAGAGCATCCGAAAGGCTTTGTTTCAGGAATTTGCACTGGATGGGCTTTGCAATGCAGATGCAAGGATCATTGGGAAGATGGATCAAAACTGCGGCAGTAAATCTCAGATTTTGCCGGTGGGGTATACAAAGGACGGGAATTTATCCAAGCTTTCTAAGGCTGTAACCACAAAGCAGTTTGAATGGCTGGAAAGCTTCGTGAAGGAAAAAACGAAGAGTCTCGGAAAAGAGATCATGGAAGGAAACATTCCTGTGAATCCATATAAAGCACAGCAAAAAACAGCCTGTGATTATTGCAGCTATCAGGGAATCTGCGGATTTTCCCCTAAGGAGGCATCCTATAGAAAGTTGGAGAAATTTCAATGGGAGTAACATGGACTTTAGACCAGAAAAAGGTCATTGAATTAAGAAACAGAAATATTTTGGTATCGGCAGCTGCCGGCAGCGGAAAAACGGCCGTGCTGGTAGAGCGAATTATGGAGATGGTCTGCGATGAAACACATCCTGTGGATGTGGACAGGCTTCTTGTGGTGACCTTTACGAAGGCCGCCGCAGCGGAAATGAAGGAAAGGGTTGGTGCTGCCATTCGAAAAAGACTGGAGCTTCAGCCAAATAACGGGTATCTTCAGAAGCAGGAGACCCTGGTTTCCCATGCCCAGATTACGACCATTGACAGCTTTTGCTCCTATATATTACGAAACCATTTTGGGGAAATTGATTTAGACCCTGCCTTTCGTGTAGCAGACGAAGGGGAATTAAAGCTTTTAAAGCAGGATATTCTAAAGGAGATCCTGGAGGAAGAATATACGAAAAAACGTCCGGAATTTCTCCATTTTGTGGAGTGCTATGCATCCGGGAAAAATGATGAGGTGCTGGAGGAGCTGATCTTAAAGCTTTACGAGTTCTCCACCAGTGACCCTTATCCGGAGGAATGGCTGGAAAAACTCCTGGGGGATGCTAAAGATCTGGATATGCAGAGTCTTATGCATCATGTACAAAAAATTCTGGAATGCCTTCTGGAAGAAAATATGCAGGCAATTTCCCTGTGTCAAAGCCCCGGAGGACCATGTTTTTATGAGGAAGCCTTACAATCGGACCGGATACTTTTAAAGGAATGTCTTGCCTGTACAGATTACGGGGAATATTCTGAGGTGATTCGAAACCGCAGCTTTTTGGCACTTTCCAGAAAGAAAATGCCATCCGATACTGAGGAAGAGAAAAAAGAAGCAGTCAAAAATGTAAGAAACCGCATGAAAAAGGCATTGGAGAATCTGGAAAAGCAGTTTTTTTATATGTCACCGGACGACATTCTGGAAATAGAAAAAATGGCTGCGCCTGCAAGAAAAGAGCTCATTCACCTGACCCTGGAATTTTCCAGGCGGTTTACTTTGAAGAAACGAAAAAGAAATATTGTAGACTTTTCGGATATGGAGCATCTGGCGTTACAAATTCTCGTCACGAGAAAGGATGGAGTGTGTGAGCCAACGGAGGTGGCAAAAAGCTATGGAGAATATTTTGAAGAGATCATGATCGATGAGTATCAGGACAGTAACCTGGTACAGGAACTGATTCTTACCAGTATCTCCAAAAAGCCTTTGGGAGGTAATAATCTGTTTATGGTAGGTGATGTAAAACAGAGCATTTACCGTTTCAGGCAGGCAAGGCCGGAGCTTTTTATGGAGAAATATGAATCCTATACGTTGGAAGAGAGTACTTCTCAGCGAATCAATCTGTCAAAGAACTTTCGAAGCAGAAGTGAGGTGCTTGATACCGTCAATTACCTTTTTGAACGGATCATGAAAAAGGATCTTGGAAATGTTGCCTATGATGAAGAAGCCAAACTGAACTTAGGTGCCTCCATGCCGGAGCCGGAAAGACCTGAGGATGTGGAAGCTGAGCTCCTTTTGCTGGATCTTGCAGAGGACGAGGGGGAAGAAAAGCCTGATAAGGCTGAGCTGGAAGCTTCCATGATCGCAGAAAAGATTCTGGAATTGCTTCAGAAGCAGAAAGTGACAGATAAGGTTACGGGAGAGCTTCGTCCGGTGAAACTGGCAGATATGGTAATCTTACTTCGTTCCATGAGTGGATGGAGTGATACGCTTTCCAATGTATTAGGTTCCTATGGAATTCCTACAGTCACCGGATCTTCTACAGGCTACTTCTCAGCTTTGGAAGTACAGACAGTATTAAATTACCTGAAGGTATTAAATAACACAAAACAGGATATCCCGTTGGCAGCGGTCCTTCATTCTCCCATTGGGAATCTGGATTCCGAAGAAATGGCAAAGATTCGGGCAGCTTACCTTGAACATCCTTTTTATGAGGCCTGTGTAAGCTATGCAGAGGAAGGGGAGGATGAGGTTTTAAGAGAAAAGCTGCAAAGCTTCTGGCAGATGACGGATAACCTTCGAAAGCAGGCAGAATATTTGCCGATCCATAAGCTTATATGGGAAATTTATGATAGAACCGGGTATCCGGGAATGGTGCGGGTACAGCCCAATGGGCAGGTGCGGGCCGAAAATCTGGAGATGCTTGTTCAAAAAGCATTGGATTTTGAAGCAACCAGCTATCGGGGACTGTTTCATTTTGTACGTTATATTGAAAACCTTCAGAAATATGAGGTGGATTACGGTGTGGCGGAAAGTGATGCAGGAAATGAAAATGCCGTACGTATCATGAGCATCCACAAAAGTAAGGGTCTGGAATTTCCGGTGGTATTTGTGTCAGGGCTTTCCAGGAAATTTAATAAACAGGATGTGAGGGAACGCATTGCCATGCATCCGAATTTGGGGCTTGGAACGGACGCCATTGATCCAAACCGCCGGATCAAGCTTCCGACCCTTCGAAAAAAAATGATCCAAAAACAGATCGAGCTGGAAGGGCTGGGAGAAGAGCTTCGTGTCCTTTATGTGGCACTTACCAGAGCGAAAGAAAAGCTGATCATGACCGGAGGGTTAACTCATGCAGAAGATACACTCAAAAGCCTGATGCAGGAGATGCGCTTATGTAAGCGAGGAAAATATACGGAACTGATTGGAGGGGGAAGCTTTTTGGAATGGATCTTAGGGACTCTTAACGAAGCGTCTGCTCCATTTAAGGTTCGTTTTGTTTCCCTGGAGGAGCTGGTTGCAGGAAAAACAGCCCAAATTTTGGAGAAAAAATTCGATTACGAATCCTTCCTGGCAAAGAAAGAGGCAGTGCCTGAGAGCCTTAGGGAAAGGTTTACCTATGAGTATCCATTTGAGCAGGAGAGAAGAATTCCCGGCAAGGTTTCTGTATCGGAACTGAAAATGGAGGCTATGGAGGAGGAAACTTTGGAGCTTTTGGAAAAACCGGAGATGATTCCCTATATTCCCGCGTTTTTAAGAGAGGAGCTGGGGGTCAGCGCCACAGAGCGAGGAAATGCCTACCATCGTGTCATGGAGTGTATGGAACTTTCAGGAATCAGACATTCAGACCAGGTTCGTGAGCGGATAGAACAGCTTGTCTTGGAGGGAAAAATGACTTCTGTGGCGGCAAAGACGGTGAATCCTTATGATATTTATCTGTTTTGCCGGACCGGGCTATGTCAGAGAATGTTAAAAGCACAGTCTGAAGGAGGTCTTTTTCTGGAACAGCCCTTTGTCATTGCAAGAGCCGCCAGAGAAATCTCACCTGAATATGACAGCGACCGGGAGATCCTTATTCAGGGAATCATGGATGCCTGGTTTGAGGAGGAGGACGGTCTGGTGCTTTTGGATTACAAGACAGACCGTATCAGGACCGATCAGGAGCTGATTGCCCGCTATCATACCCAGTTGGAAGTTTATGCGAAGGCTTTAGAGCAGATGACCGGAAAAAAAGTGAAGGAAAGGTGTATGTATTCCTTCAGCCTTGGTCGGGAGATTTACGTTTAGGCTTGTAAAGGGTCGGATTTTGGTGTATCATGAATTTGTATCTGGAAGGTACTGAACAGATACAATGAAGGTATGAATGGGAGGGTGTTTCATGGAATTTACATTACCGTCCAATGAAGGAAAAATGCGAATCGTTCAGGAACTGGTACCCGGAAAACAGGTAACACTGGCACATATTATTGCAAGCCCTGACGAAATTGTATATAAAAAATTAGGTTTAAATCCGGCCCTGGATTATTCCAAGGCCGCCATTGGCATCTTAAGTATGAGCCCTGCAGAGATTTCTGTCATTGCAGGCGATATGGCAGTGAAAACAGCCAATATCGATCTTGGATTTATCGACCGTTTCAGCGGAACTTTGATCTTTACCGGCAGAGTTTCCGAGGTGGAAGAAGCTGTGAGAGTAATCTGCGATTATCTTGCCAGAGAGCTTGGATTTACCATTTGTAAGGTTACAAGAACATAATGAAAAAGATCATACTGATGGGTCGTTCCGAATGCGGGAAGACTACTTTAAGACAGGCATTAAAAGGCGATACGATTCGCTATCATAAGACCCAGTATATTAATCACTATGATGTAGTGATCGACACACCGGGAGAGTATGCGGAAACCAACCGGTTGGGACGGGCTTTGGCTCTCTATTCCTACGAGGCAGATGTGGTGGGACTTTTAATCAATGCCACAGAGCCCTATTGTCTGTATCCGCCCAACATTGTTTCCCAGTCTACAAGACCGGTCATAGGAATCGTGACACAGATCGATGCCGAGGGAGCCAATGTGGAGCAGGCAGTCCAGTGGCTTCGATTGACAGGCTGTGAGGATATTTTTCTCGTAAGCTCCTATACGGGGGAAGGTATCTGGGAAATTCTGGAATATTTACGGGAACCGGGTGATGTGCTTCCCTGGGACAGTAAGGAAGAAGCGGAAAAGCCCCGAAATGTATTATCGACGAAGGCAAATAACAGTAAATAAAGAATAGATAAGCACCGAATCCCGGTGCTTATTTATGTATCGAGAAGAAAGGAATCTATGATGAAAAAAACTTATTTAACACTGACACTGCTTTGTGTAATTTTGGCAGGACTGGCAGGATGCGGCAAAAAAGATACAGAACAGCCGACTCCCACAGAAACCTTTGTGGAGGAGAATGAGATTCAGGTGGTGCACCATGATACGGAAAATGTGGATTTTCGTATCGCATTGATCAAAGGTGACATGGCCACCGGCTTTGAACGTCTTCGGGAGGATGCCCGGAGGGAGGAAGCTGCAAATCATTACAGATTTTATGAGTATGACAATTTTGGACTGTTTCGCTCTGTCTTTAACTGTGGCACGGTAGATATTGCTACGTTAACTTTAAAAGATGCATTGGAGGTATATGAGGAAAATCCGGAATTTATCTGTGTGCTTGCTGTGAATTATGAAGGTGAGGATGGCTATGGTGTAACCATTGCCACTCAGAAATTTGCCAGAATGTATCCCTTTGCATTGCAGGTATTTATGGAAGAGATGAAATATTCCGCACAGGAAGCTACCTGCATCACGGGACAGGAAATGAGAACCCTGCTGGAAGGCTATATGGAAGAACAGGGAATAGAACTTCCGGGAGATGAATTTTATTATCCCCTTCCGGAGCTTGTGAACGAAGAAGTGATTGAAGTTGAGGAGATAGAAACAGATGATTAAACTGATCGCCAGTGATCTGGACGGTACCTTACTGTATGGCCGGGATAACTCGGTCAGCGAGGAAATGTTTGAACTGATCCGTGAAATGAAGGATCGTGGAATGATCTTTGCGGCAGCTAGTGGGAGACAGTACCACAATCTGAAAAAGCTCTTTGCCCCGGTATGGGAGGATATGGCATTTATCTGTGAAAATGGTTCCGCTGTGTTTTATCAGGATCAGCTACTTGCACAGCAGGTGGTTCCAAAGGAGGAGCTTTTGTCACTGGTCGATATCATTGACGCGGAAGGATGTACAGAGGTTGCCCTTTCCAGTGCAACCACCACTTACGTGAGGCCAAAGTCAGAAAACTTTGCACAGTCCCTGATCGATCTGGGAAATCATGTCTGTGTGGTAGAAGAATGGACAGATGTGACGGAACCCTGTGTAAAACTTGCCTGGTATGAAGCCGGTGGTGTGGATCACCGGGTAGAGCATTGGAGTAAAAAAATCATGCCCCCTGCCAGAGTGGTTACCTCCGGTGCCAACTGGCTGGATATTTTATATCCCAACGGCCATAAGGGCGTGGGTATTAGGGTGCTTCAGGAGCACTTTGGACTTAAAAAAGAGGAAATGGCAGCCTTTGGAGACAACTACAACGATAAAGAGATGCTGGAGGCAGTAGGCTTTCCGATAGCCATGAGAACCGGGAAGGAAGGAATCATCAGGCTTTGCCCGTACCATACGGACAAGGTGGAGGATACGGTGCGCCAGATCTTAGACGGGAAATTCCCTGAATAAACTGATACGATGCAATCAGGTATGAAATACTGAAAAATTGGCCATAATCTGGAAAAAGAAGTTAAAGGAGCCGGATTATGAAGGAAAAAAAGATTACAAGGGAAGACATTTCTCGTCTGGAAGGCGATGAGCGGATGAAATACGAGATCGCAGAGGAAATGGGGCTTCTTGATCAGGTATTGGAACATGGCTGGCGTTCCCTGTCAGCAAAGGAGACCGGTAAGATCGGCGGCATGATGACCAGCCGGAAAAAAGCAGGCATAGCAGACGATACAGAAGCATAAATATGTTCCATGGAAGATCAGAAATTAGAAAATTTATTAAACCTTGCCTTAGATTCCACGGAAAGTGAACGTCTTCGTTCCCAAAACCTGAACGTGGGATATAACACACAGACCAGAACCTGGGAAGTCATCATAAAATATACAGGAAATTTAGAAGAGGTCCGTCGGACAGCAGAGGAAGTAACCGAGCTGTTCGGCGGATTTGCTGTTTTAAGGATCAGGGAGGACCGTCTGCCACTGCTTACAGATATTCCACAGGTGACCTTTGTGGAGAAGCCTAAGGCACTCTATTTTTCCCTGCAAACTGCAAGGGAGAGTTCCTGCATAAATAGTGTCCAGAGAGGACCTGATGGACTTAGCGGGAAAGGGGTGATCTTTGCCTGTGTGGATTCCGGGGTATCCATTACCCATCCTGATTTTCGAAACGAGGACGGTACGACCCGGATTCTGTATCTGTGGGATCAGACAATTCCGGGAAATCCTCCCATGGGGTACAACAGAGGAACAGAATATACCGCCTCCCAGATCAACGAAGCCTTACTGGCAAAGACCATAGAATCAAGGCGTCAGATCGTCCCCAGTGAGGATATCAGCGGACATGGAACGAGTGTCCTTGGAATCGGAGCAGGAAACGGCAGGGGAAGTGGCGGGCGTTTCCGGGGAGTGGCTTACGAGGCGGATATCATTGTGGTAAAGCTTGGGCTTCCGGGCAGTGAAGGATTCCCAAGAACCACAGAGTTGATGGAAGGGGTAGATTACTGTATCCGAAAGGCCGTAGAACTTAACAAACCGGTAGCTGTGAATATCAGCTTTGGAAATAATTACGGAGCCCATAACGGAACCAGTCTGTTGGAATCCTATCTGGATACGGTAGCAGGCGTAGGGAAAAATGTGATCTGCGTGGGAATGGGAAACGAGGGCGTGTCCGGTGTCCATCAGTCTCTGGTGCTGCCCCCGGATCAGACCGTCATCTCAGAGTTTTCTATCGGGGAATTTGAACGCTCTACCAATCTTCAGCTTTGGAAATCCTATACAGACCGGGTACGGATTTACATTGAAAATCCTTCCGGTCTCATTGTGGGTCCTTTTGAAGAATTGTTAGGGACTCAGAGATTCCGGTTTCCGGATACGGAGCTTTTGGTATATTATGGAACCCCTACGCCCTATGGAGTCTATCAGGAAATCTATATGGACTTTCTTCCGCAGGGACAATATCTGCAAAGCGGTGTATGGAAAATCCGTATCAAGCCTGTACGGATCGAATGGAATCTTGCGGACTTGTGGCTTCCGGTATCCGAGGCTTCCAGTGCAAGAACCAGGTTTTTAACACCTTCCCCGGCAGGAAGCTTTACGGTTCCGGCTCCTGCCAGGAATGTAATCTCTGTGGCAGCCTACGACAGCCGGACGAACGCCTACGCAGAATTCTCAGGAAGGGCTTTTCAGGTACTCCCATGGGCAGGAAAGCCTGATCTGGCAGCACCGGGGGTAGACATTCAGACAACTGCAGCAGGAGGAGGCTACCGCACGGTCAGCGGTACTTCCTTTGCCACGCCTTTCGTCACCGGAAGTGCAGCCCTTTTGATGGAATGGGGAATTGTCAGGGGTAATGATCCATTTTTATTTGGAAATAAAGTCAAGGCCTATTTAAGAAGAGGAGCAAGAAGACTGCCCGGATTTCCGGAAACGCCAAACTATCGGGTTGGCTATGGTCGAGTATGTATTTCAGAGAGCATACCAAAATGAAGATGATAGATGTTGTGATAAATGAAAAAATATGCTACAATATATACACAATGTGTAAAATAAGAAAAGGAAAAGGAAATGGAAATAAAAGATGAAATAAAAGAATTACGAGAAAGTACCGGAATGAATAGAAAAGAATTTTGTGAATATTTTGAAATCCCGTACAGAACAGTAACAGAGTGGGAACGAGGAACCAGAAAGATGCCGGATTATGTATTACGTTTGTTAGCGTATAAGGTAAAGATGGATAATCTTAACGTAAAGGAAGATGCGAATGAAGAATAAAATGATTGAAGTACAAAATGTGCAGATTTCTATTTCGAAACAGGAGCTAGATGATTATATTTGTATTACAGATATTGCTAAGGCGAGGTTAGGAGATTCACGTTGTGCAGATATTGTAAAAAACTGGTTAAGAAACAGAAATACATTGGAGTTTTTGGGAACTTGGGAGAAAATTTATAATCCCGATTTTAAAGTGGTCGAATTCGACCACTTTAAAACAGAAGCTGGGTTGCATACGTTTGTATTAAGTGTAGCGGAATGGATTAATAAAACAAATGCTATTGGATTATACGTAAAGCGTGGAAAATATGGTGGTACATATGCACACAAGGATATTGCGTTTGAATTTGCATCTGCGATTAGTCCTGTATTTAAATTATATTTGATAAAAGAATTTCAGCGACTAAAGGAAGAAGAGAATAATTCAGAACAAAAAGAGTGGGATGCAAAACGGTTTTTAAGTAAAAATAATTATCTGATTCAGACGGATGCTGTGAGAAACTACTTACTTCCGCAGATGAATTACAGAGAAAATTTACAATGGTTGGCATATGCAGAAGAAGCGGATATATTGAATGTGGCATTATTCGGATTTACGGCTAAAGCCTGGCGAGAGGCGAATCCAGAACTTGCTAAAAAGAGTAATGTCAGAGATTTTGCAACAATTAATGAGCTAACGGTTCTCTCCAATCTGGAATCACATAATGCACAAATGTTGCGGGAAGGGAAAGGAAGAGAAGAAAGATTCAAAACATTACGCGAGATTGCTGAATATCAGTTGAACATTCTGAATACTGCGGAACAGATTAAGATGACAGAGAGTGTGAGAGCACTACCAGAATTGTGAATCTGTTTTGTGAAAGAAAATAATCACTGGAGGATAAAACAGTGAGGGAAGGCTTCTTACTGGAACGGAGAGAACAGTGACGGTTTTATTTTGTAAAAGAATATATGCTTTATCCGAAGATTGAATAAACCCATGATATATGTTATGATTTCCGTGCAACATAATTCATTGTCAGGTGTCGGATTACTCATAGAGTATTCCGGTGAAAAGGGAAACAGGTGAAAATCCTGTACGAACTCGTCACCGTAATTAGGGAGCAGAAGCAATGACATCACTGGGAAACTGGGAAGATAGCGAAATGCAATGATCTATAAGCCGGGAGACCTGCCTGATGATTGAACAAACGAAATCCGAACGAGGAAAAGGAGAAAAAAGAAATGAAACACACAAAAAAACTATTGATTTTCATGCTTTGCGCAATCATGGTGCTGGGCATGGCAGGATGTGGCAAAAAAGAGGATACAGCAGTATCCACAGAGACCGTCTATGAAGATGGAGCAGTGCTTGGAGAAGGAAGTAAAGAATTTGCTTTTTTGATTGTAAATACGCAAGGCGAAGAGGTGAACCTGGAAATCCATACCGACAAAGAAAACGTCGGGGAAGCATTGGAGGAGCTTGGATTAATCGCAGGAGAGGAAAGTGACTATGGTCTCTATGTAAAAACTGTCAACGGTGAGACTGTAGATTACGATCAGGATGGAAAATATTGGGCATTCTATATGAATGGCGAATATGCAATGACAAGTGTCGATGCCACAGAGATTACAGAAGGAGATTCCTTCGCATTTAAGGTGGAATAATCGTGAAGCTGAAAACAAAAGAAATAGCAGTATTTTCCATGCTGGGTGCTCTCATGTACATTTCCAAACTGATTATGGAAGTAGCACCAAATGTACATTTGTTGGGAACCTTTGTGATTGCATTTACATTGGTATACGGAAAAAAAGCATTATATCCAATCTATGTATATGTACTGCTGAATGGCATATTCGCAGGGTTTGCCACATGGTGGATTCCCTATCTGTACATATGGACGGTTCTTTGGGGTGTGGTGATGCTGCTTCCAAAGAAAATGCCTCCCAAAATCCGTCCGTTGGTTTACATGTGTGTCTGTGCTGCCCATGGATTTTTATTCGGCACGCTTTACGCACCGGCGCAGGCCATATTATTTGGCCTGAATTTTGAAGGAATGGTTGCCTGGATCATTGCCGGGCTTCCCTGGGATTTTGTACACGGAGTCAGTAACTTTTTCTGCGGAATCCTGATCATGCCCATTGTCCGCATCTTAAGAATTGCGGAGCAGGGGACGATACATAACTCATAAGGATAAGAGTAGAGACATTGAAAACATTGTTTAATATTACAACCAGTGAAGATGATCTGCAAAGATATGAAAGTGCAGAAGACTTTAAAACCATGCTGGACAAATTTGACGGTGTGGAATTAATGTACTTCGGAGAAGACAAAGACCACAGAATACCGAAAGAACGTGTTGTGGGGCTTCATATGCATTTTTTCCCGTTCTGGGTTGACTTCTGGAAAGGAAATGAAAAAGCACTTTTTCAAGAGTTTGATACCAGAAAGACATGGGAACAATACTATGGTGGTTCCGACAGGGAAGCAATCGTAAGGCGTTATCAGAAGGAGTTGGAATATGCCCACCAATATGGTGTGGAATATGTAGTTTTCCATGTGTCGGAGGCAACCATTGAAGAATCTTTTACATGGAAATACCATTATTCTGATGAAGAGGTTGTAGATGCAGTAGCAGAGCTTCTGAATATAGTTTTTGAGAAAGAAGACGGGAACATTTGCCTCCTTCTGGAAAATTTATGGCAGCCGGGGCTACAGCTGACACGCCCGGAGATCACAAGGAGACTCCTTGATCAGGTAAAATATCCCAACAAAGGAATTATGATGGATACAGGGCACCTGCTCCATACGAATCCGGGGATTAGAACCCAGGAAGAAGGAGTTGCCTATATTCATCGGATGCTGGACGAGCATGGAGATCTTTGCAGATATATCCGGGGAATGCACTTAAATCAGTCCCTCACCGGGGAGTACTGCGAGCAAACGAAAAATCATCCGCCGAAGATGGGAGATACTTTTTCCAAGCGGTACAATCAGATGTTTTTTCATGCCTATGCGGTAGACCGGCATGAACCATTTACCTGCCCCGGGGTGAAGGAGATGGTGGAGCGTATTGCACCGGAATATCTCACCTTTGAGTTTATTACTGCTGACAGAACACAGCATCGAAGGTATCTTGAAAGACAGCTGGAGGCTCTTTTGTTGTAAAAAACAGTGGTAAAAATATCTGAAATATGGTAAAATACCAAGCATTACGATGTAGGAGGAATAGGGGTAAAAACTCAAAACGAAATTATGAAGAAAGAAAAAAGAAATTCATTTTCCGGTTCTCTGGGATTTGTGCTGGCTGCAGCAGGCAGTGCGGTTGGACTGGGAAATATTTGGAGATTCCCGTATCTGGCGGCAAAGGACGGCGGCGGAATCTTCCTTGCGATTTATGTTGTTTTGGCACTGACCTTTGGTTTTACACTTCTAACGACTGAGGTCGCCATTGGAAGAAAGACAAAACAAAGTCCGCTGACTGCCTATGGAAAGCTGCAGAAAAAATGGGGATTCTTAGGAATTATTGCCTGTGTGATTCCCATGATTATTTTGCCATATTACTGTGCGATCGGTGGCTGGGTATTTAAGTATTTCCTTGCATTTCTGACACAGTCAGGTGCAGCAGCGGCAGCCACGGATGGGTTCTTTACAGGATTTATTACTTCAAAGGCAGAGCCGGTCGTTATGATGGTTATTTTTATGACTGTGACTTCTCTGGTAATCTTTCTTGGTGTAAATAAAGGAATTGAATCTTTTTCCAAGATCCTGATGCCGATTTTGATTTTGTTAGTCATTGGGATTGCAGTCTTTTCCGTAAGAATCAGTTACACAGATGCAGAAGGCATCACAAGAACAGGTTGGGAAGGCTTTAAAATCTATGTCATTCCTAATTTTGAAGGGATGACCATCAAGAGCTTCTTTACAGTGCTTTTGGATGCCATGGGACAGCTCTTTTACAGCTTAAGCGTTGCCATGGGTATCATGATTACTTATGGTTCCTATGTAAAGGATGAAAATAATCTGGTGAAATCTATCAACCAGATCGAAATTTTCGATACCATGGTAGCATTCCTGGCAGGCGTTATGATCATTCCCGCAGTATTCGTATTTATGGGAAGAGAGGGTATGGCAGCCTCCGGACCGGGGCTTATGTTTATTTCCCTTCCAAAGGTGTTTGCGGAAATGGGCACCATGGGCAGATTTATCGGATGTCTGTTCTTTGCCATGGTTTTATTTGCAGCCATTACAAGTTCTATTTCCATTATGGAAGCAGTTGTTTCCAGCCTGATGGATAAGTTCCAGTGGTCCCGTACCAGGGCAGTGGCTGTAGAATTTATCATTGCTCTTCTTGGCGGACTTGCCGTATGCTTTGGTTACAATTTCTGGTACTTTGACTTAACACTTCCGAACGGGACCGTTGGTCAGATCTTAGACGTGATGGACTATGTAAGTAATTACGTACTGATGCCGGTGGTAGCAATCGGAACCTGTATTTTGATCGGTTGGATCTTAAAGCCTGAAACCGTGACAAATGAAGTTATGAAAAACGGAGAAAAGTTTGGACGTAAGAAGCTCTATATTGTGATGTTAAAATATATCACACCGGTATTGCTTGTAATTTTACTTTTAAAATCTCTTGGTGTGTTGACCATGATTTAATCACGACAAACATGCTTTGTGAGTATCCCGGATTGTTGAGGAAATGGTTTGCAAGCATTCATTTTTCCCTGTTGCTTGCAAAAAAAATGGTGTAGTTCCTTTGGGAACACACCATTTTTTTGTCCAGTATTTGATGAACACTAATTTATTGAATCATTATAACTGTTCAGAATCCACCTCTGGAACGTACTGAACAGTTATGCATTATTTGTTTTTTTCAGCCAGGACGGCCTTGATAAATTCCCATACTCTTGCAATGGAGGAAATAGAGGCCCGCTCCTTAATGGTATGGATCTCTTTTAAGTCCGGTCCGATGGAGATACATTCCAGTCCCGGAATCTTTTCGGAGAGAATGCCACATTCCAGCCCTGCGTGGATGGTAACCACCTCCGGCTTCTTACCATACAGCTTTTCATAAACCCTGATACACTGGTCACGGAATCTGGATTCCCTTGCATAAGGCCATGCCGGATAGTCACCGGAGAGAGAGACTTCTCCGCCCAGAAATTCTGTTAACTGTGTAATCTTTTCCGTGATATAAGCTTTTGCGGAAGCTACAGAGCTTCTTACAGAGAAGCACAACTGCAGGTTATCCTCTGTCAGGGAAATGACACCCATATTCAGAGAAGTTTCCACAAGCCCCGGAAGATCGACGCACATAGACTGTACCCCATTTGGCATCAGGTTCAGTGCGGTCAGGAGTTTTTCCTTAGAATCGGTATCCAGCACATCTGCTTCCGCCATACCTGCACCTGCCATCACCAGCTGTGCGCGAGGGTCTGCGGAGGCATATTCCACTTTGACCTGTTCATTAAATTCTAAGAGAGCAGCTTCTACAGCGGCCAGGTCCTCATTTCGGATCAGCAGGGAGAAGGAAGCATCCTTTGGAATGACATTTTCCTTGACACCGCCTTCCATGGAAATGATTTCAAAGTCGCAGCTCTTTTTCAATGCCATGAAAAATCTTCCTGAAAGAACATTGGCATTGGCAAGTCCGTTATTAATTTCAATTCCGGAGTGTCCACCTAAGATTCCTTCAAATTTAAAATCCAGACAAAGACCGGAGGAAGGGATTCTTTTCACCGGAATATCTGATTGTGCACGAAGCCCGCCGGCACACCCTACGGTAAAGATGCCTTCTTCCTCAGAGTCGATATTCAGAAGCCGTTTTGCCTGACAGCAGGATAAGTCGATGCCGGTAGCACCCAAAAGTCCTACCTCTTCGGAAACTGTGAAAACGACCTCCAGACGGGGATGAGGAATGTCTTTTGCATCTAAAAGTGCAAGCCCGTAAGCTACGGCAATCCCGTCATCTCCTCCCAGTGTTGTTTTTTTGGCATAGATCCAATCTCCGTCAATTCCAAGACGAAGCCCATCCTTTTCAAGATCAAGGTCACAATCGGCAGCCTTATCACCGACCATATCCAAATGTCCCTGTAAGATAATAGCTTCCTCATCCTCATATCCTGGTGTAGCAGGTGCAATGATGATGACATTGCCAAGGGTATCCTGTTCACAGTACAGATTTCTTTTCCTTGCAAAGTCCACGCAGTAATCACTCAATGCTTTCTCATGAAAGGAAGTGTGGGGAATACTGCAGATTTCTTCAAAATAATAAAATACACTGGCTGGTTCCAGATGATTTAATACACGCATGAAATTACCTCTGTTTTATTTGTTATCTGTCTTTTCCAGTCTGGAGAATACCATATCGTATCCGTCACATCCATAGTTTAAGGAACGGTTTACACGGCTGATGGTAGCAGTGGAAGCACCGGTTTTTTCTGCAATTTCCAGATATGTTTTCTTTTCACGCAGCATTTTTGCTACTTCATAGCGCTGGGAAAGAGACAAAAGCTCATTGATGGTACAAACATCCTGGAAAAATGTGTAGCATTCTTCTTTATTCTGAAGTGTGAGAATTGCCTCAAATAGATGGTCAACGGCTTCGGTTTTTACTGTTTTACTCATAGAAAGTATCTCCTTTAAAATTTATATCGGTTTACATATTTTTTAAGATAATCTACATCCTGATTTACGATCAGATGTTTTGGAAAGCTGATTTCCGTCAAAAGCGAAACGGCTTTATCATGATTTCCTACCGCCAGATCAATGTGTGCATCACTTCCCATGACGATCGGTACATCATACTGAGCACAAAGCTCCAAAAGTTCCAGATCCAGAGGTCGGGCATTGACTCTGGCCCCGCCTTCCGTCAGAGAGGCATTGTTTAACTCGATCAGGGTGTGATATTCCCCGGCGGCAAGAACAATTTCCCTGTAATCCACAGGATAGCGCCGGTCATCGGGGTGGCCGATGATATTGATCAGGGGATTTTTGATCGCATTTATATAGGCCCTTGTATTTTCTTCCTTCGTTCCCGGTGTCATACACGGAATGTGCAGGCTGGCAATGGTAATATCCAGCTTGCGTAAAATAGTTTCCGGAAGATCTACAGTTCCATTGGCGTCCAAAATATTTAATTCTGCTCCTAAAAGCAGTTCTACACCGCACATCTGCCGATCTACCACCTTTAAATTCTGGAAATAGAATTCGTGGCAGCTCCCCGGCATTTTCGGTGCATGCTCTGTGATGCCCAAAAGCTTTAAGCCTTTTTCGCTGGCAGAATGAGCCATCTCACGGATCGTACTGTAAGAATGGCCACTGGCCAGTGTATGGGTATGAGTGTCTAAAACATCAATCATTTTTTCTACCTCATAATTTCGCACTTTAATACGTTACATTATAAGGAAGGTGAAGAGACTTTGCAAGCCCTTTTGTGAAACATATGTTAGAAAATTAACAAATAGCTTAAAAGCAGGAGTGAACAATCAAAAAATTATATTTGCGGTACGAACATATGTATGGTACACTGGAAAAGAATATGGAAAGGATGGTTGCTGGAGAGAGGTAAACAGTAACAACAAGAAGACAAATGAGTATTTATGATACATTAAATGATAGACAAAAAGAAGCGGTGTTATGCACGGAGGGCCCGCTTTTGATCCTGGCCGGTGCAGGCTCCGGAAAGACCCGTGTTCTTACCCACAGAATTGCATATTTGATCGAGGAATGCGGTGTAAATCCATGGAATATTCTGGCGATTACTTTTACCAACAAGGCAGCAGGGGAAATGCGGGAGCGTGTGGACAAAATCGTTGGATTTGGAAGCGACAGTGTATGGGTTTCCACCTTTCATTCCTGCTGTGTGCGGATTTTAAGAAGACATATCGACCTTCTGGGTTATGATACCAATTTTACCATTTATGATTCCGATGATCAGAAATCCGTTATGAAGGACGTGATCAGAAGTATGGATCTGGATCCGAAGATTTACAAGGAGAGATCCTTTTTGGGAGTGATCTCCCATGCAAAGGACGAGCTTGTTTCGCCGGAAGAATTTATGCTGAATGCAGGGGCTGATTACAAGCTCCGGCTGATCGCACAGTCCTATGTGGAGTACCAGAAAGCACTGAAAAAAAACAACGCCCTGGACTTTGATGATCTGATCGTCAAGACCGTAGAATTGTTTCAAAGTCACCCGGAGGTTCTGGATTTTTACCAGGAGCGTTTCCGCTATATTATGGTAGACGAATACCAGGATACCAACACAGCACAGTTTCAGTTTGTAAGCCTGCTGGCAGGAAAATATCAGAACCTGTGTGTGGTAGGTGATGATGATCAGTCCATCTATAAATTCCGGGGTGCTAACATCGGCAACATTTTAAATTTTGAAAAAGTATTTCCAAAGGCAAAGGTTATTAAGCTGGAGCAGAATTACCGCTCTACCGGAAATATTTTAAATGCTGCCAATGCAGTGATCAGTCATAACATTGGTCGTAAGGATAAAAAGCTCTGGACAGAGTCAGAGGATGGAGATGGTATTTTCTTCCGCCAGTTTTACAATGGATATGAGGAAGCGGAGTATGTGGCAGAGCAGATTCGAAAAAGTGTAAGAGAGGGAGAAAGCCGTTATCAGGATCATGCTATTTTGTACCGGACCAATGCCCAGTCCCGACTTTTTGAAGAGCAGTTTATCAGGGATAACATTCCCTATCGTATCATTGGGGGAATTAACTTCTATGCCAGAAAGGAAATCAAGGATCTGCTTTCCTACTTAAAAACCATTGATAACGGTGTGGATGATCTGGCGGTGAAGCGTATTATCAATGTACCAAAACGCGGGATTGGACCAACCACCATCGACAAGGTCCAAAGGTTTGCAGACGATCACGACATGAGCTTTTTAGAGGTTTTGGGACAGGCAGACGGCATTCCTGAATTTGGCCGGACTGCCTCAAAGCTTAAAAATTTTGCAATGGTGATTCATGCATTTCGTGCAAAGGCAGAAGAGCTTACCCTGACAGAGCTGATGGAAGATATTTTAGAGGTTACGGGCTATCGCCGTGAGCTGGAGCTGGAAGGTACGGATGAAGCCAAGGCAAGAATCGAAAATATTGATGAATTGATCTCCAAGGTTGCTTCCTATGAAGAAAATTGTGTGGACGAACCGGCAACCCTTTCCGGCTTTTTAGAGGAAGTTGCGCTGGTAGCTGACATTGACAATCTGGAAGCGGATGAAAACAGAGTGCTTCTTATGACTTTACACAGTGCCAAAGGTCTGGAGTTTCCGTATGTCTATTTGTCCGGTATGGAGGACGGTATTTTCCCAAGCTATATGTCTATTATGGCAGATAATCCGGCAGAAGAGATTGAGGAAGAACGCCGTCTGTGTTATGTAGGAATCACCCGTGCTATGAAAAGGCTTACCATGACCGCTGCCAGGATGCGTATGATCCGTGGGCAGAATCAGATGAATGCAGTTTCCAGATTTATGAAGGAAGTTCCTCAGGACTATCTGGAAAGAGGCTGCCAGGTGAAAAAAGATAAAACCGAAGAAATCCAAAAGACCAATACCTATATGGAGCGCAAAAAAGCATTCATGGAAAAACCGAAGGCTGTACAGCAGTTTACTGTAACCAAAGCAGAAGGCCTTGCGTATACTGTAGGTGACAGAGTCTGTCATATGAAATTTGGCGAAGGAACGGTGGCAGAAATCACAGAAGGTGGTCGTGATTATGAAGTGGCGGTCGATTTTGACGGCGTGGGACGTAAGAGGATGTTTGCTTCTTTTGCGAAACTAAAGAAAGTATAAAATTTTTCAGAAACCTAGTAAAAAAAATATAATTGTGGTATCATAATAAAAAGCTTGATCGGGAGGTCTTATCATATGAACAGAGCAGAAGAATTATTAGCACAGATTCTGAAAAAGGAACAGCAGAAAGAAGAAAAGAAATGTAATGTTATTTGCATCGTTGTAGGAATTGTTGCATTTGTTGTAGCAGTTGCAGGAATCGCTTATGCGGTATATCGCTTCATGAAACCGGATTATCTGGAAGATTATGAAGATGATATCGAAGACGATTTTGATTATGATGATGATTTCTTCGATGACGATGATGAGTTTGAAGAAGATCCTGAAGCTGAAGAAACAGCAAAGGCTGAAGAAGAATCAAAATAGAATAAAAATTACAAAGGGCTGCTCATCAGGGCAGCCTTTTCTAGTGGAGGTTAGTTTGAAAAAAGGAGAGATTTACGAAGGATATGTAGATCATGTATCCTTTCCAAATAAAGGTGTGATCAGGATGGAAGAAGAAAAGGTTGTGGTAAAGCATGCCCTTACAGGACAGAAGATCCGTTTTTCCATCAGTAAAAAGAGAAAAGGGAAATGGGAGGGACGTCTTTTGGAGATTTTGGAAAAGTCTCCTGTGGAAATAGAAGAAGGATGTCCACACTACGGTATTTGTGGTGGCTGTGAGTTCCAGACACTGCCTTATGAAGAACAGGTGAAGATGAAGGAGGCTCAGGTAAAAGAGATTTTACAGGCTGTTTGTCCGGAAATTCCTTTTGAGGGACTGATTCCAAGCCCCGTATATAAGGAATACCGTAATAAAATGGAATTTTCCTTTGGAGACGCTTACAAGGGCGGTCCATTGTCTCTTGGCATGCATAAAAGAGGAAGCTTTTATGACATTGTAGAGGTAGAAAGCTGTCAGCTGGTAGATGAGGATTTTCGAAAGATTCTGACTGTTACACTGGAACATTTCCGTGAACGGAAGGTACCCTTTTTCCAGAAGATGCGCCATGAAGGTTACCTGCGTCACCTGCTGGTACGAAAAGCCGTAAAAACACAGGAAATCTTAGTGGATCTGGTAACCAGCACCCAGATGGAAGTGGATCTGCAGCCCTGGGTGGAGAAGCTTCTGGCACTTCCTTTAAAAGGAAAATTTGCAGGTATTTTGCACACGAAAAATGACAGTCTGGCAGATGTGGTACAAAATGACGGCACTGAAATATTGTACGGACAGGATTATTTCTATGAGGAACTTTTGGGGCTTCGGTTCAGGATTTCCCCATTTTCTTTCTTCCAGACAAACTCTCTGGGAGCGGAGGTACTCTACTCTAAAGCAAGAGAATATGTGGGAGATACCAAAGATCAGGTGGTGTTTGACTTATACAGCGGCACAGGAACCATTGCCCAGATTCTTGCACCGGTGGCGAAAAAAGTCGTGGGGGTGGAAATCGTGGAAGAAGCAGTGGAGGCTGCGAAAGTGAACGCAGAGCTGAACGGCCTTTCTAACTGTGAGTTTCTGGCAGGGGATGTTTTGAAGGTACTGGATACCATTGAAGAAAGACCGGATTTCATTGTGCTGGATCCGCCGCGGGACGGCATCCATCCAAAGGCACTGAAAAAGATCATTGACTACGGCGTAGAGCGGATGGTTTACATTTCCTGTAAACCCACCTCTCTTGCAAGGGATCTGGTGGAATTACAGGAGAATGGTTACCGGGTGGAACGGTGCTGCAGTGTTGACATGTTTCCTTCCACGGGAAATTTGGAAACAGTATGTTTATTATCACGGAAATAAAACAAACAGACTTTTTGGGGTGACTGAAAATTTTCAGTCACCCCATTGTGTTAGAGGGTATTTATCCAACCGCTGCAAGAAGAACCTTTCCGGTTCCACGGTATACATTTACCAAACCTTCGCCGGAAGCAGCGGATCCAATCAGGCTCTTGCCGGAGCGTTCTACTGTAAAATCCAGGCTGCCTGACCAGGCGATGGCAAAGTTTCCATCAATTTTCAGTACATCATCCTGAAGGGAAACCTCTATGAGTTCCTCTTTCGGACAGGGGGATTCCAGACAGAGAATTCCTTTTCCCTGGATTCCCAAATTGAACAAGCCTTCGTTTCCGGCCACAGCAGAAGAAAGGTTGCTTCTCATGATCGTTTTGTGTCTTAGAGAAGACTCACATGCCAGAAACAGTCCGTCATCCAGAACGATGGTACCGCCCCAGTCACTGACATCCAAAAGAAGAATGTGTTTATAGGTTGGCTCCAGCACCAGAGTTCCATCGCCGGTATATTCCGGTTTGATGGCAGATTCTTTGGTTACAGAACCCCGCACTGCTTTTGAGAGAAGATCTCCCACTCCTTTGATTCCGGTTGTTGCCGTTACATCCCCCACAAACCACTGCATGCTGCCGGCCTGAACAGTCACATTGGATTTTTTTACATCACAGACTACCTGTCGTTTTCTGATGTTCATCTGGCTGCGATAGTAAGCATTTATGGCATCCTGGGGCAGCACACTGATATCCTTCTGATACTCAATGACGGAAAATGCTCCGAGAGTGTCTAATACCTTTACGTTATCGTTGTTTGTAAAATTTTGAATCTGATACATTGTTTTTCCTCCGTTATTTTTTGTATGTGGATGTATCCAAAAGTCCCAGTCTCTTACAATAATTTGGAGACTTCTTCATCTTTTCAAGCAGGATACATCGTCTGATTCTTTGCTCGGCTGTCAAGACTACCATCTCCTTTTATTGTACATTTTTCAGTTCTCTGAATTCGATTTTGTAGCCAAGCTCCCTGACAGCTTCCGTGTTAACCAGCTTTTCAATGATTGCTTTGGCATTTTCAGATGCATTCTCTAAAAGTCCCCGATCGATTGCCTTTTGTTCCATGGTTTCTTTGCAGGTTTTATCAAACTCTCTGACATCCTCAACCTTTACTTCATTGAAAAGTCCGTCCTTTTCAAATAATGTTTCGTAGTTTTCAGTGACATGTGAAAGAATTTCGGCCGGTGGGAGTGAAACAGTAATGGTTTTATTCTCCTCATCCTCTTCGACAGTCACGCGGTCTACGTCAATCCCTGCTTTGATTATGCCATCCCATTTTGCGATAAAGGATTTGGTTGTGAAATCAAAGGGAACTGTCTTACCGAAAAATTCTGCCGGATCCTGATATTCGCATGCATCCGTGTATAAATATTCCACTGTGGCAAGCTCGCCCATGTCACGGATTTCCGATACGATCAATGCCAGATCGATCTTTTGGGTAGCGGTTTCATATACTACCACAGGATCAGAAAGCGTTTTGTTTTCTTCCTCCAATCTGGCTACCTCTTTTTCAAATTTTCCTTTCCCGATGGCGTAGCCGGAAAAATAAATGACTGCGATCACAGCCAGTATGGCAATCGCGAAAATGATTCTTCTGATCCTTTTTAAATCTTCAAAGGTATATCCGTTTGGTCTTTTCATAGCACTTCTTCCTTTCTGGTGTAGAGAACACATTTGGTGTTTGCAGTGCCATTATATAATCCTTTGGGATGAAAATATACATCGGGTTTTGCGAAATAGAAGGTTCTATTTCACATGGCCTGGCGAAGAGCACTCTTGTTCCGGGAAGTGGCTTGAAGTATAATGAAATATATGAGAAAGCATATTTTACAAAGGGAGATCTACCATGGGAAAACAATCCGTAAGAGAGAATAAAACGATTTATCAAAGATACCGGGAAGAGCAGGGACTTACAAGAGAAAAGGCCAGCGAGCAGATGGAAGGTATGTCTTCTTCCCGCATAGAAAAGATTGAATATGAAATGCAGGAGCCCACGCCCTACGACATTGTTCAGATGGCAGAATGTTATAAGAGACCGGATCTGTGTAATTATTACTGTTCTCACAGATGTGAGATCGGAGCCAAATATGTTCCGGAGGTGGAGGTCTCGGAGCTTGCCAATATTATTCTGGAGACCATCGGGAGCTTAAATGAAATCAGCCCCCTTACCGGCAGGCTTATCCAGATCGCACGGGATGGTCAGATTACCGATGATGAAATCAAAGACTTTGCCCTAATCAGCAAAAAGCTGGATCAGGTTTCCCTTGCCATTGATGCATTAAATCTCTGGGTAGATAAGACTGCCAGTGAAAATAATCTGAATCTTGAATTACTGCAGGCTGAGAAAGAAAAGCTGGGGTGATTCAATATATAAAGACAGGCTCAAAGACTTCATTTGAAAGAAGTCTTTGAGCCTGTCCTTTTGTTTTATTTATCAAAGAATGCCTTTGCAAATTTTTCCAGTGCCACCTGGTCTTTCATGCCCATCATTTCACAGGCTGAGTGCATTGCCAGAAGTCCAACGCCCAGATCAGCGGTTCTCATAGGTAAATGGGAAGATATCACAGATGCGATGGTTCCGCCGCCTTTGGTATTGGAATGTTTTACAAATCTCTGGTAAGGGATTTCTTCTCTGTCACAAAGGTCTATGAGAGCCCCCAGAATTTCCGGATCCCATGCGTAGGACTGATTGCTTGCGGTTTTTAAGACAAATCCCTGATTCATCACAGGATAGTTGGTAATGTCCTGCATGCCGGGATGGTTTGGATGATAAGCGTGAGCTACATCCACAGAGATCATCATACCATCTGAAATATCAGCCATACAGTCTACCATATTTTTACCGAAAGCCTGCCAGATCTTTCCGATCATTACAGATGCCAGGGAAGAATCTGCCCCCTGCTTGCTTAAGCTTCCTACCTCTTCATTGTCAAAAAGGCATACCAGATTCACACGCTCTTTATGATTACTTTCAATGAGACCATGTACCAATGCACTGACAGAAGTAATATCGTCAAGGCGCGGAGCGGAAATGAATTCTTCCGTAACACCAACTAAAGTTGGCTGATCCATGGCATAAATACAAAGATCATAATCTAAAATATCTGATACGTTTACTCCCAGCTCTTTTGCAAGAAGATCTAAAATTTTGGTGTCTTTGTTCAGCTCTTCCTGAACGGTTCCAAGGAGCGGCAGAAGCTCCTTCTGATTATTGACCGGGACTCCTTTATCGTTTACATCACGGTTCATATGAATGGCCAGGTTCGGAAGGTACAGTACCGGTGCTTTGAAATCCAAAAGGTGGCTTACAGGCTTGTCATAGCGTTCTCCCCTTGTGACAACCTTACCGGAAAGGGAAAGGGGACGGTCAAAAAAAGTATTTAAAATGGGCCCGCCGTAAACTTCTGTGTTGAGCTGCAGATAGCCGTGGGAGAAGATTTCCGGGTTCGGTTTTACCTTCAATGCAGGAAAATCTGTATGTGCTCCTCCGATATGGATTCCATTGGAGAGATCACATTCGTTGCCGATGGTAAACGCATAGAGGGTGGTGTCAAAAGGGGCACAAAAATAGCGTCCACCCTTTTCAAGGTTCCAGGCATCTTTGAAGGAAAGCTCCTGAAAGCCTGCTCTTTTCAGTACCTGTCTGGAGTGTTCTACGACGTGAAAAGCAGAGGTACCTGCTTTTAAATAATCAAAAAGTTGTTGTACTTCATTTGGTAAATGGTTCATTTGATTCAATTCCTTTACTATTTTCCTCTTATGATAATCAATTATTTCCTTAATTTCAATATCTAAAAAAGAGCTGACTGTCAGTCATAGAATCGTTACTGTACAGACGTCACTATTCCGCGAGGGTTTTCGCAAGAAAATCCCGAGTTCTGCAAGCAAAAATCCATTTGCGAAGCAAATTCTGCATGGATTTTTGCCAGCTACTGGAACGAAGTGAACAGTAGCATAGAATCCCATAAATTCCGCACAATAGAACTATCGGAGGTATGATCGCATGGATTCAATTTGGACAAAAAACGTAAACCTTCCGCACTTTCCGGTGCTGAAGGGTGACAAAAAAACAGATGTGCTCATTATCGGCGGCGGAATGGCAGGGCTGTTATGTGCACATTTTTTACAGCAGCAGGGTGTGGATTATGTGCTGGTGGAAGGGCGGATGATCTGCTCCGGGGTGACAAAGAATACCACGGCGAAGATCACTTCCCAGCATGGGCTCATTTATCAGGACATTGTAAAATATCTGGGCCAGGAAGCGGCAGAGAAGTATCTAAGAGCCAATGAGGAGGCCATTGAGGCCTATGCAGTGATGGCAGAACAGATTGACTGTGATTTTCAAAGAGAGACCAATTATGTCTATTCCACCAATAACCGTAAAAAACTGGAAGAGGAAGCCACGGTATTGGAAAGTCTCGGATTTCCGGTACAGCTTAAAGAAACTGCGAATCTTCCCATAAAGGTTACGGGAGCTGTTTCTTTTCCAAATCAGGCACAGCTTCATCCGTTGAAATTTGTGAATGGAATCTGTAAAAACCTGCACATTTATGAACATACCTATGTAAGAGAATTAAAGCCCCGTACTGCAGTAACGGATCATGGAAGCATTGCGTTTGATCAGGTGATTTTTACCACACATTTTCCCATCATGAATAAACACGGCATGTATTTTCTGAAAATGTATCAGCACCGCTCCTATGTGATCGCCTATGAAAATGCACAAAAATTAGAAGGCATGTATATCGATGAGTCGGGAAAGGGATTCTCTTTTCGAAGCTATGGGGATCTTTTGCTTCTTGGCGGAGGAAGTCATAGAACCGGAAAGCCCGGAGGAGGCTGGGAGAAGATTAGAAATTTTGCCGGAGAAGTCTACCCTTTTGCAAAAGAAAAAGCCCTTTGGGCTACTCAGGACTGCATGAGTCTGGATCAGATCCCCTATATCGGCACCTATGCAAAGGGGATGCCGAATGCTTATGTGGCCACAGGTTTTAACAAGTGGGGGATGACTTCTTCCATGGCAGCGGCAAAGATCTTATGTGACCTGGTACAGGGAAGGAAAAACCCTTACGAGGATCTTTTTTCTCCCCAAAGGCCTATGAGAAAAAAGCAGCTTTTGATCAATGGTCTGGAAGCAACGAGGAATCTTTTGAGTTTCCGTACCAAACGCTGTCCTCATCTGGGTTGTGCCCTTCAGTGGAATGCACCGGAGCATAGCTGGGACTGCCCCTGTCATGGTTCCAGGTTTGATGAAAGCGGAGGTCTCATTAACGGGCCTGCCATGGGAGATTTGAAGTAAAATCTTAAGGAAAAATAATAAAATAAACATTTTGTAAAATATTAGCACTCACTATTGACGAGTGCTAATAGCAGTGCTATAACATAATCAAGCAAAGGAAATCAAGGATCCGATGCAAAAAATCATATTGTAAACGGCAATGGTGCCGTAGTGAGAAGAATGGAGGAAATGATGATGTTAGTACCTAGTATTTTTGGAGAAGATTTATTTGACAGTTTCTTTAGTGATTTCACACAGCCGGCCAGAAGCGTTGCAAGATACAACACTCCGACCACAAATGTCATGAGGACGGATATCAAAGAAACAGAAGCCGGATATGAGCTTCATATTGAACTTCCGGGATATAAAAAAGAAGATGTTCAGGCAGAATTAAAGGATGGTTATCTGACGATTTCTGCAAAAACAAATACCACAAAAGAAGAAAAGGATGAGCATGGAAAATTCATCCGTAAAGAAAGATATTCCGGATCCTGCAGCAGAAGCTTTTATTTGGGCGAACAGATCACTCAGGAAGATATCAAAGCGAAATTTGAAGATGGTGTTCTGAAAGTTTTCGTACCGAAAAAAGAAGCAAAACCAGTAGTAGAGGAAAACAAATATATAACAATTGAAGGCTAAAATGCATTCCTGACGGAAGCATTGGTAAATCATTACGAAGCGGGAATGCTCTGGGATACAGAGGTTCCCGCTTTGTTTTGGCTTTGAAAAGAGGTGAGAATTTTGACTAATAGAGATTTATATGAGACCCTGGAAGTAAAGAAAGGGGCATCTGAACAGGAAATCAAACGTGCCTACCGTAAGCTTGCCAAGAAATACCATCCGGATACAAATCCCGGCAACAGGACAGCAGAACAGAAATTTAAAGAAGTAACGGAAGCCTATAATATTTTAAGTGACCCCGAAAAGCGAAAACTGTATGATCAGTTTGGCATGGCCGCATTTGACGGAAGCATGGAAAATGGCGGCTCTTGGAAATATCAGGACAGCAGTCAGAATCAGGAAGATATGTTTGGAGATATTTTCGAAAACTTTTTCCGTCAGGGTTCTTTCCACAGCCATTTTGGAAGAGGCTTTCAGGAGGATTCTTCGGAACATTTCAGAAAGAAAAACAGTTATGCTGATATTACCATTGATTTTGAAGAGGCTGCCTTTGGCTGTGACAAGATCCTGCAGGTAGATGGATACAAAAGAGAGAGATTAAAGGTTCACATCCCTGCAGGCATTAACGAAGGACAGAGTGTAAGGCTTAAAGGCAAAGGAGTTGCGGGAGATCTTTTGATCAGAGTACACATTCAGGAAAAACCGGGATACAGGCGGGAAGGAAAAGATGTCTATGTGACCGAAAGTATTCCGTATACAACCGCAGCACTGGGTGGCACTGCGAGATTTCGTACACTGTATGGACCGGTGGAATGCAAGATCCCGCCGGGAACACAGCCGGGCAGTAAGATCAGGATTAAAAACAAAGGAATTGTGGCAATGAATGATCCAAAGGTTCATGGAGATGAATATGTAACCATTCAGATTCAGGTGCCTAAGACTGTTACACCGGAAGAAAAAAGAATTATGGAAGAACTAAAAAAGGCTGCCGGTCTGTAAAAGGACCGACAGCTCTTTTGTTAAAAATGCATTCTTCTTCGGACCTCTGAACGGAGTCCTTCTCTTAGGTAGATGGTCATAAGGATAATGTCTATGACCGCCACGCAGGTTGCCACGATCGCCGACCAGCGAAGCTCAAAGGTGCCGGTAAAATGAAGATCGATCATAATCTCAATGGCGACACAGAAAACCGCTACAGCTGTTACTGCAGTCACTGTCTTAATCAGCATGGAGCTTTTTTTATGGATGGCAACAAGAAAGAAAATTTCCAAAAGCACGGTTCCCAAAAGAGCAGTGGGCAGACCAATGTCCTGATACCAGCCCTGACCCGGATGAAGGAGAGAAATCAGTCCCAAAAACAGACAAATACTTGCTCCATCCAGTGCCAGATTGATAAAAATATTGGATTTCTGCGGAAAAAACAAAGGCAGGAAAAAGACCCAGAGCATTCCGCAGATGCCCGTAACGTAGACAGACCATTGTCCCATGGGAATCACAAATATATTCAAAAAAATGCATACCAGCGCACTGGTAAGAAGTACGATGCTCATGAGAATCGTAAATTCTTTCGCCTTGACCGGTTCAATATATCCCTTTACCGTAGCATAGGGCGGCGGCGAAACCGTATCAATGGGCTGGCCTGGGTTATATACCTTTGTATGACATAATGGACAGGAGGAAGCAGTCTGGTCAAGCTCCACTCCACAATTTACACAATAGGACATCAGTTATTCCTCCATTTTTCTGTTAGTCTCAATCTTGACAGGGATCCCGTCTTTTACCAGTTTCCGGAAAAAATACCGTTCAATATCTGTTTCCTTGATGCTGCTTGTAAAATTCACAGTCAATACATTCTGAAAGCTTACGATGGCGCAGTTGGTACGTGCGGAAAAAGGCTGTCCCATGAGCACATCAAATCGTTCTACAAAAGGCTGCATTTCCTTTGGCAGCTTTACAAGTCCCACATTGGTAAGACCGGCACTGGACTGTCCATCCTGAACCATTGCATAAAATTTCCGGACTGTAAAATCCTTCACAAATAAAGGAACAATACGGATCAGCGGATTTTGCTGTACCGATGCATTGGTCACAATATCAGCACTTAAAAATTTCGGATTGATATAGTAGCGCATGTATCCATGGACATGGGTAAGGATTTCTTCAAAGGTAAAATCACCCATCCTGGGATCAATGGTAGGATAGACCATGGAGATAAAATTACGCAGTGTTTTGGAAGGAAAGAAGCTGCGCAGATTCACCGGCATGGCTAAAGTCACCGGCCGCTCATGAAGAGGATGGTCATCCTTTTGTTTTTGAAGCAGCGCATAAAGAAGCACCGCATTTAAATATTCGGTAATGGTCACTCCAAGAGACTTGGAGACTGCCCGGAGTTTATCTACCGGAATGACGCCGCAGATAATGTTTAAAGTATAAAAAGGTTCTTTGGTGCCACGCACCTTAAAGGCACCGCCCTGGCTTCTTGGCCGTCCCACCTTTGAGGTGGCATAGCGAAGATAGGCATCCTCGAATTCCTCCGGATCAGGTGTCTCCTTAACATCTAAAACACCCTTCCCTGTCGGGATGGAATGCCCTAAAAGCCGCAGGTAAACAGCAGCCATAGTCTTTAGAAAATATAATGCACCGGTTCCGTCAGAAAGGGAATGAAAAACCTCTAAAGAGATTCTCTTTTCATAATAATAGACCCGAATAAGATACCGGTTATTGGTTTTAAAATGCATGGGCATGCATGGATTTTCAATGTCAGGCTGTACAAAGGGACCGGGTCTGTGGTTAGGCTCCAGGTATCGCCAGAAAACACCCTTTCGAATCGCTACCTGAAAGGTAGGAAAACGGGGCAGGGTCAGATCCAGTGCTTTTTGCAGCACATCGGGACGAATGTTTTCTTTTAAGCTTAATGAGATGCGGTATACGTTGGAAAAATTTTTACGCTGCAAAGTGGGATACACATTGGCAGAAAGATCCAGCTTATACCAGGTAGATGTATGATTCATAGGGAACTCATGGAGGTGTTGCCTCCATTACTTTCTTCAGGTTTTTTCTGACGTTCACTTTTAAAGTAAACTTTTGCGTCTGCTTTGTATCTGTCAGATACCTTTTTATTATAGAATTAATTTCCCATATTCGCAAGATGGACGAAAGAAAACCTGTGTGATAAACTATGGTTATGCAAAGAAAGTTACAAGGAGTGAAACCATGGCCAGGGAATTTGAAACAAGTCCGGGAATGTTAAGAGCAATCAAGCGAATGCATGCTGTGATGGAAACACCGGATGTGGAAAAACAAAGAGCTGCCCAGGAAAATTTTGGCGGGATCTTTTCAAAAGCAAAGGGCATTGAATATCGTAATTTTGAAATTGATGGGATTGCCGCAGAATGGAGCTGTGTTGACAGAAGCCATATGAAAAAATATGTGATTCTTTATTGTCATGGAGGAGGCTATACCAGCGGAAGCTTCCGTTATGCCAGAAGCATTACCAATAAGCTGGCAAGCTCCACTTCCATGGATGTATTAAGCTTTGATTACCGGCTGGCACCGGAGCATCCCCATCCGGCAGCACTAGAGGATGCATTAAATGTATGGGATCATTTGATGTATTATGGTTATGGCGCCAGAGATGTGATCGTGGCGGGAGATTCTGCCGGAGGAAATCTTGCTTTAAGTCTGGTGCTGAAATTAAAAGAACAAAACAGGCTGCTGCCAAGAGGGCTGGTATTGTTTTCACCCTGGACAGATCTTACCATGAGTGGGAAATCCCACAAGGAGAAAGCGCAGGAAGATCCTATTTTAACAGAGGATTACTTACAGCGCTGTATTGACGGATATGCACCGGAGATGGACTTGAAAAATCCGCTGATCTCACCGGTTTTCGGAGATTTTACCGGTTTTCCCACCACCTATATTCAGGCAGGGACCAATGAAATTTTACTTTCTGATTCGCTGAAGCTTCAAAGACAGCTGCAAAAATATCATGTACCGGTGAAGTTAGAAACCTTTCCGGGAATGTGGCACGTATTTCAGATGTCACCGTTAAAGACCGCTTACCGTGCCATGGAGCAGGCAGCTGAATTTATTTTTGATATTTGCCGGTAATGTCGATAATATCTACAAAAAATACTTGACAAAAGTTGATATTGTGAATAGTATACTTTGTGAACTATTTAAAAGTTAAAAAAGGTAATTGTTCAGAAGCCACCGGAAGGTACTGAAACAGTTATTAGAAGAGGAAGATATGAGCAATATCAACGAAAAAGTCCTGTATGCCTGGCTGAAGCTTTCCACCACGATCTGCAATGAAAGGTTTGTATCGGAAATGCCTTATAATGAGTCGCTCATCTGCGGTATCTTACATCATAATGCATTGACTCATCCAAACAAAAAGATTACAGCCACAGAGCTTTGTGAAAGAACGAATATTCAGAAATCTCAGATGAATCGTACCTTAAATTCCATGGAGAAAAAAGGGCTGATCTTCAGAAAACGTTCTGAAAAAGACCGGCGTCAGGTATTTGTAACTATGAACATGGAGAAAGCCGATATTTATGAACGGCAGCATGACAAAATTCTTGGTTTTGTGGATACGCTGCTGGAAAAAATCGGTAAGGAGAAGGCTGAAGAGATCGTTCAGCTGTTTACATTAATATCAAATAAAGCGAAAGAGGTAATGGATTAATGATTAGAATTTTAGTAGACACATCAGCAGATTTTTCCTTAGAGGAAATTAAAGAAAAAGGACTGGAACTGGTACCGATCCACATTACAATCGGCGGAAAAGATTACCGCGATACCGTGGATTTATCCAAGGAAGAATTTTATCAGCTGCTTTTAAGCAATGAAGAGTTCCCAAAAACATCCCAGCCGTCTCCACAGGATTTTGTGGAAGCTTTTGAAGATGCGAAGGAAAAGGGTGATGAACTTATCTGCCTTCTTTTATCTTCTTCTTTAAGCGGAACCTGTCAGAGTGCAACACTGGCAAAAAATATTGTAGAATATGACAAGATTCATATCGTAGATTCTCTGACAGCTACCCACATGATTCGTGTTCTGGCAGAATATGCAAAGAAACGTGTAGCAGAAGGCGTGATGGCTGAAACAATTGTAGAAGAACTGGAAGAATTAAAATCCCGCGTTAAGGTACTGGCTGCAGTGGACACTTTGGAATATCTCTACAAAGGCGGAAGATTAAGCAAAGCCTCCGCAGTCATTGGTGAAGTTGCCAGAATCAAACCAATCATTTCCGTATCAGAAGAAGGTAAGGTAGTGGTAGTAGGAAAATGCATGGGTAAAAACAAAGCCATCACAACCTTGATGAAAATGTTAAGTGAACGTGAACTGGATGAAAACTTCCCGGTACTTTCTCTGTATACATACGGTCAGGAAAATTCAGAAGTGTTTGAAGCCCGTCTTGATGAAGCAGGATATACAAAAGAAGGACGTTATCAGATCGGAGCATCCATCGGAGCACATATCGGACCTGGCGTATTCGGTGTAGTATTTGTAGAAAAGAAAAAATAAACAGGAAATAAGATGGGGTCAAAGCTGCTTTGACCCCATTTGCTTAGGAACATGTTTATTCATATCTCGTAAGGATGATATCTGCCCCTTTTCTTGCCGGTGCTTCCGGCATTTCCTCAGGATAACCTGCTGCAATGACAGCTCCCACAGTCTGGTTTTCGGGAAGATTTAATACTTTTTTGATCTTTTCATCATCAAAGATTCCCATAATACAGGTGCCGACGCCTTTGTCATGGGCTGCCAGACAAAAGGTCTGGGATGCAATTCCTGCATTAAACATTTCCCAACGGTCTCCCTTATTGGTCGTAAAGGAGCCATCCCTTTCATATCCACATCGTCCGGTTACATAGGATACGATTACAATGGCCGGAGCCTGTAATAATGTTTTTGTATTAAATGTAAATCCACAGACACATGTATTTGCGATGGTCTCTTTTAAGGACGGATTGGTGATTACATGGTAGCGGGCAATCTGTGTATTTTTCCAGCTGGGGGCATATTTGGCAGTTTCCACGATCTCATTGATCACATCCACCGGAATCGGATCAGATTTATATTTTCGGATACTTCGTCTTGTTTCCAGACACTCTTTTGCATTCATATTGAAATCTCCTTTTTCGAATTGGAACCAGTATACCATAATTATGCCAATGAAGGAAACAGTAACTTGCAATTCACCGGTGTGTGTGCTTAAATAAAGTCAGAGATAAAACTCGGGGGATCTGTTTTACCGGAAGGCTGATATGACAGCAGTAATCAATTGATGACGGAATGAAAAAGGAGGCATATCATGGCATTTTTTGAAGAACTCGGAAAGACACTGACAAAGGTAGGAGAAGCAACTGCCCAGAAAACAAAAGAGGTTGCGGAATTCACAAAGGTCAATGCAAAGATTCTGGATGTACAGAATAAGCTGGATAAAGCATATATGGAAGTTGGAAAGAAATATATGGAATTAAATCCGGTGATCCAGGATGAAAATATGAAGGAAGTGATGGAAGCTGTTTATGGACTGGAAGATCAGTTAAATGAATTGAAAAAACAGCTGCAGGAAATGAAGGGCACTGTAAAATGTGATGTTTGTGGAACCCAGTGTGATGCAGAGGCTGCCTTTTGCAGTAAATGCGGAGCAGAATTGAAAAAAGAAGACATTATCGTAGATGCAGAAGAGGTAGTTATCGAACCGGCAGATATTGAAGATTCTGTAGAATAAAAACAATCAGGGGATTGGCGGATGCCAATCCCCTTTGTTATTAATCAGCCAGCTTTAAATCTCCTTCTTTGATCCAGCCCATCTTCTTTAAGATCATGGTAAAGATTGGGCAAAGGATTGCAGGGAGTACAAAACAGACGAGGATCATGCCGATCCAGTCAAAGGCGGTAATTCCTGCCTTGGTACCGGCAGCCACATCATTAACCCATCCGGTATAAACGCCGATCTGACCTACCAGTCCGCAGGTTCCCATTCCGGAGGAAACAGCGGCACCGTTCATCTGCATTTTAAAAATACAGGTGGCAACAGGTCCTGTGATGGCAGAGGTTAAGATGGCCGGAATCCAGATACGTGGATTCTTTACGATATTTCCCATCTGGAGCATGGAAGTTCCCAGACCCTGAGAAATGAGTCCTCCAACCTTGTTTTCCGGATAGCTCATAACTGCAAATCCGATCATCTGAGCACAGCAGCCTGCCACAGCAGCACCACCTGCAAGTCCGGTTAAGGATAATGCAGCACAGATTGCGGCACTGGAGATCGGAAGTGTCAGTGCGATTCCCACGATCACGGAAACAAGGATTCCCATGACAAAAGGCTGCTGTTCCGTAGCCCACATAATGATCTGCCCTACAGCGCTGGCTGCCTGACCGATAGCCGGTGCAAAAGCAGCAGAAAGGCTGACACCCACAAAAATCGTAGCCAGTGGAGTTACAAGAATATCAATTTTTGTTTCTTTGGAGATTGCCTTTCCACATTCCGCTGCCACGATGGCAATGAGAAGAACGGCCAGTGGACCGCCTGCACCTCCAAGACCATTCGCTGCATTTCCTACAGCAATCAGAGAAAATAATACCAGTGGAGGACAGTGAAGTGCATAGCCGATAGCCACTGCCATGGCCGGGCCTGACATGGCTGTTGCGTAGCTACCTACGGTGTTTAAATAAGGAATGCCAAGCTGGGTTCCCAGCGTATTAATGATGGTACCGATCAGCAGGGAACAGAAAAGTCCCTGTGCCATGGCACCCAGTGCATCAATGCCGTATCGTTTGGCAGAGATGACAATATCTTTGCGTTTCATAAATTCTTTGATTTTTTCCATAATTTACCTCGTACTTTTGTGATAATAGGTATCTGATTAGTAGCTTCCAGATACAACAATAGTTACTAATTGGTTTACAGCTGTCTTGTCAGTTGGACTTACCTATTTTATAAGGTTGAAAAGTAATTGTCAAGTGTGATAAACTGTAATTGTTCAGAGCCAAGCAAAATTTCATAAAACAGGTGTAAAATGCAAAGCATTTGGGAGGTTGGCTCGTAACAGTTACATTAAAAAGTATTGGAGAAGTATATTATGAAAAAAAGATTATTCGTGCTTTTATTTGCCGGAATGCTCGCTCTTACCGGATGCCAGAGC
>CALZFY010000002.1:0-77885 GCA_945786935.1 uncultured Lachnoclostridium sp.
GCTGAAGAACGGGATGTTCTTGGGTTGATCTCAATAACGATGACACGGTCTGTCACCGGATCATGAGCAAACTGTACGTTGGTTCCACCGATAACACCGACAGAGTCTACAATCTTAAATGCCTGTTCTTTTAAACGATCCTGGCATTCCTGGGAGATTGTAAGCATTGGTGCGGAACAGAAAGAATCACCGGTGTGAACTCCTAACGGGTCAATGTTTTCAATGAAACATACGGTGATCATGTTACCTTCGCAGTCACGAACAACTTCAACCTCTAATTCTTCCCAGCCTAAGATGGATTCTTCTACGAGAACCTGTCCTACAAGGCTGGCCTGAAGTCCACGGGCACAGACAACCTTTAATTCTTCTTTATTATAAACGAGACCGCCGCCTTCGCCGCCCATGGTGTAAGCAGGACGAAGTACAACCGGATAGTTCAGCTTGTCGGCAATGGCAAGAGCTTCGTCAACGCTGTAAGCAACCTCACTGCGTGCCATTTCGATACCGAGCTGGTTCATTGTTTTCTTAAATTCAATACGGTCCTCGCCACGTTCGATGGCATCTACCTGAACACCGATTACCTTTACATTATATTTATCTAAAATGCCGGCTTTGTATAATTCGGAGCTTAAGTTTAATGCAGACTGTCCACCAAGGTTTGGAAGAAGTGCATCCGGACGTTCTTTTGCAATGATCTGTTCCAATCGATCCACATTCAGCGGTTCGATATAAGTTACATCAGCAGTTTCCGGGTCTGTCATGATGGTAGCAGGGTTTGAATTGACCAGCACGATTTCGTAGCCAAGCTTACGAAGAGCTTTACATGCCTGGGTGCCGGAATAGTCAAACTCACAGGCCTGTCCGATGATAATTGGACCGGAACCGATGATCATTACCTTATTTATATCTGTTCTTTTTGGCATAACCATAATCCTCCACATTGTTTTTCAAACTATATTATAATACAAACTATAAAACTTACAAGAAATTTTTTGATATTTTTCCAAAAGAGTTATAGGTTATAGCTATAACCAGATATTGAACACATGTATTAGACTTGAACTAAACGCTGTGCTATGATTACCTCAACAAATCAAGAGGAGTGCAGCACAGGCTGCAGAAATGAGGTCATTATGGGAAAGAAAACAAGAGCAGAAAGAAATTTAAAATTTGAAACATTACAGTTACACGTTGGCCAGGAACAGCCGGATCCGGTGACAGATGCAAGAGCAGTTCCGATTTATCAGACGTCATCTTATGTATTCAGAAACTGCGAACATGCAGCGGCAAGATTCGGTTTAAGCGATGCCGGAAACATTTACGGAAGACTGACAAATCCCACAGAAGATGTATTTGAAAAGAGAATTGCAGCCTTAGAAGGCGGTGTGGCAGCCCTGGCAGTTGCATCCGGTGCAGCAGCCATTTCCTACACCTTCCAGAACCTGGCAAAAGCAGGGGAACATATTGTAGCAGCCCAAAATATTTACGGCGGAACCTATAACCTTCTTGCACATACATTGCCGGAATATGGTATTACAGCAACCTTCGTGGACCCATTTGACTATGAAGAAGTAGAAGGAGCCATTCAGGAAAATACAAAGGCGGTCTTCATCGAGACTTTGGGAAATCCAAACTCCGATGTAGTAGATATTGAAAAAATTGCAGAAATTGCCCATGCACATCAGATTCCGTTGGTGATCGACAATACCTTTGCAACACCTTACCTGGTAAGACCGATTGAACACGGAGCAGACATTGTGGTTCATTCCGCTACGAAATTTATTGGCGGACACGGAACGACCATCGGCGGTGTCATTGTTGACAGCGGTAAATTCGACTGGGAAGCAAGCGGAAAATTCCCGTCACTGACAGAACCGAACCCAAGCTACCACGGCATCAGCTTCACCAAAGCAGTGGGAGCAGCAGCTTTTGTAACAAAGATCCGTGCCATTCTTCTTCGTGATACGGGCGCAACACTTTCTCCGTTCCATGCATTTTTCTTCCTGCAGGGACTGGAAACTTTATCCTTAAGAGTGGAAAGACATGTTCAAAATGCATTAAAGGTGGTAGAATACTTAAATAATCATCCGCTGGTAGAAAAGGTAAATCATCCGTCAGTTTCCAAAGATCCGAAGCAGAAAGAACTCTATGAGAAATATTTCCCGAATGGAGGCGGTTCCATCTTTACCTTTGAAATTAAGGGAAGTGCCAGGGAAGCAAAGAAATTTATTGACAATCTGGAGCTTTTCTCTTTGCTGGCCAATGTGGCAGACGTAAAATCCCTGGTGATCCATCCGGCATCCACTACCCATTCCCAGTTAAATGAACAAGAGCTTGCAGAGCAGGGTATCAAGCCAAATACTATCAGACTTTCCATCGGAACGGAAAATGTGGATGATATCATTGAAGATTTAGAGGAAGCTTTTAAAGCAATTTCCGAATAAGGAGTGCAAATGACACTGACACAGTTAAGATATGTGGTGGCGGTAGCAGGGGAGCGGTCCATGAATGAGGCAGCGAAAAAGCTGTTCATCTCTCAGCCCAGTCTCTCTGCTGCTGTCAGGGAACTGGAGTCTGAGATCGGCATTGAGATCTTTCGAAGAACCGGCAGGGGCATTACCCTGACGCCGGAAGGAGAGGAATTTATCGGTTATGCCAGACAGGTTACCGAGCAATGTCAGCTCATTGAGACGAAATATGTTCAGAAAGAAAATGTGAGACGCAAGTTTGGAGTCTCCATGCAGCATTACACCTTTGCAGTCAATGCCTTTGTGGAAATGGTAAAGCAGTTTGGCATGGAAAAATATGAATTTGCCGTGCGGGAAACCAAGACCTATGAGGTCATTGAGGATGTTAAAAATTTCAAAAGTGAGATTGGCATTTTATATTTAAATGAATTTAACAGCAAGGTGCTGAATAAATTGTTTGCAGATTACGATCTGGAATTTCAGGAGATCTTAAGGTGCAGCATTTATGTGTATCTCTGGAAAGGCCATCCCCTTGCCGGGAGACAGGAAATCACCATGGAGGAGCTGGAGGATTATCCCTGTCTTTCCTTTGAACAGGGCAATTACAATTCCTTTTACTTTGCAGAAGAGGTCTTAAGCAACTATCAGTATAAGCAGCTGATTAAGGCCAATGACCGGGCAACCCTTCTGAACCTGATGGTGGGGTTAAATGGATACACCCTTTGTTCCGGCATTATCTGTGAGGAGTTAAACGGCTCTGACTACTGTGCGGTGAAATTAAAGTCCGATGAGAAGATGTCCATTGGTTACCTGAAACGAAAGGGCATTGCCCTGAGTGAACTGGGGCAGAAATATATTGAAGAGCTTTCAAAGTATAAAGACAAAGCATTAGGTTAAATGTGTAAATGAGGAGGAATTTGTCATGAGCGATATTAAAACAAGTGCATTGGAACTGATTGGAAATACACCGATTCTGGAGCTTAGACGCTACACCCAAAAAGTCGGCGTAACGGACGCTAAAATTTATGCGAAGCTGGAGTATTTAAATACAGCCGGTTCTGTAAAAGATCGTGTGGCATTGTCCATGATCGAGGATGCGGAAGAAAAAGGAATCTTAAAAGAGGGGGCAACCATTATCGAGCCAACCTCCGGAAATACAGGAATCGGCCTTGCCATGGTGGCAGCTGCCAAAGGCTATCATGCGATTTTAACATTACCGGAAACCATGAGTGAGGAAAGAAGAAACCTGCTTCGTGCCTATGGTGCCGAGCTGGTACTGACAGAAGGAGCAAAGGGCATGAAAGGTGCCATTGCAAAAGCAGAAGAATTAAGAGACTCTATTCCGGGTGCTGTGATCTTAGGTCAGTTTGACAATCCTGCTAATGCCCAGGCGCATAGAAAAACCACAGGACCGGAAATCTGGGAGCAGACCGATGGAAAAGTGGATATCTTTGTGGCCGGAGTTGGAACCGGCGGAACGGTGACCGGTGTAGGCGAGTATTTAAAATCCAAAAATCCGGACATTAAGGTCGTAGCTGTAGAGCCTGCCACAAGCCCGGTATTATCCGGCGGCCAGCCGGGACCTCATAAGATTCAGGGAATCGGTGCAGGATTTGTACCGAAGGTATTAAATACCGGAATTTATGATGAGATCATTAAGATCGAAAATGAGGATGCTTTTAAAGAAGGCGGAAGATTTGCACTTAGCGAGGGGATTTTAGTAGGTATTTCCTCCGGCGCGGCACTAAAAGCTGCCACAGAGCTTGCAAAACGTCCGGAAAATGCGGGAAAGAATATCGTAGTATTACTGCCGGATTCCGGGGACAGATACTTGTCCACACCTCTGTTTAAATATGAATAAATTGAAATCATTCAGCAGAAAATGGAGCCTTTCAGGGCTCCATTTTAGTTGCGGGACAGAGTGAATTCCTGCTTTCATCTTTTGGGGATTTCGTGCTATAATAAGCTTTAGAATGGTTTATAAAAAATATGGGATATCGAATAAAGAAAAAGGAGACTTAAATATGGTAAAACATTTGATTTTATGGCAGTTAAAGGATGAACTCTCAGCAGAGGAAAAGAGCGTGATCAAGACAGAAATGAAGGCAGGACTGGAAGCTCTTGCGGGAAAAATTCCGGGATTATTAGATGTGAAGGTTCAGATTGAAGGACTGGCTTCCTCTAATGCGGAAGTAATGCTGGATACTACATTTACAGATGAGGAAGCACTGAAGGTTTATGCGACTCATCCTGAACACGTTGCGGTAGCAGACAGTAAGGTTCGTCCGTTTACTAAGACAAGACTTTGTCTGGATTTTGAGGTAAACTAAAATAAGATAAAAGAACAGGAAGGTTCGAGGGTGTTTGGGAAAACTGGAATTAAAAATCAAAAGTATTATCGTAGAAAGATTTTATTCCTGATATTGTTGCTCATCTGTGTGTTTGTCAGCTTGCGGTATATCAGTATACAGGTGATGGAACTGTCAGAACGGCAGTGCGTCAATCGTTTGATGGAGAATACAGATCATTTCTGTACAGTGTTAAATCAGAGTATCGAGGACGCAAGGGATCATTTGGAGTCGCTGGCAGATGTATCGGGGGAGAATATCAACGATAAAGACAAGCTGCAGGAGATGCTTCAGGCTTTTGAGGTTTATGGCGCTCTTTGCCGTTTGGAAATTCTTTTTCCGGATAATACTTTGATGATGTCGGGAGTAAAAGAAATTGTTCCCACAAGTTTAAACTTTGAAGAAGAAGCTGCCAAAGGCAGTATTATTTCCCCTCCAGAATGAAGGACCCGTTGGATGGAAAGAAAGATATTTTTAAGATAGCGATTCCTATCAAAGATGAAAACAAAACTCATGGAATTTTATATGGGATCATGGATATTGAATTGCTTACAAAAGCATTAGACCTGTCATTTTACGAGGGCAAAGCAGATTATTTTGTAATAGAACAATATAATGGTGAATTGGTTTTGGATACCAGAACCGATAATTTATCTGATGAAAATGAAAAATTCCGGGTTTCCGAGCAGGAGCAGTTGTATGAAGCTGTTTTGGGAATCAAAAAAGACCTTAGAATTGGAAAGGAAAGTTACGCTAAGCTCTATGCTAAAAAGACCGGGGAATACATTTTTTTAGGTTACGGAAATGTTGGTATTAAGGACTGGAGAGGTATGATCTCGGTTCCGGAAAATGTTGCATTTTCCTATGCGGATGAGACGATGCTTGCTTTGCGCGGATCCATGGTCCTCGTGTTTTTGAGCGTACTTCTGTTTATGGCATTTTCTTTAAGACAGGAATTAAAGGAAATTAAGAAGAACCAGTTTGTAATGCAGATGCAGTCCCTTTTGATGCAGGCGCAGCGAACAGAACAGGACTTTGAACAGGCATTGCTTACTGTCAAGGATAAATTTTTGGGAGAAATCATTTTTCTTACGAATTTCAATGAATCTACAGAGAAGCTTCTGGTTATGGGAAATACAAGTATTGAAGAGGAGCTTCAGGACTCTTCCAAAGAGTTTATCAGAGAAATGACTGCTTATGCGAAACAGAGCGGGAAAGGGGAGATCCTTTCACCGGGAAGTGTTATGGCGAGAAACTGTCCATTTACCACCGGTCTTTGTATGAAGTACCATATGGACAATATGATCTTCCTGCCAATGTATACTCCTGATGGAGAAGTTTCGGATATTATGGGAATCATGGGTGCAAAATCCGTATCTTATTCATTGGAACTGTTAGAAGATTTGTCTGTTGATTTTGTTTTGACGATGCATGATTTAAAATATCTTAGGAAGATAGAAAAAGCAAGTATGGAAGATACCCTGACCGGCACCATGAACAGGGCTAGCTATCATGAGAAAAAAGCAATGATCAAAAAGAATCCGCCGGATACCCTGGGATGTATCTATATTGATGTAGATAATCTTCATATGATCAATAATTTTTATGGTCATGACATGGGAGATGCGATGTTAAGATGTATTTGCAGTACACTGGCAGAACAATTCGGAGTCCGAAATATATATCGTATCGGCGGTGACGAATTTGTGATCTTTAAAGAACATATTTCAGAGGTTGAATTGATTCAAAAAATGGAAAAAGCCAATGAGTTTATTATTGAAGATGATTTCCATGTTTCCTACGGGATAGAGTGGTCTGCAAGTCCTTTTGATCTGGAAAAAATGATCAAATCAGCCGAAGACAAAATGTATGAGGCAAAGAAGCAATATCATAGGAATTCGTAAAATTCTCAGGTGGTGTCGTGGTCTTTTGAGCTTCTGTATGGTATCCTCTACTCAAAGAAAAGGAGGGATCCTTATGATGAACCAGGAAAAGACAGGCAGATTTATCGCCGCTTTAAGGAAGGAAAAGAAAATGACGCAGGAGCAGCTGGCTGAAAAGCTGGGTGTCAGCAACCGAAGTGTTTCGAGATGGGAAAATGGGAACACCATGCCGGAGCTGTCCTTGCTGCAGGCTCTTTCGGAAAATCTTGGAGTTACAGTTTTGGAACTGTTAAACGGGGAGCGGTTGGAGAAGGCTGTTACGGAGAAGAAAAATATTGATCTGATCATTGAATTTTCAAGACAGGAAAACGAACGGAAAGCAAAACGATTGAATCGGCACTTTTTTGCCGGACTGGTATGTTTGCTGTTGGTGATTCTTCAGGAACGTTTTCATATCCTTGCATTCCTGTCGAAGCCGTCTTTGGAAAGCTTTATTTATGGAGTTTTACTGATTTTAGGCGTTTGGTTTGAAATGTGTGGGTTTTATGAGAATCTTAAAACAAAGATTTTTACACCGAAAGAGATGGAAATCATTAGCAATACCGATGGTGCAGTACAGATGAAGACAGCCGGAGAGATGCTTCAGTTTGCCAGGAAGTATCAGAAGGCTGAATTAAAGCAGTATGAGCAGGCTTTTGGGAAAATTGCTGAAAATTTATATGAGGATGAGTGGGTATCCTTTTCCATGGTAGGAGACGGTTATACCATAGGGGACAATCCGGGACCATGGCATATTTGTGTGGCAGTTACCCCAAAACGGTTGATTCTTTGCGGCGAAAGCGTCCGGGGAAGAATATTTACCGGATATGATATGGATGATATCCGGCGAAGTGATATCAGCTCAGTAGAACTGGTTCATGGTAAAATCGTGCTGAACACAGCGCAAGGTATCGTAAAGCTGGAAGGTAAAGAGATGAATCACAGAATAGAAGAATTGAAAGAGGCTCTTTTATAGAGCCTCTTTTAATAGTTTCTTCTGATATTCCGGATCTTTCGTGCTTCTCTCCAGATCATCAAAACGCTTTTCCTGAATCAGATAAGCGTTTAGCCTGTTGATCTCTTCTGCACTGATCTCATCCTGGTGATTCTGGCTTTCCAGACGCCGGATCGCTTCCCATACTGCTTCCATATCTTTAGAAGAGGTGCTGCCCTGTGCAGCATCAGATTCTTCAACATCAGCTTTTTTAGTGGCGTCATATTCTGCCAGCAGACCGGCAGGTATGGAGCCGTCTTCCCGCATGCGTCTTGGATCGTCCACATGGATCTCATAATCAGAGAGCGGTTTTCCCATCATTGTCAGAATCTGTGCTAAAGATGGGGCGTATACACAAATGGTGCCTGCCCAGTATTGCTGCCTTGTGCGGTCAATGCCGCCCGGTGCAGCAGTCATTTCCACAAAAGGAAGGAAAAGTTCCTTGATCTCACTGGTCTGGCGGGCCCAGTCCGGAAACTCGGTACCGTCAAACTGTTTGAAATTTACAAAAGGAGAAGAAGTAATGTATAAGAAGTCTTCCCATTCTTCCTCAGCTACAAATGGCTGGGATTTCAATACGAGAACTTTGATCTTATCATTTTCCTTCCATATAACAGCAGGACAGTTGACAACATTATAGGTACGTGCCTGAGAAATCACAATCTTATAGGATTCCTCAGGTACATTGAATTTTTTTAATATAGCCTGAAAATCATCGTCCTTTGAGATGGCTACCTTTTCGGTAGTGTCCGGATATTTCTTTTCCAACTGTCTGCTTTTGAGCCATAAGAGGAGAAACGACAGGCAAAAGAGGACGATAAGCACAGCCAATATAATAAGTCCTTCACGCATAACAGCTTATCCTACAGGGCTACTGCATATTCGTAATCCAGCATAAAGTTGGTAACACCGTCCATTGCAAGTTCCTTAGCATCCAGTGGGAGTACCCCGTCACGTACCTTTGCATAGGTTAACGGCATGTACTGATGAAGCATATTCAAAGGAATCTTGTAAGTATTTAAGTTTGTAAACAGCTTGTCCATAGCTTCTAAAACTTCCGGCTGACCGATGTAGTAACGTGCACGGTCGGAGAAGCTGTATTTTCTTGCCAGATGAAGCTGCTTTTCATCTCCGTGGTAATGTTTCTGCCAGTTGCCCGGGTTTTCTAACATAACTTTTTCAAGAACATCGATAAAGTTAGAACGTTCTTCTTCAGGAACCAGTTCGTTTTCCATCAGACTCATAGAGAATAATGCTTCTCTTAAACCATAGGTTAAAGCAGGACCAACCTTTAAGATGGCGATACCGTCCTGTACCATAGCTTTTAAGCATTCAGCACTCTGATAATCCGTGGAGTGTCCTTCGAAGCAAACCTCCGGGAATTCTTTTAATGCTGCACAAAGCTCTGCAGCTGCATCATGATCATATAAGAATACCTGATCGTCACCAAATTCCACACCCGGCTGAACAACCACTGCGATCACATCGTTCATTCCGTCAGCAACACCTTCTTCTGCCCATACACGTTTGTAGGTAGCTACCGTATCCTTGAAAGCTGCTACGCTTGTGACTGCCAGAGAGTCTTCAGCTTCCTGAGCGCCGCCCGGAATCGGAACTTCAGAACCGATCACAAAGACAGGACGGATTGCTTCCGGTTTTTCAGCTTTTAATTCTTCATAACCTTTGATCGCTGCTTTGTAGAGTGTAGCGCCACGACGTGCGATTACTTCAGTAGAAAGAAGTCCTTCTGCATCGTCAGCAACTTTCATGCTTGTATCGAGATGGATCTTTGTAAATCCTGCTCTTGTGTACTGATAAACAAGCTCAATAGATTTTTCCATAGCTTCTGCTTCCGGGAGATTCTGCCAGGTCAGAGGTCCTAAGTGGTCGCCGGCAAGAATTACCATCTGCTCCGGCAGATCGATCTTAGCAGCCATATCTAATACCAATTTGTAGAAATCCTTTGGAAGCATTCCTGTGTAACCGCCATACTGGTTTACCTGGTTTGCTGTTGCTTCAATAAGAACCGGCTGGTTTAAAAGCTTTGCACGGCGAAGAGCCATTTCGAGAACGAGTTCGTTTGCACTGCAATAAGACGGAATACCGCATTTGATTCCCTGTCTGCGTTTTTCCATCATCTCCTGCATTGGATGTTTCATGTTATATTTCCTCCTGAACGATAAAATTTATAATTTTGCGTCACCTTTACAATAAGTCTGAAGTACGCTGTAATCTGTGTCAAGTACAACCAGGTCTGCATCCTTGCCAACCATGATGCTTCCCTTGCGGTCATCAATGCCTAAGCAGCGGGCAGGATTGATGGTGCATGAGTTGATTGCATAATTAAATGGAACCATAGCTTCTTCTACAAGAATGCGAAGACCTTCATTTAATTTTAAAGTAGAACCTGCAAGTCCGCCGGTAGAAGTTAAGTGGGCACTTCCGTCTTCGTAGATTTCGATTTCATTGCCGCCGAAGATGAATTTGGAGCCTGCCGGAGAACCTTTAGCCATTAAAGCATCGGAAACCATGATGGAGTAGTCCGGTCCTTTACTCATAAAGAAATTATTTAAAGCTGCGGTTGTGGAGTGGTTACCATCACAGATGATTTCACCGTACATGGTGCGAAGTCTGTATGCAGCACCTACCAGACCGTTTTTGCGGTGGTTAAAAGGTGTCATACCATTGTATACATGAGTCATGGAACGAGCACCGTTTGCCCATGCCATCACAGCTTCTTCATAGGTAGCAGCTGAGTGACCGATACTTACTACGATACCCTTCTGTGCCAGATACTGTGTTAATGTAAAATCCTCATCTGTTTCTGTAGCCATGGTAATGTATTTGATATTACCCTTGGCTGCTTTCTGATAATGTTCAAACTGTTCGATGGTTCCTTTTACAATGTGCTGTTCCGGCTGAGCTCCCTTGTATACCATGTCCAGGTATGGTCCTTCAAAATGAATACCAAGGATTTCAGCACCTTCATATCCTTCTTCCATAACTTTTGCTACGTTGGCAACAGCATTGGTAAGAACTTCTTCACTCTGGGTGATGGTAGTTGCTAAGAGCGCCGTAACACCTTCAGATACGATGCCCTTTGTCCATGCGCGTAAACCTTCTTCGTTGGCATCGTTGGTATCAAAGCCGTAGGCACCATGGCAGTGGATGTCAAGAAAACCGGGAACGATTCTCTTGTCGCCGTAGTCTACATCGACTTCTTTGGAACCATATGGAAAAACTCCTGTAATCTTTCCGTCATTCATTTCGATGGCTGCAGCGACGAACTGGTCTGCAATCCATACTTTTTTGCTTTGAATTAACATAAAAAACCCTCCTGTAAATTGTATTGAACTTCTTTGACGAAGCAGAATGCCAATCCATAGTGTCTGACAGTGTTTCTGATGTTTACAGTTACTTATTGACAACGAATCGACATATTAGCTGATTATATTATAGCACCTTGCACAGAAAAAGAGTTGTATTTTTTAAACGAAAAATTATTAGTTTTAATAGGTCTATTGTTTTTTTGAGGGTTTCTGATAGAATTAGGATAACCAAAAAAGAAAACGAAAACAGGGGGTATCATGACAATGGCTATTTTTAACATTTCTGATGAAAGAATGAAAGAAACATCATCTGTATTCACTTTAAGTGAAATCTATCAGCAGCCGGCTACATGGAAAAAAACATGTGCTCAGATCGCAGGCTTCAAAACTGAACTGCAGGCATTTATCGATCAGGTAGTAAAAGCTGATGATTTTGACATCGTATTAACAGGTGCAGGAACAAGTGAATTTGTTGGTAATTCTTTATATCAGGCACTGAACACCAAATACAATCATAAGGTAAAATCTTTCGGAACAACAGATATCGTACCGGCTCCGGAAAATTATCTTTCCAAAACAAAACCTACTATTTTAGTAAGCTTCGGACGTTCAGGAAACTCTCCGGAATCTACAGGTGCTGTTGACAATGCAGAAGCTGTTTGTGAAAACTTATACCACTTATTTGTTACATGTAACAAAAATGGTGCACTTTCCAAAATGGCAGAAACACATGACAACTGCTTCGCAATCAATTTAACAGACGAAACACATGACCAGTCTTTCGCTATGACATCAAGCTTCTCTAACATGTACCTTGCAACTTATCTTGCATTTAACTTAGACAAGTTAGATGAAATCACAGCAATCATTGACCAGATCATCGCTGCAGGTCAGGATTTCCTTGACAACAAATTCGGTCAGGTACAGGCAATCGTTGATGAATTCAACTTTGAACGTATCGTATACCTTGGAGCAGTTGGCTTAAAGGGTGTTGCTCAGGAATCTGCATTAAAAATGCTGGAATTAACAGCAGGTAAAGTTGCTACCATGTACGACACACCACTGGGATTCCGTCATGGACCAAAATCCATCATCGATGACACAACTTTAACAGTTATTTACTTAAGCGATAATGAATATCAGCGCAAATATGAGTTAGACCTGATCAAAGAAATGGGACCACAGAGAAAAGGCAATAAGATCGTTGCAGTATACAATACAGCATGTGAAGGCCTGGATGACCTTGTAAACTACCAGATCCAGATCAATTCCGGAGATGCAAAAGACAATGTGATCCTTGGACTTGATTTCATCTTATTTGCACAGACTCTTGCAACTATGAAATCTCTGGCACTTGGAATTACTCCGGATAACCCATGCCCAACAGGTGAAGTTAACCGTGTTGTTAAAGGTGTAACCTTATATCCATATACAAAATAAGATCGGGAGGACAAACCAATGCTTGGATTATTAGTAACAGGCCATGGCCATTTTGCAACAGGCTTAAACTCCAGCTTAGAATTGATCGCAGGAGCACAGCCAAACGTAGCTTTAGTAGATTTTGAAGCAGATCATTCCATTGAAATTTTAAAAGATAATTTAAATAAAGCTCTGGATTCTCTGAAAGAATATGATGGAGTTTTAGTACTTTCTGACTTACCGGGTGGATCACCATTCAAAACAGCCGTAGAGTGTAAATTTGAACGCCCGGATCAGGCAATCGAAGTAATTTCAGGAACAAACCTTCCTTTACTCATTGCAAGCTCTACCATGACATCTGTATTTGACAATCCGCTTGATCTGGCAGAAGCTATGATTCCGGAAGGAAAAGACAGCATCGTTCGTTTTGAACTGGCTGCACGCGCAGAAGAACCGGAAGATGAGGATGGTATCTAATCTATGAATTGGGAAGTAATCTTTTGGACATGTGCTACCATGTTTGTGATTGTGATCGTGGTAGCCCTTGGCCTTGCAGTTGTTTCTGCAGTGAACGTAAGAAAACGTCGTGAAGAGCTGACAGAGGTTCATACAGAGCTGGCAATCGGCTGTAAAGTAATCTGCTGTGGCGGTATTTACGGAAAAGTAGTTGGTATCAACGATAATGATGAGGTTGTAAATGTGGAAGTGGCAAAAGGAACGGTGATCACCATTTCCAGATATGCAATTCAGACATTATTAAAGAACTAAGAATTAAGGGAAAGTCCGAGGACTTTCCCTTTTATAAATTAAGCTCTCAATTCATCTACAGTTTCTGCGACATACACAGTGTGTTTTAACATTTCATAGCAGGAGTTGAAATCCCCGGTTTCATATTGTCTGATAAAATCGGTCAGTTCGTAGGAAAGCTTGTTATTTCCATCAAACTCTTCCAGGATTGTTTCGCCGGATTTATCAGAAAAAGTAATCTTTGCTAAAGTGCTTACCGATTCCTTTCCCAAAAGAGTACCCTGATCTCCCTGAATAACAAAACCGGACGGACTGGTGGAATCCTTGGCTGCACAGCACACGGCATGGAAGCTGTCGTATTCCAGAACAGCCATACCGGAAGTGTCTACCCCATTATAACCCTTCACCGGATAATAATGTGCTTTCTTTGGCTTGCCGAAAAGGCCGATGGTAAAGTGAAGGTTATAGATGTTTAAGTCATATAATGCACCGCCTGCCAAAGAAGGGTCAAAGGCAGGAAGAATCTGACCGTTTAAATACTGTTCATAGCGGCTGGAAATTTTGCTGTAGTTGCACTGGATCAGCTTTACATTTCCAACTTTATGTACTGAATTTTTGAGTGTATGATAAGGCGGCAGATAGGGAATAATGAAGGCTTCCCAAAGGAAAAGTCCCTTCTCCTTTGCAAGGCAAACAAGCTCCCTGGCCTCTTTGGCCGTAACAGTGAACGGCTTTTCGCAGATGACATGTTTTCCCGCATGCAGTGCCGATTTTACATATTCATAATGTACCAGATTACTGATACCGATATAAACAGTTTCAATTTCCGGATTGCTTAAAAACGCTTCATAATCAGTATCAACCCGGGGAATATGGTATTCTTCAGCAATTTTTTTCCCTTTTTCAAGACTATGCTGCCGAACACAAAGGGCAACAACTTTCGCATTTTCAACCAAGGCTGCATCGTGAAGAAACATTCCCACGATCATGCCGTTTCCAACAACTCCGATCTTCATAGGAACCTCCTTAGCTTTTGAATATGGTCTTGGAATATTCCGTAGGGGTCATATTATACTTTTGTGTAAATGCCCTGGAAAAATAGTGAATAGAGTTAAAGCCCAGCATCAGTGCAATCTCGCTGATGGTATAACGGCCTTCACTGATGAGCTGGCGGCTCTTTTCCAGTTTTAATTCATTGATATATTTTTTGGGTGTTTGATTCAGGTTCTCATTAAATAAAATTTGCAGAGAGGATCTGGACATGGAAAATTTCTGACAGATTTCCCCTACAGTGATGGGTTCATAAATGGTTTCATCAATGTATGTAAGGATCCGTTCCAGAAGCTCATCATGGTAATGCTGTCTGGCATCGGTAGTGGGCTTCTTGTCAGGTTCGTTTGTTACATATTCGCTCTGGAGCAGGCGGATAATGATTTCCTGGAACAGACATAAAAGAAGGCTGTCCATATAAGGCGTAAAGGTAGAACTTTCGTTGACCAGAGATTTCATCAGGGTATGGATCTTCTTGGAATAAGGAAATACCTTGTTCAGTAAAAATTCAAAATGACTCTCTTCCGGTTCCAATTCAAATAAAACAGTGACATAGGAGCAGGAGCTGCCCTCCATGATTTTCTGGCTGTGGTACTGATTGGGACCATAAATGATCAGTTCACGCTCTTTCAATTCGTAGGAAACATCATCGATTTTTGTCTGCAGGGTGCCACGGTCCACATAGGTTAATTCGTAGTAGGAATGAGACTCTCCGGAAAAAGAGTAGCCGGAATCTCTGATGGAATAATAGTATCCCAGAATTTCCCGGACACGGACCTGAGGTAAAATACGGTTAAAATGGTAAGCGGGGCTGATCAGGGAAGGGGAGGAGATAAAATCGGATTCCGTGATCAGACGATAGGTAACCTGAGCACTGACTGCAGCTACATAAAAATAAACATGAGGTTTGAGCTTTACATAGCGATGTATGGCAAAGGCCTGAAAAGTGTCGGTTTCCGCACAGTCACTGACGATGAGAGCTGCCATTCCGGATTCTATCTCAATATAGACTTCACAGTCAAAGCAGGAAAAAAGAGAAATACTTTCTTTGATAGTCGCCTCTGTTTCACGACAGATCATGCCGGTTTTTTCAAGGTCTACCGGTGTATCATAGACACTCCCGAAGGATTCGAAGAGTGCACTGGATGTTTTATGCTGCATGAAAAACACCTCCCAAAATTGAGTCTATGAAAATTAGTATACCATATTTGTGCAAAATGTCCATAAAACGAATATATTAATGTTGAAAAAGTATAAAAAGAATTAAAAAAAACTAAAATGCACAATATTTTCCATAAAAATCACAAAGACATTTGAAGATATTAAGAATTATAATAAAGCATACTCTGAAACGGAATTTTCAGGGGGGAATCATAATCAAGGAGGGGAGTTAAAATGCCTAATATCGTTTTAACCAGAATTGACAACCGACTGGTACATGGTCAGGTTGCTACTCAGTGGTGCGGAAGCATCGGTGCAAATCTTATCCTCGTTGCAAATGATGAAGTTGCAGGGAACACACTTCGTCAGGGTCTGATGGATATGGCTGCTCCGTCTTATGCTGCTATGCGTTACTGGACAATCGACAAAACTATCTCAACTATTCACAAAGCTTCTGACAAACAGCTGATCTTCATCGTATGTGAAAATCCGCAGGATGTTTTAAGACTTGTAGAGGGTGGAGTACCAATCAAGAAAGTCAATATCGGCAATATGCATATGGCAGAAGGCAAACGTCAGGTTGCAGGTTCTGTAGCTGTTGATGATGCTGATGTTGCTGCATTTGCAAAATTGCGTGACCTCGGTGTAGAACTCGAAATCAGAAGAGTTCCATCTGAAGGTGCAGAGAACATTGATAAATTGTTCAAATAAGAGATAAGACCCGCTAAAGAGGTCTTATGAAAGGAGAAAAAAGGTTTATGGATTTTAATGTAATTCAGATTTTACTGGTTGCTGTTTGGACATTTATTATCGCAATCGACCAGTTTGATTTTTTAGAATCCCTGTATCAGCCAATCGTAACCGGTGCTGTAATCGGCGCTATTCTTGGTGACCTTAAGACAGGTTTAGTTGTTGGTGGTACATATCAGTTAATGACAATCGGTAACATGCCAGTTGGTGGAGCTCAGCCACCTAACGCAGTTATCGGTGGTGTAATGGCTACAGTATTCGCAATTGCTTCAGGACTTGAAACAGGTGCAGCAGTTGGTCTTGCAGTTCCATTCGCTCTCATCGGACAGTACATGGTAGTATTCCTGTTCACTGTTATGTCAGCAGTTATGGCAAAAGCAGACAAATGTGCAGAAAATGCAGATGCAAAGGGTATCGTTACTTTGAACTACATGGCTATGGGAGCTCTTGGTTTACTCTTCGCAGTTGTTTGTGTTGCTGGTTTAATCGGTGGAGCAGCTCTTGGTTCAACATTAGACGCATTAGCACAGCAGTTCGGATGGTTCATGACAGGCTTAAGCACAGCTGGTGGTATGATGAGATACGTAGGTTTCGCTACATTACTTCGTATCATGTTATCTAACGATTTCTGGGGAGTTTACTTCGCAGGTTTCGCATTAGCTACAATCATCGGATATGTAGACGGATTAGGCGGATCTGCTCTGATCCTGATCGCTATGTTCGGTATTGCATTAGCACTCTATGATTACCAGACACGTACAGCTATGAAAGCTTGCGGCGGAAGCAACGCAGGAGGTGAAGAGGATGGCATCTAATTATAGAAATTTGACACCGGCTCAGCCGTTAGACAAAAAAACTCTTAATAAAATGGTATGGCGTTCTCTGAACTTACAGGCTTCTTTCAACTATGAAAGAATGCAGGCTGCAGGTTGGTTATATTGTATCCTTCCAGGCCTTGAAAAAATCCATACTGACAAAGAAGACTTAAAGTTAGCTATGGCTCACAACCTTGAGTTCTTCAACACACATCCATTCTTAGTAACATTTGTAATGGGTATCGTATTATCTATGGAACAGCAGAAAGCTGACATCAACACAATCCGTGCCGTACGTGTTGCCGCTATGGGACCTCTCGGTGGTATTGGTGATGCTATTTTCTGGTTCACATTAGTACCTATCACAGCTGGTATTACAGCGAACATGGCAATTAATGGTTCTGTCGTAGGACCTATCCTGTTCCTTATTATCTTCAACGCAGTTCAGTTTGCAGTTCGTTTCTTCTTAATGAACTGGTCTTACAAACTTGGTTCTGCAGCTATCGGTATCTTAACAGCTAACGCTAAAGAATTTACACGTGCAGCTTCTATGCTCGGTGTATTCATCGTTGGTGCTTTAACATCTAACTATGGTGGAACAACTGTTTCTCTTGAAATCGCAAACGGTGAAGCTCCAATCGTTGTTCAGAGCATCCTTGATGGCGTTCTTCCAAAAATGATTCCGTTAGCATTAACATTAATGTGCTACTTCTTAATGAAGAAAAAAGGCTGGACACCTGTTAAATGTATCGGTTTACTCTTAGTAATCGGTCTTGTAGGTGCATTCATTGGTCTCTTCTAATTAGTATAAGAATAACAGATTAATAAAGACTCCTTGATTGAGAAATCTGCCGGCCCGTGCGTTTGTGCGGGCTGGCATTTTTTTCAACATACTTTTCAAAAATACAATAGCATGGTATAATTGGTAAAAGGATTTTTGTAAAGATGAATTAAGGGAATTATTTTTTAGAGGAGATTTTACATATGAATCGTGTTGGAATCAATATTGTACTTGGAACCTTTTGGATTCTGGTAGCAATCTGGATGTTTTTGAATGGTGGCAGGACAGCTGAGGAGCAGATGTGTGCAGCAATTCTGGTGGTTTTAGGAGTGATGTTCTACTGGGCAGCCTATAAGGTATATGTGACTCCAAGTACACAGATGAAAAAGAAACAGAATCTGATTGAACGCCTTTCAGATCCAAGTTATAAAAAATCCAAGAAAAAATAAAGGAAAAAGGGGGATTTTCAAATGAGAATTATTAAAACCAAAGATTATGCTGATATGAGCAGAAAAGCAGCAGCGATTATTGCAGCACAGGTAATTGAAAAACCGGATTGCGTACTCGGTCTTGCAACAGGTTCTACACCGATTGGCACATACAAAGCATTGATCAAAGCATACGAAGAAGGAGATCTGGATTTCTCACAGGTAAAGACAGCGAACCTGGATGAATATCGTGGCTTGAAAAAGACAAATGATCAGAGCTATGATTATTTCATGAAAGATAACCTTTTCAATCATATCAACATTAACTTTGATAACTTAAATATTCCAAACGGAGAAAATCCGGATGCAGATGCAGAATGCGCAAGATATGAAAAAGTCGTAAAAGCTCTCGGCGGACAGGATTTACAGCTTCTTGGTATGGGACATAACGGACATATCGGATTTAATGAACCGGCAGATGAGTTTGTAAAAGAAACACATTGTGTTGATTTACAGGAAAGTACGATTCAGGCAAACAAGAGATTCTTCGAAAAAGTTGAGGATGTTCCTACACAGGCTTACACCATGGGTATTAAAACCATTATGCAGGCAAAGAAGATCCTTGTGATCGTAAGCGGTGCTGACAAGGCTGAAATCGTGAAAAAAGCGTTTTTTGGTCCTGTAACTCCGCAGGTTCCGGCATCTATTCTTCAGTTACATCCAAACGTTGTAGTTGTAGTTGACGAAGCAGCTGGAAGCCTGATCTAAATCATAGTGTGATAATGCGATAGAAAGTATGCTTTGCATACTTTCTATTGTCATGAATGAAAGTCGTTTCCAAACATGGGAAGCGACTTTGTTGGTTATAGTAATAGCGGTTGAGGTTGACGTTACCGATTTAAAATGATATATAATAGTAACTGTTCAAAAACCACTGTAACTGGAAGGCACTGAACAAAGATATATAATAAAGCAGATAAATCAGGGTGGAGGAAGATGAATGTTACATGAAAAACTGACGACATCTGATGTGGAAAAAATTCAGCAGGAGATTGAACATCGTAAACTGGTGATTAGAAAAGAGGCACTGGAATCTGTAAAAGAGGCCAGGGCTCATGGCGACTTAAGCGAAAATTTCGAGTACAAGGCCGCAAAACAGTATAAGAATAAAAACGAAAGCAGGATTCGCTATCTGGAGAGATTGTTGAAAAATGCTGAAATCATTGAAGACGAATGGAAGCCTGACCAGGTTGGATTAAACAGCGTGGTAAGGATTTATATAGAAGAAGACGACGAGGAGGAAGAATACAAGATCGTGACCTCGATCCGTGGAAGCTCTATTCATGGGTATATCAGCATTGAATCTCCTATGGGTAAGGCTTTGTTGGGACATAAGGTTGGAGAGCGGGTTCATATCCAGGTAAATGACAGCTACGGATATGATGCAGTGATCCGCAGCATTTCCAAGAGTGATGAAACAGGGGATGAGATACGGAAGTTTTAAACTGTCATATCGCCCGATGGCAGGATTCTAAACAGTAAGAGGAGTAAATGAAAGAATGATTAAAGTGATAGCAAGTGATTTGGATGGAACCTTGTTGGATGTGAACCACCGGATCAATCATGAAACTGCTGAAATGGTACGCAAAGCCTGTGCTGCCGGGATCCGTTTTATGGTGGCTACAGGAAGAAATTATGAGGGTGCGATCCGTGCACTGGATGGAGAAGATTTTGTCTGTGACTATATTGTAAGCAGTGGTGCGGAGGTAAGAAATCCCCAACATAAGATTTTATTCAGCACCACGATGAATATGGAGAAATGCAAGGCTGTCTGTGCAGTATTAGACAGATATAATATCTCCTACATTCTCTGTGGGCCGGACAAAGAGTACTGCATCGGGACCATAGAAGAGATGGAACAAAACATCATTGAGCATATTTACACCTTTAACCAGAACATTCCTATAGAGAAGATCAAAGATAGTGAAATGTATCGGGAGATGACAGAGAGAACGAAGGCAACTCCTGATTTTGAAAGTCTGATCAGGGATGCAGCAAAAGTTACCAAAGTATTTGCTTTTTCAGAAAACCTGGAGCTTTTGGCAGAAGCGAAAAAGGAGCTTGAAAAGATTCCGGGAATGGCAGTTTCCTCCTCTTTTTTCAATAATCTGGAGCTTACAGAAGAAGCAGCTCAGAAAGGACCGGTTCTGAAAAACTATATTGAGTCCCTGGGTTATGCGATGGATGAAGTAATGGTTTTTGGTGACAGCCTGAATGATTATTCCATGATCTCCATGGACTTTGGAGCAACCATCGCCATGGAGAATGCAGATCCGGAAATTAAGAAAGCTGCCAAATATATTACAAGATCCAATGCAAAAAATGGAGTTGCGTTTGCTATTGAAGAACTTTTAAAAAGAATCCATAAATAATGTTTCCGAGTGTTTATTGAAAATTTACTACGATGAAAAACAATAAAAGGTGCAGGACTCTCACAGAAAGTGATAGTGCTGCACCTTAATGTTATAAATGAGAAAAGGAAAAAAATACCCAGAAGCTTTTATGCTCTGCCATTGCTGCCGCACACAAGCATTTTGCCCATAACGTATTCTTTGACTTTTTCGCGTCCGGCTGCGTTGTATTTCTTAGGATCAATGGTATCAGGTTTTTCAGTTAATACCTGTTTCACACCCTCTGTAAAGGCAATGCGAAGATCTGTTGCATAGTTCACTTTACAAATTCCTCTCTTAATACATTCCTTTACGGTTTCATCCGGGACACCGGAGGTTCCGTGAAGTACCAGTGGAATGGAAACCACGTTTTTAATCTCGCTTAAACGGTCTAAATCCAGTTTTGGAATTCCTTTATAAACTCCATGAGCTGTTCCGATGGCAACAGCCAGGAAATCTACACCTGTTCTTTCTACAAATTCTGCAGCTTCAGAAGGTTCCGTATATCCACCATTTCCGCCATCTAAGTCATCTTCTTTTCCGCCAACCTTTCCAAGTTCAGCCTCTACAGGAACTCCTGCAGGATGGCAGGCATCTGCTACAGATTTTGTGATTGCGATATTTTCTTCAAATACACTGTGAGATCCGTCGATCATGATGGAAGTATATCCTGCGCGGAATGCTTTCATTGCAAGGTCAAAGCTGTTGCCGTGATCTAAATGCATAACCACCGGGACACTTGCTTTCTTCGCGGCACATGCCACATTTGCGTAGAAGTAATCTGCATCTGCATATTTTAAAGTAGATGGTGTGGTCTGCATGATGACAGGAGAGTGAAGTTCTTCTGCGGCAGCAATGACTGCCTGAACCATTTCCATGTTTTCGACGTTGAATGCGCCTACTGCATAACTGTTTTTCTGAGCGTCTAATAATAATTCTTTTGATGTTACCAGTGCCATGGTTTAATCCTCCAATGCTTCAATAATTTTTTCAAAATGCATGAAATGAGATGCTTTGATCAAAATAGAATCTCCCTGTTTTAACAGATCCGAAAGCTGTGGGATCAGCTCTTCTCTGGTGGAAAACAGGCGTGCATCCATGTCGTTATTTGCTGCCTTTGCTCCTTTTACATACTCCTCGGACAAAGTACCCACGCAAAGCAGCAGGTCAATATTTTTTTCACCGGCATATTCCCCTACACCATAGTGAAGTTTTTTTTCATCGCTGCCGAGCTCTCCCATATCGCCTAAAATAGCTATTTTTCTGCCCGGAGTGGTTGCAAGGACATCAATAGAGGCTTTCATGGAGACAGGGTTTGCGTTATAGCAGTCATCCATGATGGTGTACCGGGAAGTGTGGATGAGATGGTTTCGTCCGCTGATGGTTTTAGCCTGCTCAATGCCTGCTTTGATTTCCTCCAGGGTAAGTCCGAGAGCGAGTCCCACACAGGTTCCTGCCATGGCATTATACACGGAATGAATTCCCGGAATGTGGATATGCACCGAAAATTTTCCGGAAGGTGTGGAAATGTCGCATACGGTTCCATCCAGCCCTAAGTTTTCCACATGTTCAGCATAGACATCGTTGGAGTGATCCATACCAAACAGAGTGCAGGAAAGGTCCTTTCTGTCTTTTAAAGTACGAAGTTTATCGTCATCTCCGTTGACAATGACAGGAGCTCCTTCCTTTGCAAAATCGAAAATTTCTGTCTTTGCACGGAAAACGCCATCCCGGTCTCCTAAAAATTCCAGATGACAAAGTCCGATATTGGTGATGACGCAAAGATCCGGATGGGCAATTTTGCTTAGACGATGCATTTCACCAAAATCACTGATGCCCATTTCCAAAACCGCTGCTTCGTGCTCTTCTCTAATCCGAAAAACAGTCAGAGGAAGCCCCACTTCGTTGTTAAAGTTACCTGCAGTTTTCAGTGTGCGGTATTTTACATCCAGAACAGATGCAATCATCTCCTTGGTACTTGTTTTACCTACACTGCCGGTAATTCCAACAACCGGAAGCCTTAAGGTACTGCGGTAAAATTCAGCCATATCCTTTAATGCCTGAAAGGTGGATGCCACACGGATATAGGAATGTGTCTCATCTACCGGAGGTTTTTCCCCAAGACAGCATAAAGCACCGGCCTCGTAGCAGTTGCCAATAAAGGAGTGACCGTCCACCCGCTCTCCTACAGTGGCGGCAAAGAGCCATCCTTCCCCGATCTGGCGGCTGTCAATGGCAATGCCCTCGATCTCTTTTTCGAGATTTTCGGCGGGACCGAAATAGGTTCCGTGGCAGGCCTTTAAAATTGCCTGAAGTGTCATTTGATTCATCATTTTATTTTTCCTCATATTTTTTCATGGAAACTTCGATTAAATACTCGCAAAGCTCAGGGTAGGAAATACCAACTGCGGCAGCTTCCTGAGGAAGCAGACTGGTGGCTGTCATACCCGGAAGCGTATTGGCTTCCAGACAGTACATTTCTTTCGTAACTTCATCCATCATGAAATCAAATCGTGCATAGGAGTGCATTCCCACGGATCTGTATGCAGCTTCTGCAAAAGACTGCATTTTTGCTGTTTCTTCGGGACTTAGCACTGCCGGACATGTTTCGATGGCACTGCCGGCCTGATACTTGTTCTTATAATCATAAAATCCTTTTAAAGGAGCAATTTCAATGATGGGGAGTGCCTTTCCTTCAATTACGCCGACAGAAAATTCCCTTCCCTGAATGAACTGCTCGATCACAACTTCATCTTCATAGGTATAGGCCTCTTCTAAAGCTTTGTAAAGCTCATCTGTGTTTTCCACTTTGTAAACACCTACAGAGGAACCGCCGCAGCAGGTTTTTACCATACAGGGGAACCGCAGCAGACTTTCAGTGTCCAGGGCTTCGCCTTTTTTTAAAGTGATTCCCACAGGAGTGGGGACATGGTGTGCACGGAAAAACTGTTTGGTGATCCCTTTATTCATGGAAACAGCACTGCTTAAATAGTCTGTACCGGTGTAGCGGATGCCCATCAGATCAAAGGCAGCCTGGATACGGCCATCCTCTCCATTGGAACCGTGAAGTGCCATAAAGACAATGTCTGCCATGTCACAAAGAGCCAGTACATTCGGTCCGAAAATGCTTTTGCCGCCATCTTTGCGAAGTTTTTGAAGCTCAGAGAGCTTTGGTACCTTTTCGGTGACCTTCATGATCTCACCACAGCAGTTATACTGTTTTGTAAATAATGTTTCCAAAGGCTGATCTGTTTCGAATCCCAAATACAGATCCAGAAGCAAAACCTCATGCCCTTTTGATTTTAATGCCTGGTATATTCCATTACCGGATGCGAGGGAAACATCACGTTCCGTGCTTGTTCCTCCGGCTAAAACTACGATTTTCAAATTGATTACCTCCCTGCACGTTTCTATGTTTATTATATATGTCACATAAAAAATATCAAGATATTGTTTTATTACTGTATAGGCATCGTTATTATACAGTAACCCTGCTGGTGACTGTTCACTCTGTTCTGGTAACTGGCATAAATCATGCGAAATTGGCTTCGTAAATGGATTTCCTTGTTTTTTGGGAGAAAAGTGAGTATAATGTAAGCATTATTTGACCAGGTGGAGAGACTGGATCTATAAGAGGGAGGAAACATGGCAACAACGAAAAAAACAAAAGAAAAAGAAGAAAAGAAGGAGAAATGCAGATACAGTGGTATTTTACTGCATCCTACTTCTTTACCGTCTCCTTATGGGATCGGAGATATGGGACAGGGAGCCTATGAGTTCGTAGATTTTCTGGAAAAAGCAGGACAGACACTCTGGCAGGTGCTGCCTTTAGGACCTACAGGATTTGGAGATTCTCCTTATTCCAGCTACTCTGTTTTTGCAGGACAGATTCTTCTGATCAGTCCGGATAAATTGGTGGAACAGGGACTCATTTTAGAGGAAGACTTAAAAGATGTGCCCGAGTTTGATGAAAAACAGGTAAACTACGGGGCTGTTTTGGAATGGAAGACAGTGATTTTCGAGAAAGCATATGAAGCATTTAAGGTATCGGAAGATGAGGAACTGTTAAAGGCATACAGAAAATTTACCAGGGATCATGCGTTTTGGTTAAATGACTATGCTTTCTATATGGCAGTGCGTGCACATAACGATCACAAGGGCTGGCTGGAATGGGATGAGGAATTACAAAGTCCCACACCGGCAGTTCGCAAAAGAGTGGAAAAGGAATTGAAAGAGAGTATCGGATATCAGAAATTTACGCAGTTTCTTTTCTACCAGCAGTGGGATCAGTTAAAGGAATATGCAAACGAAAAGGGCATCAGTATTGTAGGCGATATGCCGATCTTTGTATCTTTAGACAGCTCTGATGTCTGGGCGAATAAGGGACTGTTCTGTCTGGACTCAAAAGGTTACCCGACAGAGGTAGCCGGAGTTCCGCCGGATTATTTCAGTGCTACCGGACAGCTTTGGGGCAATCCGCTCTATGATTGGGAAGCCCATAAAAAACAGGGCTATCAGTGGTGGATCAATCGTATCAAAACACAGTTTACCATGGTAGATTATTTAAGAATCGACCATTTCAGAGGCTTTGAAAGCTATTGGGCAGTTCCGGCAGGAGAAGAGACTGCTCTCAATGGAAAGTGGAAGCCGGGCCCGGGTGCTGCGCTGTTCCGTGCAGTAGAGAAGGAACTGGGAGAAGACCTTCCAATCTTTGCTGAGGATCTGGGACTGATCACTCAGGAAGTGATCGACCTTCGCGACGAACTAAATTTCCCCGGAATGAAGGTTCTTCAGTTTGGATTTGAGGCATGGCCTGACAATGCTTTCTATCCTCATAACTTCAAGACGGATAACTGTATCTGCTATACAGGTACTCATGACAATAACACGACCCTTGGCTGGTACAATGAGACCCATGAGGAGGCAAAGGACCGTGTAAGACGTTACTTAAACTGTGATGGATCAAATGTCAGCTGGGATTTCATCCGCCTTGCCATGAGCTCCATTGCAAAATATGCCATCTTCCCGATGCAGGATGTCCTTCGTCTTGGCAGCGAATCCCGTATGAATGTGCCGGGACTTTGCGGTGCCAACTGGGCATGGAGATTTACAAAGGAAGAATTGGAAGAATGGCACGCAGCCGAGTTAAAGAAGATGACGCAGCTGTTTAATAGATAGAGATTACTGTTCAGAGGTTACAGGAACAAAGTGGACAGTAACGATAGGAGAATGTATGAGATTAATTTTAGATGCGGTTTTTCTGGCATGTTACCTCATTCTGGGAATTCCGGTATTACTTTTGTTATATCTGTTAGGAAAGATAGAGAGCCTTCGAAAGACAACAGACCTGTTGGCACTGCGCCTGGTACAGTGGGCTTTTAAGGTCATGCTGTTTATTGCGGGTACAAAGCAGATCGTAATCGGAGAAGAGAATGTTCCAAAGGATCAGCCGGTGCTTTATATACCAAATCACCGCAGCTATTTTGATATCCTGCTGGTATACTCGAGGGTTCCGGGACTTACCGGTTTTGTGGCAAAGGATGCTATGCTTAGATATCCCATTCTTCGTGACTGGATGAAAAAGCTATATTGCTTATTTCTAAACAGGGAAAATCCAAGAGAAGGTTTAAAGACCATCCTGCAGGGAATCGAGTATATCAAACAGGGGATTTCTATCTGTATCTTTCCGGAGGGTACCAGAAACAAGGTGGATACGGAAATGCTTCCATTTAAGGAGGGAAGCCTTAAAATGGCAGAGAAGACAGGGTGTCTCATCATTCCCGTTGCCATTACCAACAGTGCCCAGATTTTTGAAAATCATATGCCCTGGATCCATTCCTGCAAGGTGGTGTTAGAATATGGCACTCCTATTGATGTGGGTGCTCTTACAAAAGAGGAAAAGAAACATCTTGGAGCATATTGTCGTGACCGGATCCAGGAAATGCTGGATAAAAATAAAGAGCTGATTTGTGGGTAAATATCAGATTTTTAACGGAGTTTTCCTTTGGGAAGACTCCGTTTTGTCATATACTCTGACATGGGTTCATAGAATGTCTCTAAAGGAGGAGGGGATTTTTATGGATTTGAAACAACAGCTCATACATAGGAAATATAAAAAATGTGAGGCGGAAAATCAGATTACCATCGGGGATGATTACAGCGTGCCGGAGGGTAAACCCGACATTGCTTCCATTCTGCAAAAAAAAGCGGATCTGATGGTAGAGGAGGTTCACACGGAAAAAGGGAAGATACGTCTTCGTGGAAACCTGAAGGTTCAGATCTTATATCTGGCACAACGCTCAGAGGAGATGGCAGATTGCCTGAATGTGCAAATACCTTTTGATGAGATTCTATATATGGAGAATGCTTCATCGGGGGACAATCTAAAGATTGACTGGTGCGTTGAAGAACTGAAGGTTTCCCTCGTCCATCCGGGAAAGATCAGTATTCGGGCAGTAGTCTCTTTAAAGGGTGAGATCACCGCTTCTTTAAGTTATCTGATCTCTGAAGGTGTGGAGGATGATGCAGGAGTCCAGCTTCAAAGGGAGAGCATGACAGTTGCAGAACCGGTGTTGGAGAGAAAAGACAGTTTCCGGATTCGGGATGAGATATCTTTGCCGGCCAATAAACCTAATGTGCAAAAGGTTCTCTGGAAGGATCTTCAGCTTCGAAATCTTGATGTGAGAAATGAAGAGGGGCATCTGGCCATGAAAGGAGAGGTACTGCTGCTTTTCATTTATGTAGGAGAAGAAGGCCACGGTGTTATGTGGTTTGAACAGACCATACCGGTTCAGGGTACATTGGAGATGACAGGGCTTACAGAAGAAATGTTTGGATTATGGGAAAAGGAGGTCACCCATCAGGAAATTGAGGTGAAACCGGATTATGACGGGGAGCTTCGCAGTATTTCCCTGGAAATGGTACTGGAGATTCATGGATGTGCTTTTGAAGAGAGAACCTTTCAGGCACTTACGGATGTCTACAGTACAAAGGAACAGTTAAAACTTCAAAGGGAACCGGTTACCTATGAAAGACTCCGCATGTGCAGTGAAGCAAAATTAAGACTCAATACAAAAGAACAGCTGGAGGATGAGGAAACAGTGCTGCAGATCCTGGGTCATCATGCACAGCTGAAAAATAAAAGAGCCTCCATGCAGGAACAGGGGATTTTGTGTGAAGGTGTTCTGGAGGTACAGGTGCTTTATGTCACCGCAGAGGATGAGAAACCTTTTGGAACTGCTGTACTGTCCGTTCCTTACAGCCAGGTGATCGAAATCCCGGGAATATTGCCTACGGACAGCTGGAGAGTCTGCGAAAACATTGATCAGCTAAGTATTTCCATGTCAGACAGCCACAGCGTGGAGATCCGAAGTGTGCTGATGTTTGGTGCCTGTGTCATGCAGCAGTGCAGCATAGATAACATTGTGGGGATTACCGGAGAGGCTTATGCACCTGAAGAGTATCAGAAGATGCCCGGCGTGAAGATTCATTTTGTACAGAATGGGGAAACTCTTTGGAACATTGCCAAAACAAACCGAACCACCATGGAGGAGATCAGGCAGTTGAATGATTTAAACGCAGAGGAAGTGACTGCGGGACAAAAGCTTCTGCTTGTAAAGAATATGATGGAGTCCATGATCTAAAACCTTGCATATCTGACCTCGTTTGAGTATAATAAAATTAGTATATTGTATACAAAGTACATGAGGTGAAGGTATGAATCAGATTAGATTAAAAGCACTGGCAAAGATCAATCTTGGTCTGGATGTATTAAGGAGAAAAGAAGATGGATATCATGAAGTGAAGATGATCATGCAGACCATCAATCTTCATGACAGCATCTATATGAAGAAAATAGAGGAAAAAGAGATTCGGATTCGAACCAATCTCTATTATCTGCCAAATAATGAAAATAATCTGGCCTATAAGGCTGCGAAAATTCTCATGGATGAGTTTGAACTGCCCGGAGGCATTTCCATACATTTAAAAAAGGTGATTCCGGTAGCAGCCGGGATGGCAGGTGGGAGCTCCGACGGGGCAGCAGTTTTATTTGGAATGAATAAAATGTATGGCCTGAAGCTTTCCATGCAGGAATTGATGGACCGTGGTGTGAAGCTGGGTGCAGATGTACCATATTGCATTATGAGAGGAACCGCTCTTGCGGAGGGAATTGGAGAAAAGCTCACGGCTCTGCCGTCAATGCCAAAATGTCATATTCTTATTGCAAAACCGCCCATCAATGTATCTACCAAATTTGTGTATGAAAATCTTCATGCCAATGACCTGAAACCGGAAGATCATCCACCGGTAGATGTACAGCTTGCGGCTCTAGAGGAAGGAAATCTGGAAAAGCTGGTTGCCCATATGGGAAATGTGTTGGAAAGAGTAACCGTGCCGGAATATCCGGTGATCAATGAAATTAAACAGAAAATGATGGATCACGGTGCCCTGGGTGCGATGATGAGCGGCAGCGGACCTACGGTCTTTGGAATTTTCACAAGCTATGCCAAAGCAAAAGAGGCTTACCAGGCCATTGATCGCAGTGGCTTATCGAAACAAATTTATCTGACCACACCATATAACCGGAAAGAGGAACGATCATGATATCAGGATTAACCATTACGGAAAATGCATATCTGCCACTGCGGGATGTGGTGTTCCAGACACTGCGTCAGGCAATTTTAAAAGGGGAGCTCCAGCCGGGAGAACGCCTGATGGAAATTAAACTGGCGGAGACTTTGGGAGTCAGCCGTACCCCAATCCGCGAAGCGATCCGTAAGCTGGAACTGGAAGGTTTGGTGGTAATGATTCCCAGAAAGGGTGCAGCGGTTGCAAACATTACAGAGAAAGACACCAAGGATGTGCTGGAAGTGCGCCGTACGCTGGAAATGTTTGCAGTGGAGGTTGCGTGCGAGCGAATTACAAAAGAGCAGCTTGTGGAGCTAAAGGATGCAGCAAAAGCCTTTGAGTCAGCAAAGGGCTCCATGGATCTGATCCGAATTGCGGAGAGTGATATGAAATTTCACGAGATCATTTATGAAGCAACCCACAATGAAAGATTGCTGCAGATGCTTAACAATCTGAGGGAAAACATGTACCGTTATCGCATTGAATATTTAAAGGATCCCAATTACTATGACAGCCTGGTGGGAGAGCACCGGGAAATTTTAAATGCCATTGAAAAGGGTGACAAACAATCGGCCGCTGTCTGTATGAGAGATCATATTGATAATCAACAGCTGGCAGTGATTAGAAAGATCAAATAGTGGTTATACTTTTGCTATCAGGTTTGAAGGAGCAAAAGTATGAAAAGATATATTATGACAGCAGCAGTTTGCGGATGCCTTCTTATCGGAAGCCTGTATCCGGGACTGATACTGGAACATCATGTAAAACTGGTGGATCAAAGCGGCAAAGAAATCTCTATGGAGGGGACAAAAGACTATGATGAAAAGATTCCGGTAAAGCTGGAGTTTCGTCTTGCAAAGCTGTTTTTCTAACCACCGAAATCCAAAGAGGGGAATACCTATGCAAAATATGAAAGAAGCACCCATCGGTGTATTTGATTCAGGTGTGGGAGGTCTGACCGTTGCAAGAGAGATCATGCGGCAGATTCCACAGGAGAGGATTGTTTATTTTGGAGATACAGCCCGTGTCCCCTACGGAAGCAAATCTACGGATACACTGATTCGATATACAAGACAGATCGTCCGATTTTTAAAGACCCGGGGAGTCAAAGCAATTGTAGTTGCCTGTAACACTGCCAGTGCGGTGGCATTGGAGGCAGTCAAGGATGAATTGGACATTCCCATGATCGGAGTGGTTCGCCCGGGCGCCCGGGTGGCAGCGGCAGCAACCCGGAATCAGAGAATTGGTATTATCGGTACAGAGACTACGGTCAACAGTGGAATGTATGTAAAACTCATTCAGGAGATTTTGCCAAAAGCGCAGGTTATTGGAAAGGCCTGCCCATTGTTTGTACCGTTGGTAGAGGAAGGCTGGACAAAGGATCCTATCACAGAGGAGGTTGCCAGAAGATATCTGGCAGACTTACAGCAGTCTGGCATCGACACCCTGATCTTAGGATGTACCCATTATCCGCTGCTTCGCTCCATGGTGGGAAGGATCATGGGAGAGCAGGTAAATCTGGTAAATCCTGCATACGAGACAGCTTTGGAATTAAAATCACTTTTAGAGCAGCAGGGAATTGCCAATGATGGGGAAAACAAAAATTTTGAAAACCCCTATGAATTTTTCGTCAGTGACGCTGCAGAAAAATTCAAAAACTTTGCCAATTCGATTCTGCCCTGTGATGTTACAAGCATCAAACAGATCAACATTGAGGAATATTAGGAATGACAAGAGATATCATATTGACGATTTCCGGATTACATACAGCTGATGGAGAGCAGGATGCTCCCATTGAAACTCTGACGCCGGCTCAATATTTTTATAAGAACGGGAAACATTATGTGACTTATGATGAGGTCATAGAAGGATTGGAAGGGTCCTTGAAAAGTACCCTCAAATTTACGGAAGAATATGTGGAACTGATCCGAAACGGTGCGGCCTCCACCAGAATGATCTTTCAGCCGGGGCATGAGAAGATGATGATCTATCAGACACCCATGGGACCGTTATCGATTTCTTTGTATACTGAGGAGATCGATGCCAGGATCGGTGAGGAGCGTATTACACTGAAGATTGATTATTCTATCAAAACAGATGGGGCAGTAGTCAGTGAGAGCACTGTGTTTATCGATCTGTGTCCTAAGGAATTAAAAAGTATCTGTGACTAATGGGATACATGAACAGTTACAAATAAAAATCACAAGAAAAACAGAGCGTTTTCCTTGTGATTTTTTATGTTTTATGATTTTTTAAATCTTGCAAAAAAGCCTTTTTTCTTAGGTGCCGGCTGTTCTAAACCACCGCGGGCACTTTTGATGGCTGTGATGTAAATACCGCTTAAAACAACTTTACATTCCCTTTTCACCGGAATCTGTTCAAATACCTTTTCGTCAGCAACCAGTGTCATGATCTTTGGCCCGATCTTTGCCTTTACAATAGGAAGCTTGGACCAGCGCATGTACTTCGGAGTCTGATCGATCACCATCTGGGGAAGACCGGATTCTTTGATCTTCATACGCTTTTTGTCAATGATCAGCATGGATACGGTCTGAGCCATGGCATCTAACTGTACCTGAGCCTCACGCTGTTTTTTCTGTGCTTTGCTGCCGAAGTAATAAAGTGCTGCAAGAGCGGCCACAACAATAATCAATATTACGATTAAAACTTTCCAAAACATTTTTCTACCTCCGCTTTCAACATTCTATCATTATTTCCTATTTAAGGCAAGTACAGTTTCTTTTATGTGAAAAATATGTTATAGTAAGATTGCTGTGCAGATGCCGCTGTTTTTGCAGGGGTTTTCGTAAAAGTCCCCGTATGTTTGTTCGTTACTGAAACGGGGCAACGTATTTTTGAACAGGAGGAAAGATCGTGGTAGAATTCTATGAGGGCATTGTTCATGTTTTTCAGTTTTTATGGCAGCATGCATTTGTTATCAACATCCTGCTGGCAGTGACCATTGTGTTTTTTGAACGCAGAGATCCCAAAACGGTCTGGACCTGGCTTTTATTGCTCTACTTTATCCCGGGACTTGGATTTATCCTTTATCTCATCATTGGGCAGGATATGAGAAAGAGCAAGATGTTTAAAAACAAAGAGCTGGAAGATGCGATTTCTTCAGCGGTGTTAAAACAGGAGCAGAAAGTAAAGAACAAGGAAATATTTACCCTTGATAACGGAAAGTTGGCACGCTATCATGATCTGGTCATGTACAATCTTTCTGCCGCAAAATCCGTGTATACAGATGACAATGAAGTGGAAATCTATACGGACGGGAAGGAATATTTTAAAGAAGTATACAAAACCATCGAAAATGCGAAGGAATTTGTCCATATTCAGTCCTACATTGTGAAAGACGATGAGCTGTGGCAGGGCTTGGAAGAGCTTCTGGAAAGAAAGGTGAAAGAAGGCGTCAGGGTTCGGATCCTTTACGATAGTATGGGATGCCGCAGTATGGGTAAACGAAGATGGGATGAGATCCGTAAGAAAGGAATCTTTGTGGGAGAATTTTTTCCGGCATTTTTCCGCCGTCTTCACCTTCGTGTCAATTACCGAAACCACAGAAAGATCATTGTGGTAGATGGGAAATGTGCTTATGTAGGCGGTTATAATATCGGCAGGGAATATCTGGGACTGGAACAGAAATTCGGCTATTGGAGAGACACCCATTTAAAAATCACCGGTTCAGCAGCAGTGAGCCTTCATATTAGGTTTGTTTTGGACTGGAATTATGCCACAAAGGAAAATCTTTTTCAGGAAAAGGGTATGGTGCGGGAATTTGAACCGGGTCATGGAACTGACGGAGTTCAGATCATTTCCAGTGGACCGGATACCATCAATGAGGAAATCAGGGATAATTATCAGAAGATCATCGGAAAGGCAAGAGATCATGTGTACATTCAGACACCCTATTTTGTACCCGATGACATCATTCTGAATGAAATCAAAATGGCTGCATATTCCGGCATTGATGTTAAGATCATGGTGCCATGTAAGCCTGATCACCCCTTCGTCTACTGGGCAACCTACTCCTATCTTGGGGAACTTTTAGATGCGGGAGCAAGATGTTACGTCTATAACAACGGCTTTTTACATGCAAAGGGAGTTATGGGTGATGGTCTGGTCTGCAGCTACGGAACAGCCAACATGGATGTGCGAAGCTTTCAGTTGAATTTTGAGGTAAATGCGACCATATACAGTGAAAAAACAACATCCCGGCTGGAGAAGATATTTGAAGAGGATCTGTTACAATGCACAGAGATCACAAAAGAAATGTATGATAACCGCAGTTTGATCATCCGCTTCAAGGAACAGTTTTCAAGACTGTTTTCAGAAATATTATAAGTACAAAACAGTTACAGAAAGGAATTTATGATTGTGAAAAAAAGATTATTGGCACTGCTCATTGCAGGCTGCATGGTGTTTAGCATGACAGCATGCGGAAATGAAAAAAAAGAGGAAGAAAAAGATACGACAGGTTCAGAAACTACGGAAACTGTAGATACCAGTGCGCTGGGTAAGAGTACCTTGGAAAAGCTGGGAGAATATAAGGGTCTTACCTATACGCCGATGGATACCACATTGACAGACGAGGAAGTAGAATCTCAGGTTCAGAATTTTGTAAACAGCAATCCGACAAAGGTGAGCCAGGATGTTGTAGGAGAAACCTCCATCGTCAATATTGACTATGTAGGAAAAAAAGATGGTGTGGCCTTTGACGGCGGTACCGCACAGGGACAGGAACTTGATATTGCAAACAGCGGTTATATTCCGGGATTTGCAGAAAGTATCGTGGGAATGAAGGTAGGAGAAACAAAGGACTGCCCTATGACCTTCCCGGAGGATTATCATTCAGAAGATTTAGCCGGTGCTGACGTTGTATTCACTATTACCGTCAATGAATGCTGGGAAAATGTGGACTCCGAATTAAATGATGAGTTTGCAGCTGCCAACGGCTATGAGAATGTGGATGAGATCTATGCTGTCATGAGAGAAAACCTGGTATCTTCAAAGAATCAGGAGGCGGAAGCGGACAGACAGTATCAGCTGATTCAAAAAGCCATTGATAACAGCACCTTTGCTATGGATGAAGATGAGATTGCACTTTATGTCAGTGACCTTCAGGCTCAGTACGAAACCTATGCTTCCTATTTTGGCATGGATCTGGAAAGCTATGTAACCACAGCTTCCGGCATGACCATGGAAGAATTTGAAGCCCAGTGCAGGGAGATCGCTCTTTACAGAATCCAGAGCCCTCTTGTTCTCTCGGCAATTGCCGAGGCGGAAGGACTGGAAGTATCTGATGAAGAGTATGAACAGAGAGCTTCTGTGTATCAGGAAAACTACGGCTATGAAACTCTGGAAGAATTGGAAGAGGCTTATACAAAGGAAACCGTGCTTTTACAGGTGACGGCAGATATGGCCAGAGATTTTCTGGTGGAAAACGCAGTAGCAGAGGAAAAATAGTTTGAGATATTATATTTCAGATCTGCATTTTTATCATGAAAGTCTGATCACTCAGATGGACTGCCGGGGCTTTCGGGACCAGCAGGACATGCATGAGCATATGATCACCCAGTGGAACCGGCGAGTCCGCAAAAACGATGAGGTGGTGGTACTGGGTGATCTGTCTATGGAAAAGTGGGAAAAGACAAAGGAGATTGTAGATCAGCTGAAAGGAAAAATTTATCTTATTTCCGGTAATCATGACCGCTTTATCAAGGATAAGGAATTTGATGCTTCCCGTTTCGTGTGGGTGCGTTCCTATGCGGAAATGCATGATAACGGCAGAAAGGTGATTCTCTCCCATTATCCGGTTATGTGCTATAACGGCCAGAATCGTCTCAGTAAACATGGAAATCCCAAAACCTACATGCTTCATGGCCATGTGCACGATACCCTGGATCAGAGACTTTTGGAGGAATTTCAGAAGATCACCCGAAACACCTTACGTGGTGATGCACCCATTCCCTGTAATCTTCTAAACTGCTTTTGCATGTATTCGGACTACACCCCCTGGGGGCTTGATGAGTGGATCGCTTATCATGAAGAAAAAATGAAAAGCTCCTAGGAAGAGAATAGAAAAATTATCCCCTGCATACATTGTAAAAATGATGTTTGCAGGGGATTTTTTTGAAAGATTATATTGAAGAAAGAGCCGTGGAAGTCGCTTGTTATATTATTGAAAATAACGCAACGGTCAGACAAGCGGCAAAGAAATTTGGCATCTCCAAATCTACGGTACATAAGGATTGTACGGACCGTCTCCTGGTAATTAATCCTGCACTGGCCAGGGAAGTGCGTGGTGTATTGGAGATTAATAAACAGGAGAGACACATCAGAGGAGGTATGGCCACCAGAGAAAAATATCTGCATAAGCAGGAACATGCATAACGAAAATGCCGGGGCAGAAAACTGACCTGGCATTTTTTCGTAAAACCTCTTAATTCTTTTCAGGATTTTGAATATAAAAATCCTTATATTCCCTGGGAGAAATTCCGTATTCTTTTTTGAAGGCCCGAAAGAAACTGGTGTAGTCTTTAAAGCCAAAGCGCGGATAGACACTGGTGATGCTGTCATTACTAAGAATGGCATCCCGGCACATGGAAAGCCGTTTTTTGGTAATGTATTGATGGACGGAAATTCCAAAGTTCTCCTTGAAAATGTGGGAAATATGATATTTGCTCACAAAGAACACCCTTGCCAGTTCATCTAAAGATAAATCCTCCTCCAGATGAGATTCAATGTATTGAAGAAGATTGTCGTAGAGCGCATCGGCCGCTTTGGCAGCTGCAGGATGTTCCATTTCATAAACAGCACGGTTTAAGTGAAGCACAAGATCGTTAACACACAGCTCGATCTTTGCAGCCTTGCCGAAACGGTTAGCATGAATCTCTTCCAGCAGTCGGAAAATTTTCGCCTGAAGGGCATTGAAGGCAATGAGATCAAAGTGAAAGATATACTTCTTGCTTTTACATACGAAATCTGTCAGGTAAGTGTAATCAGGAGAAATTTCCCCAAGGCGTTTTGCATAATCGGTACTGATCCAGAAAACAAAACGCTGATAAGCCAGCCCATCCTCAGATTTAAAAGCATGATGGTCAATACCCGGAGGAATTAAGATCATGTCTCCCGGCTTTAACCCAAAGTTCTTCCCCTCGATGGACATGGACACATTGCCTTCTATAAATAAGTAAAATTCAAAATAGTCATGGGTATGATCTTTGACCCCTGCAAAATGGCTGTCATTATAATAGAAAATTTCGAAGTCCTTCGACAGCATGTATTTTCGGGGACTGAATTTTGATTGGAGATTTTTTTTCATAGTGCTTCACCTGAGAATAAAATGGACATTTGACAAAAAAACTGGAAACAACAGGTTTCAGATACGAAAATATTAACATGACACCGCAAGTTTTGCAACGTGAACAACAAAATAGACTATTGGAATTTGAAGGTTCATTCATGTATACTGTCAGTATAAGGAAACTCTGAATAAAGAGAGCTTTTTGCTTCGTATCTGGAAGGCGCTGAACAGATACGGGCAGATGAAAATATTAAACATGAAGTGTGAAAGGAAAAAAGTTATGCACGCAGAAATTTTAGAAAAAATCAAAAAAGTTGGTATTGTTCCGGTCGTTGTTCTTGAGGATGCAAAGAATGCAGCACCTCTTGCAAAAGCCCTGATCGAAGGCGGACTTCCATGTGCGGAGGTAACCTTCAGAACTGCCTGTGCGGAAGAATGCATTAAGATCATGCACGAACAGTACCCGGAAATTCTTCTTGGTGCAGGAACTGTGCTGACTACAGAACAGGTAGACCGTGCAGTGGCAGCCGGTGCAGAATTTATCGTAAGCCCGGGCTTTGATCCGGAAATCGTTGACTACTGTCTGTCTAAGAATATCATGGTATTACCGGGATGTATCACACCATCAGAGGTTGCACAGGCTGTAAAGAGAGGATTAAAGGTTGTAAAATTTTTCCCGGCAGAACAGTTCGGCGGACTTGCTACTTTAAAAGCATTAGCAGCTCCCTATGTAGATATGCAGTTCATGCCAACCGGCGGTGTCAGTGCTAAGAATGTAAGAGAATATCTTGGATATAACAGACTGGTTGCCTGCGGCGGAAGCTGGATGGTAAAGGGTGACCTTGTAAAAGCCGGAGACTTCGAAAGAATCGTTGAACTTACCAAAGAAGCAGCAGCCATTGTAAAGGAAGTTCGAGGCTAATACACTTCATTGTAAAAAATGCGTGGCGGTCTGCTTGAAATCAGGCAGGAAGCCACGCTTTTTATTTCGTGTTTTAAGTAAAGTTCGGTCTCATGGTAGTGGAGCCTCCCTCCACATACTCAGCCTCACCGGATTTTCGGTGATAATAGGTCATCTTGTAACTGTCAGGATCCACCTGAGAGGAAAAATCTGTAGGGGAGTATCCGGTAATTTCCTTAAATACCCTGTTAAAGCTGCGGATATTGGAAAAACCGCAATCCAGTGCAATGTCGATCATGCGGTGCTGGCTGCTGCCCAACAGAGAAATGGCCTGCTCGATTCGTACCATGTTCACATAAGTGACATAATTCATTCCCATAAGCTTTTTGAAGGTCTTGGAAAAATGGCTTGGAGAAAAATGCATCATGGAGGCAGCATATTCTAAAGTCAGATCTTCTGCATAATGACTGTCTATATGGTCTAAAAGTTCCTGAAACTCGCCAAGCATCCGTGCCCTGCGGCTGTGGTCAGCAGCCTTTTCTTCTCTGGGAAGCTTCCTCTTTAATAAAAACCAGAATTCCCGAAGTGCAGAAGTGACAATGTCTTTGTAGTAGGGCTGCTTTTGGGAAAGCTCCGTTGGAATCAGGGAAAAAAGCCGCTCTAAAGGTTCGGCAAGACACAAATTTTCCAATTCCTGTGCAGTCACCAGGGGCATTTTAAAATGTGGGTTTTGAAAGCCGGAGCTAATGATAGTCGTATCGAAGATCAGGAAGGCTAAGTGGTTCGTTGTATGATAGGAATCACTGTAATGGATCTGTCCGCTCTCGCAGATGACCAGATCTCCTGCATGAGCGGTAAAGCTCTGATCTGACACATGAAAGCTGGCTTCGCCTGAACGTACATATACCAGCTCTATTTCTTTTTGCCAGTGTGCTACAAAGCTGATATTCTCATAATCTGAACACCATACCATCAAATCTGAATTGTAATTTCGAATCTCATGAAATGCTTTCATATTCATTACTCCCGAAAGTGAACCTTAAAATCTGCTACAAACTTGGAAAATAGAAAAAATATATGCTAAGAATATCAAATATCACAAAAAATGTCCATATCAAATCATTTTTTTGCGTGCATTATGAAAAAATCTATTGTATAATTAGTACACAAAACCAAGTTAGAGAGGGTTTGACTTGGTGATATTGCGCATAAATTATATAATGGAGGTACACGTAAAATGGCAGAGAGCAGATTAATCGGCGGTTATCCGGTAATTGGTATCAGACCTACAATCGACGGACGTAGAGGAGCTTTAAAGGTTCGTGAAAGTCTTGAAGACCAGACCATGGGTATGGCTCAGGCAGCGAAAAAACTGTTTGAGGAAAACTTAAAATACTCTAACGGAGAACCTGTAAAGGTTGTGATTGCCGACACTACAATCGGACGTGTTGCTGAAGCAGCAGCTTGCGAAGAAAAATTCAGAAGAGAAGGCGTTGCTATCACATTAACTGTTACACCATGCTGGTGCTACGGTTCTGAAACAATGGATATGGACCCGACTACCATCAAAGCTGTTTGGGGATGCAACAAAACAGAAAGACCAGGTGCTGTATACTTAGCATCCGTTCTTGCAACACATGCACAGAAAGGACTTCCTGCATTCGGTATTTACGGACATGATGTACAGGATATCGAAGACGGAGAAATTCCTGCAGACGTTGAAGAAAAATTATTAAGATTCGGACGTGCAGCAGTTGCAGCAGCTTCCATGAGAGGAAAATCTTACTTACAGATCGGTTCTATCTGTATGGGTATTGGCGGATCTATCATTGATTCTGATTTCCTTGAAAGCTACCTTGGCATGAGAGTTGAATCAGTTGACGAAGTAGAAATCATCCGTCGTATGACAGAAGGTATCTATGATGAAGCTGAATTCCAGAAAGCTCTTGCATGGGCAAAAGAAAAATGCGTTATGGGATTTGACAAGAATCCGGACGAATTAAAGATGAGCGAAGAAAAGAAAGCTGAACAGTTCGAATTCGTTGTTAAGATGGCAGTTATCATCAAAGACTTAATGAACGGAAACAAGAACTTACCGGCAGGCTGTGAAGAAGAAGCAGTTGGACACAACGCTATCGCAGCTGGTTTCCAGGGACAGAGACAGTGGACAGACTTCTATCCAAACGGTGACTTCGCAGAAGCAGTATTAAATACATCCTTCGACTGGAACGGAGCAAGAGAACCATATATCCTTGCTACAGAAAACGACGTTCTCAACGGTCTTGGTATGTTATTCATGAAACTCCTTACAAACAGAGCACAGATGTTTGCTGATGTTCGTACATACTGGAGCGGTGATGCAATTAAGAGAGTTACAGGATATGAAATCGAAGGCGTTGCAAAACAGGCTGATGGTATCATCCACTTAATCAACTCCGGTGCTTGCTGTCTGGATGCTAACGCAGAAGCAAAAGACGAAAACGGCACTGCAGTGATGAAACCTTGGTATGAAGTAACTGAAGCTGATCAGGATGCGATCATGGCAGCTACTACATGGAACCCGGCTGACAACGGATACTTCCGTGGCGGCGGATTCTCTTCAAGATTCGAAACAACAGCTACCATGCCTGCAACTATGATCCGTCTCAACCTTGTAAAAGGTTTAGGACCGGTTCTTCAGATCGCAGAAGGATGGACAGTAGGACTTCCGGCAGAAGTATCTGATACACTTTGGAAGAGAACAGACTACACATGGCCATGTACATGGTTTGCTCCAAGATGTGATGGTAAAGAAGGTTCTCAGTTCAAGACAGCTTATGAAGTAATGAACAACTGGGGTGCTAACCACGGTGCAATCTCTTACGGACACATCGGTGCTGACTTAATCACCATGTGCTCTATCTTAAGAATTCCAGTATGTATGCACAACGTACCAGATGAAAAGATCTTCAGACCGGCAGCATGGAATGCATTTGGTTCTGACAAAGAAGGCGCTGACTACAGAGCATGTGCAACTTACGGACCATTCTACAAATAATTGGTTTGATCTAAAATGTAATTTAGAAGAGGGCGGATTTCCCGCCCTCTTTTACTGTTCACTCCGTTCCGGTAACTGGCAAAAATCGGGATTTTCTTACGAAAACCCTTGCGGAATAGTGACGTCTGTACAGTAACCTCTTGCTTGCTATAGCAGGAAAAACTTGTTAATATGATAGTAGGAACAAAAAAGAGCAGCGCCGGATTTTTGCGCTGCAGATTTTAAAATAAGTGCGGGAAGAAAATATGTATAAGGTACTACTGGTAGACGATGAGGCGCTGATTCGTGAAGCCATCAGCGAGAATATTATGTGGGAGGAAATGGGATTTTCCTTTATGGGAGCCTGTGAAAACGGAAAACAGGCGATGGAAGTGATTGAAAAGGAACAGCCGGATCTTCTGTTAACTGATATCAATATGCCTTACGTGGATGGCATGGAACTGACAAAATTTGTGTATGAAAACTATCCTGATACCAAGGTGATCATTATCAGCGGCTTTGATGAATTTGAGTATGCAAAATGTGCTGTAAAGTATCAGGTTCTGGAATATATATTAAAACCCATTACTCCTATGGAGTTTACGGAAACATTGCAGCGGGTAAAGGAGATGTTTGATGAAAAACGGCAAAGCCAGCGGGATATGAAAAAGATCCGAAGTGCTTATGTGAGTAACCTTCCTGCTCTGCAGGGGCGTTACCTTCATCATCTGCTAAGCGGAACTGCAGATTATTCCAGACTGGAAGAAAAGCAGGAAGAGCTGAAACTGAACCTCAGGGCCAGCTGCTATAACACTGCTTTGGTAGAAGGGGACAGCCTGGAGCCTTTTACAAGCCAGTATGCAAATGTGAAGGATGAACTGGCATTGTTTGCCATATACAATATTACGGCAGAGATCGTTACCATGGAAGAATGCGGGATCGCCTTTCAGTCAATGGACGAAAAGACGGTAATTATTTTTATGGATTCTACAAGAGAGGAGCTGCAGAAAAAAATCAGGCAGGTTCTCCCGAAGATCAGGAAGTCGGTAGAAGATTTCCTCAATATTCAGACGACCATTGCTGTTGGAAAGACAGTTTACGGAGTAGAAGAACTGGCAGATTCTTTTGCAAAGACCAAAAGCGCCATGGAATATAAATTTATGCTGGGCGGAAATCAGATCATTGAGGCAGAAGAGTACGAGGAAATCCGAAACGGTGCCAAATATGTGGATGTTTTTGAATGGGCTTCCAGAATCAGTGCCTCCGTCAGAACAAATCATCCGGAGGAGATCGAGGAAAAGACAAATGCATTTATACTGCAAATGAAACAGGGATTTGTCAATCGAAGCAGGAGCTTTGTTTATGTTCATAATCTGGTACTTTCAGTCATTAACCTTTTGGAACTTCCGGAAACTCTGGAAGAGGAAATTTTCAGTCAGGAAAAGGATTTTGTGGGGCAAATGGACAGCTGCGAAAATTTGGATGAAGTAGCAAAGAGGCTGATTAAAATCTTTCGGTTTATCTGCGATCTTTTGTCAAATCAGCGGGACAGCTATGGAAGACGGCAGGCGATGCTGGCCATGGACTATATTGAAAAAAATTATCAGGACAGCTCAGTGACCTTAAATTCTGTCTGCAATGCCCTGGCTATGAGTACCAGCTATTTCAGTTCGATTTTTAAAAGCTATACAGGGGAAACTTTTATTGAATCTCTCACAAAAAAACGCATGGAAAAGGCAAAAATGCTTTTAGAGCAGGGAAACTTAAAAACTTATGAGATTGCGGAGGCTGTAGGTTACAGTGATGCACATTATTTTAGCATTTCCTTTAAGAAGGCAGTAGGAAAGACTCCTACGGAATATGCGAAGGAATTTAAAAACTCATGAAAAACAAAGGGAACGGAAAAAGAAATTTTATCAGTGGGTTTCATACCATTCGAAGTGCGGTTCTTGGAAGCTATTTTCTCATTGCGGTGTTAGCTTTATCGGTGTTTGCATTCGTAGCATTTCGGTATACGGAAAAAACGGTTATGGAAAATGCGAGAGAATACAGTGGTCAGCTTATTGAACAGGTAAACAGCGATATTGATTCCTATGTGGATTATCTGCGTAATATTTCCACAATGATCACCTCGGATCGGGATGTGCATGATTATTTGTGGGGAGAGCATCAGACTCCGGAGGAGATGGAGGAACAAAGAAATCGGATCACTGCACAGTTTCAAACGATTCTGGAGACCCGAAATGATATTGTGAATATCGGAATCCTGGGGATGGATGGAAGGTACCTCATTAACAATGGATATTACCGGGTTAACGAAAATGTGACATTGGAAGAACTGCCGTGGATTCAGAAGGTTCTTGAAAAGAAGGGCGTAACAGTTATTTCCTCCTCCCATGTGCAAAATGTGGTGGATGGCAAATATGAATGGGTAATCACTCTGGGCAAGGTTCTTGGAAAAAGAGCAATGGGAGAAGCACAGGGGATTTTCTTTGTAGACTTAAATTACAGCTCCATCAGTGAACTGTGCAGCAGCATCAGTTTTGGAAACAAAGGATATATCTTTATTCTGGATGAAGACGGAAATCTGATCTATCATCCGCAGCAGCAGCTTCTTTATAGCGGCTTAAAGACGGAAAAGATTGAACGTGTGATGGAAAGCAGGGATGACAGCTTCTTTACTGAAGATGGAAAGCTGTATTCCATTTCCAAATCAAGAGATACCGGCTGGACAGTTGTAGGTGTTTCCTATACGGAGGATCTTTTAAAGAACAGCAATGAGACAACTCGGATCTATCTGATCAGCGCATTGATCATCTTTGCGGCAGCTTTTGTGCTGGCCTATGTGCTTTCCGGAGAAATTACCAGACCGATTGAGGTTTTGGGAGAATCCATGAGGGAAGCCGAAAAAGGTAATTTTGAAAATGTGACGCTGGAAATTGAAGGAAACAATGAAATTGCACGGTTAAGTGCTACCTTTAATATCATGATCCGGGAGATCAAACAGCTGATGGAACAAAATGTGGAAGAACAGCGTCAGAAACGTAAAAGTGAATTAAAGGCACTGCAGGCACAGATCAATCCGCATTTCTTATATAATACCCTGGATTCCATTATCTGGATGGCAGAGTGGGGAAAGACCAGGGAAGTGGTGCTGATGACTTCCTCCCTTGCGAAGCTTCTGCGGCAAAGCATCAGCAATCAGAATGAGTTTGTAAGGGTAGAGGAGGAGATAGGCTATACCAACAGCTATCTGACAATTCAGAAAATGCGTTATAAAGATAAGATGGAGTATGAAGTGCAGGTAAGCCCGGAGGTTCTGGACCGGAAGATACCCAAACTGGTGCTTCAGCCTCTGGTGGAAAATGCCATTTATCATGGAATTAAATATAAAGAAGGAAAAGGAACAGTACTCATTGAAGGAAAACGAAGAGACCGGGAACTGATTCTGAAGGTATCGGACGATGGCGTGGGTATGACAAAAGAACAGCTGTCAAAAATATTTGAGAAACGTGAAACGGATATTCGAAAAAACGGTGTGGGAGTACAGAATGTTCATGAACGAATCCAGCTTTATTACGGAAAAGAATACGGATTGGTTTACACCAGCAGGTACGGTGCCGGAACTACGGTAGAGATCAGAATCCCATGGATGGAAGGAGGAAGTGAGGCGGATCATGAAAAAAACATATAATCTGCGAAAAGTATTGATTGGTTTTGTATGTGGTCTTCTGCTTCTGAATGGTATTATCTTTTCTTCCCGGACAGGAGCGGATCATTCGAAAGACATTGTACTGGTTCTCAAGGTCATAGATGCTACCAATGATTTCTGGACAGGAGTGATCCAGGGAGCGGAAATGGCAGCGAAAGAATACGGTGTAAACCTGACGGTTTTAGGACCGGATGCGGAGACAGAATATGAGAAACAGGGAGAATTGATCGAACAGGCCATTGCCATGAAACCGGATGCCATTGCCCTGGTTCCATCCAATTATACAGAGACGATTCCCTATGCAAAAGAAATTGAAACAGCAGGGATTTTGCTGGTTTTGGTAGATTCTGTCATGAAAGAGGAAATGGGCTCCTGTGTGGTGGCAACGGATAATATTGAAGCCGGCCGTAAGATGGGAGAATACATTGCGGATACTGTGAAAGATATTTCCGCCATCGGGATCGTAGGACATGTCAGGGGGACTTCTACTGCAACGGAGAGAGAACAGGGGCTTCGGGAAGGTCTTGGAGAACTGGAAAAGAATGTGACAGATGTGGTATTTTGTGATTCAGATTACCGAAAAGCTTATCATGTAACGAAAGAAATGCTGGAGAGGTATCCTAAGATCAATGTGATTGCGGGATTGAATGAATATTCCTCCGTAGGGGCGGCGAAAGCAGTTCATGACATGGGGCTTGCCGGCCAGATCCGTATGATCGGCTTTGACAGCTCGATCAAGGAGGTTGAATATCTGGAGGATGGTACCTTTGATGCCATTGTAGTACAAAGACCTCTGAATATGGGATATCTTTGTATTGAGAAGACGGTACAGCTGCTTTCGGGAGAAACTGTGGCGGCCAGTGTGGATTCGGGGTCGGTCCTGATTACAAAAGAGACCATGTATACAGAAGAAAATCAAAAACTGTTGTTCCCGTTTTAGGGGATTTTTGAAAAGGTTAAAATTTTTACGGAAGATTTTAACCTTTTTCCATATAATTTTCTATTAAATTCCCGGGAAAGAAAAACTATAATATCAACATATAACACAATATGCATCATCATTGCTTTCATTTCTTAAGGGAGATTAGGGATCATGCAGTCGGTGTATGAGGCGCAGGCTGATGTGGGAACATGAGCATGCCTCTTTTTTCAGGGGGAAAAGCCGAAAACTGTGAGCGGAAATGATTCAGGAAAAAACGGATGAATATCCTTTCTGGGGGGAGATGGATATCCAGAGTTTGGAAATGTGGCATAGTGATGCATATTGCAGTTAAAACATATGCATATTGCACAAAAAATATTCTGCAAACCTTCTGAAAATGTAAAAGTTAACGATGAATATATTGACGGTTCAGGGGGATAAGAGTATAATGTGTGGTAGCAATGAAAAAACGGACGGGGGTACTTAAAGTCCGTTTTTCACACATTAAAAAGGGAGGAATAGTAAAGGTGGAAAAAATCAAACAAAACCCATTAGTAAAAAAGATTGGCTTTAACAGAATCATTCTGATCGGCGTATTGATCGTAATGTACATTGCATTCGGACTTATGACCGGCGGAGCATTCTTCGGGATGACACGTATTTTGAACACCCTGAACTATGCATACTTCTTAGGGTTCCTTTCCCTGGGAGTAACGTTTGTAATTGCAACAGGAGGTATCGATTTCTCTATCGGACCTATGATGTTCTGTTGTGCATTGGTTTCAGGTTTCTGTCTGACATCCTATGGCCTGCCATTACCTCTTTGTCTGGTAATGAGTATCCTGATTGGTACGGTCTTCGGTTGCTTTAACGGCTATCTCGTAGCATTCTGGAAGGTGCCGCCATTCATCGTATCCATGGCAAGTATGAACATTGCCAAAGGTATTGCAGCTGTATTTACAAAAACACAGTCTGTAAGCTGGCCGCAGGGTTCTGATCCGGTAAACGGATGGTACAGAAACATCGTCAGCGTAAACGGAATCCCGGTAGGTCTCTTTATTTTCCTTGGTGTAGCTATTGTATGTGCAATGATCTTAAATAAGACCAAAGCAGGACGTTACATCCTTTGTCTGGGAAGTAATGAAGAAGCAGTCAGACTTTCAGGTGTTGATACCAAAAAATGGAAGATGCTTGCATATGTTATCTGTGGTACATTAGTAGGTATCGCTTCACTCTTCTTCGTAGCAGCATTTACAACAGTACAGCCTGGATATGGCGATCAGTACAACAACGAAGCAATCGCCGGCTGTGTAATGGGTGGTACATCCATGGCAGGTGGTATCGCTTCTATCAGCGGTACAGTAATCGGTGTATTTATCATTGCTTTATTACAGCAGGGTATTTTAGCTCTTGGTTTCACAAAAGAGTATCAGTACATCATTACAGGTTTAATTGTTATCGGTGCAGTTTATGCAGACGTTTCTGCAAGACGTAGAAAGAACTAGTGGGAATGCTGGAGAAAGGAAGGTAAGAAAATGGGCGATATTATTTTAACAATGAAAGGTATTGACAAATCTTTCCCTGGTGTTCACGCATTAGATCATGTAGATTTGGAAATCAGAAAAGGCGAAGTTCTTGCACTCATGGGCGAAAATGGTGCAGGTAAATCAACCTTAATGAAAGTTTTAACAGGTATCTACAAAAAAGATTCCGGTACTATTACATACGAAGGCAAAGAAGTTGAGTTTAAGAACACAAGAGAAGCTCAGGATGCCGGTATCGTAATCGTGCATCAGGAACTTAATATGTTAGGTCACCTGACAGTAGCACAGAACTTATTCATCGGCAGAGAATTCATGAATGGCGTGAAGATCGATGATAAGAAAATGAATGAAGAAGCGAAAAAGCTTTTTGACAAATTAAATGTAGACATTGATCCTACAGAAACCATGGCTAACTTAACAGTTGGTAAGCAGCAGATGTGTGAAATCGCAAAAGCAGTTTCCTTCGATGCAAAAGTTATCATCTTCGACGAACCTTCTGCAGCTTTAACTGAAACAGAAATTGAAGCAATGTTCGAAATCATTCGCGACCTGAAGAAGAGAGATATCGCAATGGTATATATCTCACACCGTATGGATGAAATCAAGGTGATTACAGACCGTGTAACAGTTATGCGAGATGGTACCTATGTTGGAACATTGATTACAAAAGACTGTACAAAAGAAGATATCATCAACATGATGGTTGGTCGTGTTATTTATGAAGATCCTAAGACACACAGCATGGTTCCGGAAGGAGCACCGGTTGTATTAAAGGTTGAACACTTAAATGCCGGCAAGATGGTACAGGATGTAAGCTTTGAACTTCGTAAGGGCGAGATCCTTGGATTCTCCGGACTTATGGGTGCAGGACGTACAGAAACAGCCAGAGCATTATTCGGAGCTGACCCGAAAGAAAGTGGAGATATTTATATCAACGGTCAGAAGGTTACGATCAACAGCCCTGAAGATGCAGTTAAATGCGGTATCGGTTATCTTTCAGAGGATAGAAAACGTTTCGGTATCGTTGTACAGAAAACAGTTGCTGAAAACACAACCATGGCTACCATGCATAAATTCATGAATGGACTTTTCATTGATAAGAAGAAAGAAGCAAAAGTAGCTCAGGAATATGTTGATGCACTTGCTACCAAAACTCCTGGTGTAGATCAGTTAGTAGTAAACCTTTCCGGTGGTAACCAGCAGAAGGTTGTTATCGCAAAATGGTTAACACGTGACTGTGATATCCTTATCTTCGATGAGCCTACCAGAGGTATCGATGTTGGTGCTAAGAACGAAATCTATAAACTGATGAGTAAATTAGCAGCAGAAGGTAAAGCAATCATTATGATTTCTTCAGAAATGACAGAAATCCTGCGTATGAGTGACCGAATCATCGTAATGTGCGAAGGTAAGAAGACAGGTGAAATTGATATTGCTGAAGCAACTCAGGAAAATATCATGAACCTTGCAACAAGAGAGATTGACTAGGAGGGGGAAAATAATGTCTAAGAAAAAATCATTTGCTATATTCAATGGACGAGAACTCATGGTAATGGGAATCATTGTTGCAATGACCGTTATTTTCAGCATTCTCAGTTCAACATTCAGAAGTTATCCTACACTGGTATCAGTGTTAGACAGTACATACTATGTATCTCTCATGGCAATCGGTGTTACATTCCCGTTGATCACAGGTGGTGTAGACCTTTCCATCGGTACTGGTTTAGTATGTTATTCCTTGATTGGTGGTTACCTTGCAGTGAATAAAGGAATGCCTGTCATAGTAGCACTCCTTATTACAATTCTGGTTGGTGTAGTCATTGGTATCTTAAACGGATGTCTGGTAGCTCTTATGGATCTGCCACCATTCCTCGCAACCCTTTGTACCTGCATGATTACCCGTGGTTTAGGACCTGCTCTTTGCGGTGGCTTCGGTGTTTCATGGCCATCAGTTTTATCAGCAGACGGTTGGTTTAGAAAGATCTTCAAGTTTACCAATGCGTCAGGAAGAGTTATTCCGATTGGTATTATCCTTATCGTAGTGATCGTACTGATTATGTCCTTCGTATTAAATCATACAAAAGTGGGACGTTATACAATCGCTATCGGATCTAATAAAGAAGCTACCAGATTAGCTGGTGTTAATGTTAAATTTTATCACGTAACAGCTTATGCAATCTGTGGTTTATTTGCAGGTTTGGCAGGTGTTGCTTATGCAGCAACTTACGCTACCATCTATCCAGGTACAGGTGCCGGCTTTGAAATGGATGCCATCGGTGGAGCTATCGTAGGTGGTGTATCTGCATCCGGTGGATCAGGTACCATCTTTGGAGCATTCCTTGGAGTTATCGTTATCTCCTTAATGAAGATCGGTTTACCATTCGTAGGCTTACAGGCAAACTGGCAGCAGATTTTTACAGGTCTTGTATTACTGGGAGCAGTATTAATTGATATTGTAAAAAAGAAAAAATAATGTTATAATGAGTCCATGACTTAGGTCATGCCCAAAGATTATGATGTCGAAAAGACTTCATATAAAAAAAGTTCTATAAGGAGGAACAAAAAAATGAAAAAGAAAGTTTTAGCTATCCTTATGTGTGCAGTATTAGCACTCTCTATGGTAGCATGTGGCGGTTCTAAAGAAGAACCAGCTACAGAACCAGCTGCAACAGAAGATGCAGCAGCAACAGAAACACCAGCAGCTGAAGGCAAAGATTATCACTTTGAAATCATCGTTAAATCCTTCCAGTCTACATACTGGCAGGCAGCAGTTAAAGGTGTTGAACAGGCTTGTGCAGAACAGGGCGTAACAGCTAACTGTAATGGACCAGCTACAGAATCTGATATCGCAGATCAGGTTCAGATGCTCAACGATGCTATCGCAAAAGCTCCTAACGGAATCGGTTTAGCAGCTTGTGATACAAACTCTGTACTTGATTCTCTTCAGAAAGCTTTAGACGCAGGTATCCCAGTAGTTTGCTTCGATACAGGTGTTACAGATGCTCCAGCAGGTTCCGTAGTTGCAACAGTTGCTACAGATAACGCAGCAGCAGGTGCTTGTGCAGCTGAAAACATTTATCCAGTTATCAAAGACGTTGTTGCAAAAGCTACAACAGATGCAAAAGTACGTATCGGTGAAGTTAACCAGGATGCTACAGCTCAGAACATTCAGCAGCGTGGTCTTGGATTCATCAACAAAATGGTAGAACTTTGTGCAGCAGATGGCGTTAAAGTTGCTATCGAAGGTAATGAATTCTATGTAAATGCAGCAGAAGGTGTAGTTCCGGCAGCAGAAGCTTCTGTAATCATCGAAGTTGCTGTACCAGCTCAGACAACTGTAGAATTATCTTCTGCAGAAGCTCAGAAAATCATGGCTAAAGCTGACACAATCGCTATCTTTGGTTCTAACCAGGTTACAGCTGAAGGTGTTATCACAGCTAACGGTACTCTGAACAAATTAGGAACAGACCCAGCTACAAGCATCATCGCTGCAGGTTTCGACGCAGGAACACCTCAGAAAGAAGCTATCAACGCTGGACAGTTAATCGGTTCCGTAACACAGTCTCCATTAATGATGGGTTATGAATGTATCAACACTTTAGTTGCATACTGCAACGGCGAAACAGTAGCTGATATCCCAATGAATGGTTACTGGTACAACACAGAAAACATGACAGCTGACGACATCGCTCCAAACCTTTACGACTAATCTATAGCTCATAAAGATTTCAGTGAATGAAAGCTAACAAAAGGGATCGGATTTATCCGGTCCCTTTTCTAAAAGAAAAGCGGTGTTTCATAATAAAATATTAAGATTTATAAGGGAAAATACCATAGAATTTTCATAATTTTAGTGTATAATCAAGTAGGAATTGTAAAAGGATGTAACTGTTGCATATCTTCAGAACAGTTATAAAAGGATAACTTTGGAAAACGATACAGAAAGGGAAGATTGTATGATAAAATTATCAAAATTCTATATATTGCTTTCCTGTACGGCCCTTTGTATTTTAGGATGCGGTAAGGAACTATCTGCACCGGAAGAAGAAAAGGAACCTGTGCAGGCGGTGGAAGAATCACAGACAGAGGATAAAGAAGAAAGCATAGCACAGACTGTAACGGAAGCTGAAAATGACAGAGAACAGCTTCAATCTGATACAAAATATCATCCGATTAAAAAAGGTGCAGTTGATTATCTGTCGGTTGTAGGAATCAAAGCAGAGCCAGGTACTCAAATTGCCATGATCGGGACTGATTCAAAAAACCAGTTTTGGAATTTGGTGAAAAAAGGCGCACAGGATGCGGTGGCAGATTTAAATACTTCGCTTGGCTATACGGGAAAGAATAAAATTTCACTTACATTTACCGCACCTAAGAAGGAGGATGTGATCGAGCAGATCAATATTATTGATCAGTTTCTGGATAAGGCACCGGATGCATTGTGTATTGCCTTTACAGATGCAAGTGCATGTAAAACTCAGATACAGATGGCAAAAAATGACGGTATTAAAATGATTGCCTTTGATACTGCAGATGATGCGCAGTTGACAGAAGCTTTAGTGGCCACCGATAATAAAGCGGCTGCATCAGAAGCGGCAGCTAACTTATATGAAAGTATAGGTTTTGAGGGGAAGGTTGCTATTCTCGTGCACAACTCACTGACGCAAACAGGTCAGGATCGTAAACAGGCTATTGTGGATGAACTGGCAAACAGGTATAATGATAAAAACATCCAGTTTGTAGATATTGTTTATCTGGCACAGGAAGAAAGAAGCTCAGAGGAAATTCTGGACCAGCTGTTGGATAGAAACCCGGATCTTGCGGGAATCATCTGTACAGATCTCCATACTACAGAGATGGTTATTGATTATGTAAAGAAATTAGAGGAACAGACATTCAACGTAGCCGGGTTTGATACCAGCGATAAAATTATCAAGGCGGTGGAAGATGGAACATTGATTGGGACTATGTCTCAGGACCCGTATGGCATGGGATATGCCACGATAACAACAGCAGTCCGTACAGTGTCAGGACAGGCGAAGTCTTCCAGAATTGAGTCCTGCCATCAGTGGATTGACCAGTCCAACCTGATGTCAGAGGAGGTTCAGTGTCTTTTGAATCATGACAGTGAAAGTCAATAGTATGTAAAGTAAAAAGTAGCTGTCCGGTATCGGACAGATACAAATAAATTTTAGGGGGATTAAAAAATGTTAAAAGGTATTCCACAAATTTTATCACCAGAATTGTTAAAAGTATTATGTGAAATGGGACACAGCGATCGTCTCGTAATTTCCGATGGAAACTTCCCGTCAGAATCTATGGGCAAAAATGCGATCGTGATCCGTTGTGATGGACATGGTGTTCCGGAAATTCTGGATGCGATCCTGAAAGTATTCCCACTGGATACTTATGTAGAAAAACCGGTGAATCTTATGGAACTGATGCCGGGCGATGTTGGCAAAGTTGCTACTCCAATCTGGGATACTTACAAAGAAATCGTTGCAAAATACGATGACAGAGGTGCAGACTGCATCGGAAATATTGAAAGATTCAAATTCTACGATGAAGCAAAAGAAGTATATTGCATCATTGCTACCAGCGAAAAAGCTCTTTATGCAAACGTTATGTTACAGAAAGGTGTAGTTGTTGAATAATCGGCAGACGAAACACTGATTCTAAAATATGAAAATACAAAGGCCTTGCTTTCTAAGCAAGGCTTTTTGTTATGCTGTCGATGACCTGTACAATGTAGTTAATTCCGTATTTTTGATGATATTGCTGATAGACATGAAATCCACCAAGGATGCGGTAGGTCAAGGAAATATTAAATTCTGCATTTTCTCTGGCAGAGGGTACTTGTCTGAAAATGTATTCCTTTAATTCGCGCTCAATACTTAAAGGCAGAACGGAAGATTGGGAACCTGAAAAAAGGATATTGATCAAACTCTGCTGTGCATAAAAAGCATGGAAGAGAGATGAGGTAAATGCGGAGATATCCTGAATGGAGAGACCAGGCTGTTCCAATCCACTTAGGACATCTTTGATGACTTCTTTTTGGAGTTGATCTGATAAGTCATAGATATCATGGTAATGCAGATAAAAAGTTGCCTTGCTGATCTGTGCAAGCTCTGAGAGTTCCTTGACGGTAATGCGCTCCAGAGGCTTTTTTGTGCGCAGCTGAATAAAGGCATTCTTGATACTTCTTTTTGTTTTCTTTTCTCTTAAATCCATATAATTATTTCTCCTATAATTCTTCATTATATTTTTCAAGGGACGCCAGACCAACTTCTGCTCGTACCCGGCTGTCCTGGCTGTTCATTAAGAAAAATAGTAACGATTCAGCAGTTGCTGTATCTGAAAAGTACTGAACAGATGCATATGAATATTATATAGACAAATATAGATATATGTCAATTATTAGACAAAAGTAAAAATATGAAAATAGAAATTATAAAGAATTGTGCTAATATAACTACAGTAAGTTAATAGACGCCAGTCAATTAATTTTTAGAACATGAATGCAACTGCTCAAGAGAAGCTATCCCGCAGGGAACAGTATTGTTACAGGAAGTATGGAATGATTGATTTATATGGATTTTATACAGGAAAGATTTTGAATGCTTACGAATGGATGGGAGCACACGTGCTGCCGGGAGGAACAAAGTTTACCACATTTGCACCGAATGCCAGAGGGGTGGTACTGTTATGGAATGGACAGGAAATTTCTATGAATAAGGCACATGACGGAAATTTCTATGAGGTCTATGTGGAAGGAGCCGGGGAAGGGGATTGCTACGAATATCGGATCTATGGACAGAATGGAAGTGTGACTGATCACTGTGATCCTTACGGATTTGGAATGCAGTTAAGACCGGATCATAAGTCTGTTATCAGAAATCTGGATGATTATCAGTTTCAGGATGAAGTCTGGATGAGAAGCAGAAATGACAGAAAAGGTGAACCTCTTAATATTTATGAACTTCATCTTGGTTCCTGGAGGAGGAAGGTTGGAGAAACATATGAATGGTACCGGTATGATGAGCTGGCTGAGCCGCTGATTACCTATGTGAAAGAAGCAGGATATAACTATGTGGAATTTCTGCCCTTAAGCGAGCATCCATGTGATGAGAGCTGGGGCTACCAGAACACCGGATTTTTTTCGCCTACCAGTAGATACGGCACATTAAAGGAATTAAAAATTCTCATTGACCGGCTGCATCAAAATGGTATCGGAGTCATCCTTGATTTTGTTCCGGTGCATTTTGCCATTGATGATTATAGTCTGGCAAAATATGACGGAAGCTGTCTTTATGAGTACCCAAGCAATGATGTGGGAGTCAGTGAATGGGGAAGCCATAATTTCATGCATTCCCGTGGAGAGGTTCGAAGCTTTTTGCAGTCTTCTGCAAATTATTGGCTGAAGGAGTTTCATTTTGACGGTCTTCGTATGGATGCCATCAGCAGAATTATTTACTGGCAAGGAGATGAGCGTCGAGGTGTCAACGGAAATGCGGTGGAGTTTATCAAGTTCATGAATCAGGAGCTGAAAAGATTAAATCCGGGATGCATTCTGGCGGCAGAGGATTCTACCAATTTTCCAAATGTAACAAAGCCTGTGATGGAAGGTGGTCTTGGTTTTGATTATAAATGGGATATGGGCTGGATGCATGATACGTTAGAATATTTTCAGTCCAGTCCTCAGCAACGGAAAGAAAAATATCACAAGCTTACATTCTCCATGCACTATTTTAGAAATGAAAACTTTCTGCTGCCTTTATCCCATGACGAAGTCGTTCATGGAAAAGCTACGATCCTACAGAAAATGAACGGAGACTATGATGTAAAATTTCCTCAGGCAAGAGCCATGTATCTTTACATGATGGTTCATCCGGGAAAGAAATTGAATTTCATGGGAAATGAAATTGGACAGTTTCGGGAATGGGATGAAAAGCGGGAGCAGGACTGGGAGCTTTTGAAGTATCCGCTGCATGATGCGTTCTATCGCTATATGAGGGAACTCAATCATATTTATCTTGATCATACGGCACTTTCCGGAGCTGACTATCAGGAAGATGGTTTTCTGTGGCTAGACTGCCATCAGGAAGAAAGATGCATTTACACGATCCTGCGACAAGACAAAAAGGAAAAACTGGTGGCAGTATTTAACTTTGGAGATCAGGAGCAGGAGGAGTATCAGGTACAGGTACCGGGAGGTAATGAAGCACAAGTGCTGCTTTACAGTGACTGGAACCGCTTTGGAGGAACCACATTACCGGAGGAATCTATCTGTACAATAAAAAATGAAGTATTCACATGCAAACTGAGGCCCTTCTCAGGAATGTTAATAAAAGTTGAGTAACCTTAAGCTCCATACGACGGATCCTGGCACTTAAGTTAGAGTTATTGGAATGAAGCCGACAGTAACACTGCAAGTTTTGCAATACAAACAACAAAATAGTGCACTGGAATTATTACCAGAAATCATGTATACTACCAAGTAGTAGAAATTCGTTTTTTAAAGGGGGATAAAAAATGCAGGTGAAAGGAACTTATTTTCAGAATGACAAGGATCATCCATTGGTATATGGGGATGTAAATCTGATCAATCCGCCAAGAAGAAGACTTCGTGGTGAGGAAGAAAAAGAAGGTATTTTGGCAGAGAGTGTTATCGTTGGATTCTGTGGAACAGACCATGAGCTGATGCGTATGGGCAGGGAAGGACTTCTGGATAAAAAATTCCCGGAAGGACAGAAACGTCTCATTAACGGACATGAAGGTGTGGTATGGGTACCATCCCAGAACCGTTTTGCCATCGTTTTGATCCGTGGCGGCAATGCATACGATCCGACAAGATATACCGAAGAAGAAACCTATTTTGAATACGGCTGTGATGGGGCAGACGGTCTGTTCTGTGACCACAACTACTATAATCCGGATATGCTCTTACCGATCCCGGATGAATATGTAAAAGACGGTAAGATTGCATTATCCTTTGCAAAGAAAATGGTATTTCCGGATCCTTACGGATGTATGGTATTCCAGTTAGAACGTATGGAAGACATGGGAAGTGCCCATAACTTCCGTGTGGAAATGGCAAAACATAAATGTTCCGAAGAAGAAGCAAGAAAACTTGCCAAAGAACACATTTTTGACAGAACGGTCATCTTTGGTCTTGGTACAACAGGTATGTTCATCGGAGATCTGATCCGTCAGAACTACCCGGACGCAAAAATCGTGTTTGTTGCAAGAAGTGACAAGGACAGCCCGAAGATTTCTTTTGCACTGGAACAGGCAAAGGCAGATTATGTACAGAGCTGCTATGACACCAATGAAGAGCTTGCACAGGCAATCATGAAGGAGCTTGGGGGCACAGCGACCACATTTATCGGTACCAGCGGAACTAATGTAGAGCATGACATTGCATTTAAGTATGGTGTTTTAGGATGCAACGGTATCTACAACAGCTTCTCCTTAGGACCGGTAGTTTCTTTTGATACCATGCCTTTTGGATTTAAGAATCAGCTGATCCTTTCCTCTATCAATTTCAGACAGGCACATATGGAAAAGGCCATTGGAATTCTTGGAAAGAGCAGATACAACGAGATCGTAGAGCTCATTGATAAGGAAGAATTTATCAAAGATCCGATCGATGCCTATGAAAACAAGATCTACTGTAAGGGTGCTCCGTTAAAGACCGCAGTGATCTGGAATGAAAAATACGTGGATTTTGACAGATAATGAGGTGGATCCAATGATTATAGATGCACATTTACATTTATGGGATAAGCAGCATGGAATGGTAAATGGAAAGCCTGTGTATGACATCGGCGGCGGAAAAAGTGATTTTGGCGGTGTCGTACGTCAGATGATGCCGGCTTACATGACAGATGGTGTCAACTCTGTGGAAAGACTGATTGCCAATATGGATTTTGCCCAGGTCAACGGAGCAGTTGTAGTACAGGAGTACATTGATGGAAATCAGGATGAATATTTATTGAAATGTAAGGAAAAATATTCAGACAGGATCAAAGTGTGCAGCCTCTATGAAGAGCATGACAATTACAGGCTGGATGGCTTCGACGGTATCAAGATCTGCGGCGGAAGACTGACAAAAGTGAAGCTGGAGGAATTAAGTCCCCTGTTTCATCAGGCGGAAGAAAAGGGAATGTTTGTAGCCATTGACCTGGCAGACGGCGATGCACAGGTACCGGCCATGAAACAGCTCATTAAAGAGTGCCCGGATCTTCGTATTGCTATCGGCCATTTTGGAATGGTCACAGTAGAAGGCTGGCAAAAGCAGATCGAGCTGGCATGTAATCCCAATGTTTACGTGGAAAGCGGTGGTATCACCTGGCTTTTCAATTCCGAGTTTTATCCATATCCGTCAGCAGTAGATGCTATTTTGGAGGCAAGAGACATCTGCGGTATGGATAAACTGATGTGGGGAAGCGATTATCCACGCACTATGACAGCCATTACTTACCGGATGTCACAGGATTTTATTACGAAATCAGAGAAAATGAAGGAGGAAGAAAAGAAGAAATTCCTTGGGCTCAACGCGCAGAAATTTTATGGATTCTCCATGCAGGAGCCGCTGCCATATATCGTACATATGGCGGAGTAAGGAAATTTCCGGTTACTGGAACGAAGTGAAAGTAACATTTACCAATATTTGATATAGATACTTTATATTTTTTTAATGGACTTTTTAAAACAAATATATTAAAATGTAAAAAGTGTATTTAAAATATTGTTTGTGAGGGACAGGTTATGAAGGGTAGCAAAGGCGTTGCTAAATCGTTAACGATGATTTCGCAGGTTGGTATCAGCATGCTTGTTCCTATTTTTTTGTGCTGTATGCTGGGAATGTTTCTGGAAGATAAAACCGGCTGGCCGGCGTTTATCCCCATGTTTATCCTTGGTGCACTTGCAGGCATGCGAAATGTCTATCTGATGCTGTCTGCGATCTACAAGGAGGATGAGAAGAAAAAAGATGACTAGCTGGAAAAGAACTTTACTGGAGCTTCTTGCAGGCATTGTGCTTTTCGGAATACTGTTCGAGTGTATCGGACTTGTTTTTGTGAAAGGCAGACTGGCGCATTCTGTCGGAATGTTCTTGGGTATACTGATTGCCCTGGGTATGGCAACCCATATGGCCTATTCCATCAGCAATGCTCTTGACTGGGATGAGGCGCATGCAAAAACTGCCATGTGGAAAAGCTATATGATTCGTTATATAGCGGTCGCATTGGCCATGGGAATCATTGCTTATTTTCAAATCGGGAATATCATTTCCTGCTTTTGCGGGATCATGAGTCTGAAGGCAGCTGCGTATCTGCAGCCTCACCTTCACAGATTTGTTAATAAATATATTTTAAAAATTGAAGAAGAAGGAGGGTGTGTAGATGGAATCGTTGATGCCGATGACGATGCCGAGGATGATCTTAGCGACTGGACAGAATGTGGATTTTATGATTCATGGTCTGATCGAATTTGAGTTATTCGGACAAAAGCTGTGGATTACCACCACCCATGTGAGTTTACTCATTGTCATGACACTGATCATTGCGTTCGCACTGCTTGTCAGATCGAAGCTGCAAAGACCGGAAGAGACACCGGGACTTTTACAAAGCGGTGTAGAGCTTGCCGTTGAAATGCTGGAAAACATGGTAAGTGGCGTCATGGGAACGGATGCAGGAAAATTCATCAACTATGTGGGAAGTATTTTCCTGTTTATTCTGGTCAGCAATCTGTCGGGATTGTTTGGTCTTAGACCACCGACTGCGGACTTTGGTGTAACGCTTCCGCTGGGACTTATGACATTTCTGATCATTCAGTATCAGAATATCAAATGTAATAAGGTTGGAGCATTTACCGGTCTGTTTAAACCGTTGCCGCTCCTGTTCCCGATTAACTTAATCGGTGAAGTGGCAGTACCGTTTTCTCTGGGACTTCGTCTCTTTGGTAATGTCCTTTCAGGAACGGTAATTATGGCATTATTCTATGGTTTGGTGCCGATCTTTTTGAAAATTGGTGTGATTCCGGCTGTTTTACACGCATATTTGGACGTGTTCTCCGGATGTATCCAGACATACGTATTTTGTATGCTCACCATGACTTATGTAAAAGACAAGATGTAATTTTAGGAGGTAATTATTATGACACAGATTACAAACGAAGGTTTAATTTTAGCATGCTCAGCAATTGGTGCCGGTCTGGCAGTTATCGCCGGTATCGGACCTGGTGTTGGTCAGGGTATTGCAGCAGGTTTTGCAGCAAGTGCAGTAGGTAAAAATCCGGGTGCAAAATCCGATATCACATCTACCATGCTTCTCGGTCAGGCCGTAGCAGAAACAACAGGTCTTTACGGTCTGTTGATTGCATTCCTCTTACTCTTCGTAAGACCATTACTGGGTGCATTATAAAAAGAACCCGTGTGTGAGACGTAAATTTGAGAGGAGGCGAGACCTTGGAGAGACTATTTGGACTTGACGCCCAGCTGATTTTCGAACTTTGTCTGTCCGCTTTGGCAGTTTTTTGTCTCTTTATGGCTCTGTCCTATATTCTGTTCAACCCTGTACGTGATATGTTAAAGAAGCGTCAGCAGATGGTTGCGGAAACAAGAGATACAGCAAATAAAGAAAAAGAAGATGCCGGAAAATTAAAGGCACAGTATGAAGAAAAAATAAAAAACGCAGAAGCTGAGGCTGAGGAAATCTTAAGCGCTGCCAGAAAACGTGCTCTGAAAAATGAGCGGGCGATTCTGGAAGAGGCGAAGGAAGAGGCTGCCCGTATCATTGCAAATGCCAATGTTCAGATTGAGCTTGAAAAGAAAAAAGCAATGGATGATCTGAAACAGGAAGTCGTTTCCATTGCAACGATGATGGCTGGCAAGGTAGTAGCTGCTTCCATTGACGAAAAACTTTCGGATCAGTTACTTTCGGATACTTTAAAAGAAATGGGTGATGACACATGGCGAAGCTAGTATCCAAAACATATGGTGATGCTTTGTTTGAACTTGCCTTAGAAGAGCAAAAGGAAGATGCTCTTTTAGAAGAGGCAAAGGTGTTTTTGGGAGTCATCAGGAAGGATGATGAGATCATCAGATTCATGAAGCATCCTAAAATCGTAAAAGAAGATAAGATGAAAACGGGCAAAGAAATCTTTGATCAGAATTTTTCAAAGGAATTTGCAGGATTTTTAATGGTTCTGATACAAAAAGACCGTTTTTGTGAAGCAGAAAAAATACTGGAATATTTTATCGCACGCATGAAGGAACATAAAAAAATCGGCGTAGCTCACGTTTCCACTGCATCCGAATTAAGTGATGCATGGAAGGAAAAGGTAGAAAAGCGCCTCTTAGAGACTACCGATTATGAAACCTTTGAAATGCATTATTCCGTGGACGAATCATTACTTGGCGGCATGGTCATCCGCATTGGAGACAGAGTTGTTGATACAAGTATTCAGAATAAGCTTAAGAATTTATCAAAACAGCTTCGCTCCCTTCATGTGGGTTAATGCTGTGAGAAAGAAGGTGTAAGTTTCTATGAATTTAAGACCGGAAGAAATCAGTTCCGTAATTAAAGAACAGATCAAACAATACGCCGGACAAATGGAAGTATCAGATGTTGGTACCGTTATTCAGGTTGCGGACGGAATTGCCCGTATCCATGGACTGGAAAACGCAATGCAGGGAGAGCTTTTAGAGTTCCCGGGAGACGTTTTCGGTATGGTTTTAAACCTGGAAGAAGACAATGTTGGTGCCGTTTTGTTAGGTGATCAGAAAAATATTAATGAAGGCGATACCGTAAAGACAACCGGACGAGTCGTAGAAGTACCGGTTGGTGACTGCATGCTTGGCCGTGTTGTCAATGCACTGGGACAGCCAATCGATGGAAAGGGACCAATCACAACTGATAAACATCGTCAGATTGAACGTGTGGCATCCGGTGTTATCAGCCGTAAATCTGTAGACACTCCGCTTCAGACCGGTATCAAAGCCATTGACTCCATGGTACCAATCGGAAGAGGTCAGCGTGAGCTCATCATTGGTGACAGACAGACCGGAAAGACGGCCATTGCCATTGATACCATTATCAACCAGAAGGGCAAGGGCGTAAAATGTATCTATGTTGCAATCGGACAGAAAGCATCTACCGTTGCAACCATTGTAAAAACATTAGAAGAACACGGTGCTTTTGAGTACACCACAGTCGTTGCATCGACTGCCAGTGAACTGGCACCATTACAGTATATTGCACCGTATGCAGGATGTGCCATCGGTGAAGAATGGATGGAAAACGGAGAGGACGTACTCATCGTTTATGATGACCTGTCCAAGCACGCAGCTGCTTACCGTACCCTGTCCCTGCTTTTAAAACGTCCACCAGGACGAGAAGCATACCCGGGTGATGTTTTCTATCTCCATTCCAGACTTCTGGAACGTGCAGCAAAATTATCCGATGAGCTTGGAGGAGGTTCGCTGACAGCGCTTCCGATCATTGAAACCCAGGCCGGAGACGTATCTGCTTATATTCCGACCAATGTTATCTCTATCACAGACGGTCAGATCTATCTGGAAACAGAAATGTTTAATGCAGGCTTCCGTCCGGCAGTTAATGCGGGTCTTTCTGTATCCCGTGTTGGTGGTGCAGCACAGATCAAGGCCATGAAGAAGATTGCAGCTCCGATTCGAGTAGAGCTCGCCCAGTATCGTGAGCTGGCAGCTTTTGCCCAGTTTGGTTCCGAGCTTGATGCAGATACCAAAGAAAAACTGGATCAGGGTGAAAGAATCAAAGAAGTATTAAAACAGCCGCAGTATCAGCCAATGGCAGTAGAGGATCAGATTATGATCATTTATGCGGTAACAAAGAAATATCTTCTGGATGTACCTGTAAAACGTATTCAGGAATTTGAAAAAGGATTCCTGGAATTTGTAAAGACGCAGTACGCAGACATTCCGGAAAGCATCCGTGAAACAAAACAGATGTCTGAAGAAGTAGAAAGCAGACTGGTAGAAGCAATCGAGGCATTTAAAAAGAATTTTTAAGAGGTGACAGACGATGGCGTCAATGAGAGAAATCAAACGGCGTAAGAGCAGTATTACCAGTACCCAGCAGATTACCAAAGCCATGAAATTAGTGTCCACCGTAAAGCTGCAGAGGGCAAAGGGTAAAGCGGAAGCTACCAAACCGTATTTTGACTGCATGTATGATACCGTTGCCAAGATGCTTTCCAGGTCCGGAAATATCGATCATCCTTATCTGAAATCAGGAGCTTCCTCAAAAAAGGCAGTCATTGCCATTACCTCTAACAGAGGTCTGGCCGGCGGTTACAATAACAACATTGTAAAGCTCATTGCCGGAAGCGAGGAACTGCCCAGGGAGAGCTGTGAGATTTATGCCCTTGGAAAAAAAGGACGGGATGGTCTTAGTAGCAAAGGCTATGAGATCGCACAGGATCTTTCGGAGGTTATGAATGGTCCCATGTTTTCAGATGCGAAGGAACTTTGTACGACTCTTCTGGAACGATTTGAAAAGGGCGAGATCGGTGAAATTTATCTTGCCTACACCGTATTTAAAAATACAGTGACTCATGTGCCGACACTCATAAAGCTTTTACCGGTGGAAATGAATGCCGGTGAGACGAAAGGAGAGGAAGATAGGACTCCCATGAATTATGAGCCGGATGAGGAAGAAACACTGGGAATGATCATTCCAAAATACGTCACGAGCCTGATCTACGGCGGGATGATGGAAGCTGTTGCCAGTGAAAATGGTGCCAGAATGCAGGCAATGGATTCAGCAACAAGCAATGCAGAAGAAATGATCCAGAAATTATCATTAGATTATAACAGAGCACGTCAGGGCTCTATTACACAGGAACTGACAGAAATTATTGCAGGTGCCCAGGCCATCAGCTAAGGGTATCGTCAATTAAAGGAGTGAAAAAATGGCAGAAAGAAATATTGGAAAAATCACTCAGATCATCAGTGCGGTACTGGATATCAAATTTACCGGAAAGCTGCCGGAAATCTACGAAGCCATTGAAATCCCGAAAAAGGATGGAGAGAAGCTTGTAGTAGAGGTATCTCAGCACCTTGGTGATGATACTGTAAGATGTATTGCCATGGGACCTACCGACGGACTGGTACGTGGAATGGACGCAATTGCGACAGGTGCTCCAATTACTGTACCGGTAGGTGAAAATACATTGGGACGTATTTTCAACGTCTTAGGTGATCCTATTGACAACAAACCGGAGCCGGAATGTGCGGAACATTTCCCAATCCACAGAAAAGCCCCAACCTTTGAGGAACAGTCTACTTCTACAGAAGTATTGGAAACAGGTATCAAAGTCGTTGACCTTCTCTGCCCTTACCAGAAGGGTGGTAAAATCGGTCTGTTCGGCGGTGCCGGTGTAGGTAAGACTGTATTGATTCAGGAATTGATCCGTAACATTGCCACAGAGCATGGCGGATATTCCGTATTTACCGGTGTAGGGGAACGTACCCGTGAAGGAAACGACCTCTATCATGAAATGACAGAGTCAGGTGTTATCAATAAAACAACCATGGTGTTCGGACAGATGAATGAGCCGCCCGGAGCGCGTATGCGTGTAGGCTTAACCGGACTTACCATGGCAGAATATTTCCGTGATAAAGGCGGTAAAGATGTCCTTTTATTCATTGATAACATTTTCCGTTTTACACAGGCTGGTTCTGAAGTATCTGCGCTGCTTGGACGTATGCCATCAGCCGTAGGTTATCAGCCAACCCTTCAGACAGAAATGGGTGCCCTGCAGGAACGTATTACATCTACAAAGAACGGTTCTATTACATCTGTACAGGCAGTTTATGTGCCGGCCGATGACTTGACTGACCCGGCTCCGGCAACAACATTTGCCCATCTGGATGCAACCACTGTATTATCCCGTTCCATCGTAGAGCTTGGTATTTATCCGGCGGTAGATCCACTGGAATCTACCTCACGTATTCTGGATCCGAGAATCGTAGGAGAAGAGCATTATAAAGTAGCCCGTGGTGTACAGGAAATTCTTCAAAGATATAAAGAATTACAGGATATCATCGCAATTCTTGGTATGGATGAATTATCAGAAGAAGAAAAACTGGTAGTATCCCGTGCAAGAAAGGTACAGAGATTCTTATCTCAGCCATTCTTCGTAGCAGGACAGTTTACAGGCCTTGAAGGACGTTATGTTCCACTGGAAGAAACGATTCAGGGCTTCAAGGAAATTCTGGAAGGAAAGCATGACAGTATTCCGGAAAGCTATTTCTTAAATGCAGGAAGTATCGAAGACGTATTGGCTCGCGTCAAAAAATAAGAGGTGGGCAGTATGGCAGATGAAAGAGCATTTCGATTAAAGATCATTTCCCCGGACAGAGTATTCTATGAAGGGGAGGCAATCATGCTGGAGCTCAATACCACAGAAGGTCAGGTGGGTATTTATAAAAACCACGTACCCACCACCTATATTGTAGCTCCAGGAGTTATGACCATTACCGAAGAAGGCGGCAAAAAGGAAGCTGCCCTCCATTCCGGATTTATCCAGATTTTGCAGGAAGAGATCACAGTCCTTGCAGAAACAGTGGAATGGCCGGAGGAAATTGACGAAAACCGTGCGAAGGAAGCACAGATCCGTGCAGAGCGTCTGTTGGCCATGTCGGATCCGAATATCAATGTTCAGAGAGCAGAGATGGCACTGCACCGTGCACTGACCCGTCAGGTTGTAAAACAGCATAAAAAATATTAAAAAGATCAGAGGGACAGGAAGCATGGTTCACTTAGAAAGCGAATTATGCCACCTGTCCCTCCTTTGTATTCGCTTGATTTATTCGACACAATCCTTCTAAATTTACATATAGTAATAAAAAAGGAATGGAAAAGGTTTTATGTATTATCAGAAAATATATCTGCCCTTTGACGGAATGTACCCGGAAAAAGACTCCGGTTTGTTTGTATTTCCAAGAAATCAGGAAGAACATGAGAGAGATAAAAAAAGAATCAGAAATATGTATCCCAAAGATGCCAAAAGGCTGGCACCTTATGTAGAGGAAGCCTGCGACCGCCTGGAATATGAAGGCGGGATCCTCTATGACGAATACCCTGATCAGCTGACCCTAAGGCTTCTTTGCAAGGATATCTGTAAACAGGTACAGACGGAAGATGATGCAGAGGATGTGCTTATGGATATCTGTCAGGTTTTGCTCTATCATGAAATGTACCTTCGCAGATGTAGAAGAAGAGAGCGTAGGAATCGGAGATTTTTTTGATGCATGATCAATGAATCACGGAACCGGTCCTCTTGTTCATCTTAAAATGTTTGGAGAAAGAGATCGTTCATTTTCCTGTGATTCTTCCAAGTCACAGCCCGGTGGATGATGGCTCCCTCACGCAGCGTTAAGCGGAGGAGCCGGAGAATCCGTCTTAGGACTTCTATGCGAAACAGGCTCTCCTGTGAGCATTTAGAGGTCCTTAGACTAGTCGCAGGGGACGGAGCCTGCGAAGTGAGGGAGCCATCATCCACCGGGCGTCCCTTGAAAGAAAAAATAAGAAGAGTCCCCGTAGGATTGACACCCGACGCTATATATTGCTACAATAAAGTGAATTATTAGCATAAGGTTGAAAAATATGGAAAGATTAAAAAATATACTGGATGAGCAGTTAAACAAAGAGCTTAGCCGCATCATCATCAGCAATCCAAGGCGGATGGCACTGGATCAGAAGATCACAATCCGTCCGGTACTGTTAAAGGACAAGCTGAATTTTCAGGTAACAAGGTATCGTGGAAAACAGGTATTCCATGAAAATATGGAAAAAGAAGCACTGATATCCTACATTACAGAGGAAATGGAACATTCCTTCGGACAGCTTGAGCTGGAGAGTCAGACAAAGTCTGTCCATGTGCTGGTAAGTAAGAAGGGAACCATCACCATCAAACAGAAGGCACAGAAAAAAGAGATGAAGCCTCAGGAGTTGTCCCATAACCGGAAAAAACGATACATTCTGGAAGAAGGAGAAGCGATTCCCTTTCTGGTGGATCTTGGGGTATTTACCAAAGAAGGAAAGATCGTGCATTCCAGATATGACAAATTCCGCCAGATCAATCGCTTCCTGGAATTTATTGAGGACATTGCGGAAAGTCTTCCCAAAGGTAGAGAGCTTACCATTGTGGATTTTGGATGCGGGAAATCCTATCTTACCTTTGCCATGTACCATTATCTGAAGGTGATGAAGGATTTTGATATTCGTGTCATTGGTCTGGATTTAAAGGAAGACGTCATCGCCTATTGTAATGAATTAAAAGAAAGATATGGCTATGAAAAAATGTCCTTTACTACCGGTGACATCAAAGACTATACCGGTGTGAATGAAGTGGATATGGTGGTAACGCTCCATGCCTGTGATACAGCCACAGATTATGCTCTGGAAAAAGCCGTAAAATGGGGTGCAAAAGTCATCCTGTCTGTACTGTGCTGTCAGCATGAGTTGAATTACCAGATTAAAAACGAAGAACTTTCTCCGGTGCTGAAATATGGTATTTTAAAAGAGCGAATTGCGGCGCTGGTGACAGACGGACTTCGTGCAGAGCTTTTAGAACAAAACGGCTATGATACCCAGGTGCTGGAATTTATTGATATGGAACATACTCCAAAGAATCTGTTGATCCGTGGGGTGAAAAATGAAAAAGCACCAAAAGCAGATTATTCAAAATATGAAGCATGCTGTAAGACACTTGAGGTGTCTCCAACACTTGGAACATTATTGAAAATAGACAGAGGCTTGATTTGAAAAAGATTATTATTAAGATTATTACAATTGTATTTGCGTTTTTTCTCGGGATTTTCGCAACCAGCTATCTTTATAACAAGGGAAATCTGGATATGACTGCCCATATGGCAGATGCCACATTGCCGGTGCTTATGTTTGAGCAGGATGGAGAATATGTGAATCCCTATTATGGGTATACCGCGCAGGTGGATGCATCCTGTATGAGAAATGCCATTATGCCGTTGGATCAGGAAAGAGTTCTTACCTTTGGCTTTGAAAAATATAATGCAAAGATCAAAAAAGTCAGCTATGAGGTGCGTACTACCGACATGCAGCGCCTCATTCAGGATGGAGAAATTACTTCTCTGGAAAGCCGGGGACAATATGTCGTGGGGTCTGTCAAGGTAAAGGATCTTTTGGAAGACGGAACAGAGTATCTTCTGATCTTTCATGTGGATCTGGACAATTACGAGGATGTGCGGTATTTTGTGCGAATTAAAAACAGCTCCTATGATCTGGTGAGGGACTGTCGTTCATTTGCAGAAGATTTTCATAATGCCACGCTAAATCCCAACAATGATTATCCAATCACCCAGTATCTGGAGACAGACATGTCAAAAAAGGTGAATTCCCTGGGATATGTGGATATACATTCAAAGTACAAGAAGGTGATCTGGGATGGGATGCCGGTGACAGAAAGTCAGGATCCATCGGTCAGTTTTCTGGAGCTGGAAAATGATGCTGTAGCCCTGAAAATGAATTATCAGGTAATTTATCAAAACGAGAACGGGGACAGCGAAAAGTATGCAGTAGAGGATTATTTCCGCATTAGAAAAACCAATGTGAGAATGTATCTTTTGGATTATGTCAGAACTACAGAGCGTATTTTTAACCAGGAGGATCATATCTTTGAGGAACAAAGTCTGAACCTTGGAATCCAGTGGGAAGATATTTCCTACATGGTCAATGAAGAAGGCAGTGTGGTTAATTTTACAGTGTCAGATGAACTGTGGAGTTATGATGTTGCCCAAAATAAACTTTCCAAAGTGTTCAGTTTTAAAAATGGAAATGACAGACGGGGACTCCATGACGAGTTTGAGATCCAGATGATCAACATGGAAGACTCGGGAAGTATGGATTTTCTTGTGAAGGGGTATATGAACCGCGGCCGTCATGAAGGTGAGATCGGAGTTGCCGTTATGAGGTATGACAGTCTGACAAAAACGGTGGAAGAGTTACTCTTTGTAGAAAGTACGGAATGCGCAGATGTGCTTGCACATACTGTGGGGGAATTGACCTATATCAGTTTTGATGATAAAATGTACCTTTCCATTTTTGGAGATATATACGCAATTGATTTGAATGCGAAAACCGTGGAGGTACTGACAGAAAATCTGACAGAGGGTGACTATCTGATTTCCAGAGCCGGAGACATGGTTGCATGGCAGTATGGGGATGACAGGTTTTCGTCTACACAGATTACCACCATGGATATGAAGACAGGTGTTCGAAAAAATTACAGTGCAGATGAGGGGGAATATCTTCGCTGTCTGGGATTCAGTGGAAATGATTTTATTTACGGAATCTGTGCCGCAGAAAATGTGACTGAGGATTATGCTGGAAACATTTTGTTCCCCATGCACAGAGTTGAAATCGTGGACAGTAAGGGTGATGTGATCCGCGACTTTAACTATGAACAGAAAAATAAATATGTGATTTCAGCAACTATGCAGAGCAACCGGATTGACCTGCATTGTGTATCCAGGAGTGAAGATGGAAGTTATGAGACGGCTCTTGCAGAAGCCATTACCAGCAGTGAAGAGGAAGCAGCAAGTAAAATCATACTTTCAGAAGCAAACGATGAGATTAAAAAGACGGAAATGGTATTTCACTATGAAACAAAGGCAGAAGGCAGGCGAAAGGTGATTACCCCCAAACAGGTTGTTTTTGAAGAAAACCGAAATCTGACACTGGATCATGAGGAACATTTCTATTATCATGCTTATGGCAGAGGAGAACTGCAGGGTGTTTACAGCCAGCTTAGAAAGGCAATCAGCACAGCATATCCACAAATGGGAGTCGTGACGGATACAAATGGTCAGATCGTGTGGGAGAGAGGAAATCGAAAGAGCAGATCTGTATTAGAACTGGCCGATGGCTGTGAACCGGTAGAAGCCTCAGGCAGTCTGAGTGCCTGCCTGAAGCTTTTGCTGGAAAAGGAAGGCGTGTACACAGATGTAGGTGTCGCTTTGGAACAGGGAGACAGTCCTTACCAGATTTTAAAGAAAAACTCTCTAAAACAGGCAGAAGACCTTACTGGATGTAATGTAAGTTCCGTGCTTTACTATGTAGGAAAGAATCAATATGTTCTTGCCATGACAGATGCAGCCAGTGCAGAACTGATTGTAGGATATGATGCACAGAATATTTATGTACTGGAGCCTCTGACAGGAAAAGTGACAAAAGTCGGCCAGAAGGATGCGGCTGCCAAATATGAAGCCTGTGGAAATGTATTCTTCAGCTTCTTATAAATATAGAATAGATAAAAAGGAGATTGATATTATGACATGTGAGTACAAGACAAGAGGAGTTTGCGCAAATCTGATTAAGTTTGACCTGGACGGAGATGTGGTAACCAATGTATCATTTAACGGAGGCTGTAACGGAAACTTAAAGGCCGTGAGTAAACTGGTAAACGGTATGACGGTAGAACAGATCGAAGGGTATTTAAAGGGAAATACCTGCGGCATGAGAAATACATCCTGTGCAGATCAGCTTGCTTTGGCAGTAAGAAGTGCATACGAAGAAGCAAATAAATAATGTGCTTTTCAAAAACATATAAAAAAGACCGGACACCAAAGCTTTGGTTCCGGTCTTTTTCCTGTCAGTCAAATAATGAAAGAAGCTGAGAAAATTGACTGATTTTATAATCATAATGCTCCGGTTGTCCAAAACCGTATTCGCAAAATACAAAGGGAATCCCTGCAAAGGCAGCGGCTTCGCAGTCACCCTGGGTGTCCCCCACGTAGAGGGCGGATGTAAAGCCATTTCGTTCCATCACAAGCTTACAGTTCTCACCCTTGGACAGCCCCGTATAACCGGGACATTCAAAGTCGGTAATATAATCTTCGATACCAAGAGATTTCATGGTAAGTTCAATGTAGCCTGCCTGACAGTTGCTTACAATACAGACTTTCAGGTGCTTGGAAAGCTCCCGAATCGTTTCTGTAACCCCTTCAAAAACATGTCCGGGTGTTTCTTCTAAAGTACGATGCTCTTCCTCACAGCACAGATCAATGAGCACCGCCTGTTCCTCTCTGGAAAGTTCCGGAAAGATCATGGAAGCGATCACCGGCAGTGGCCGTCCAAACAGGGCTTTCAATTTGTCGGCAGTGGCACGAAAAGCCACATCTTCTCTTTTTTCTAAAACCCGGTTCCAGGCTTTGGCCACGATCGGGGTCGTATCCCACAGGGTTCCGTCAATATCTAAAATAATACAATCCATAGTTGACCTCACATTTATTTTTACATTTGGAGTATAGCTTATTACTAGCGGAGGATTCAATCCCTAAATTAAGCAATTGTTTAGAAATTTCTAAGGAATTGTGCGAAAAAATGTGATATACTAAACACAAGTGAGGACAATTATGAAATATTCAAATATAGAGAAGGCAGTGTTTAAGGAACGCCCCAACCGGTTTATTGCCTACGTGGAAACTGAAAAAGGCAGGGAGATCTGTCATGTAAAAAATACGGGACGCTGTAAGGAACTTCTGGTACCGGACGCAGAGGTGTATGTGCAGAGAAATGATAATCCCACCCGAAAGACGAAGCTTGACCTGATCGGAGTCCGAAAAGGGCAATATCTCATCAATATGGATTCCCAGGCACCTAACAAAGCTGTCAAGGAATGGCTTCTAAAAGGTGAGCTCTTTTCGAAGGAAGCAAAAATTTATGCCGAAAAGACTTACGGGGGATCCCGTTTTGATTTTTATATTGAAGATGGGGAGCGAAAAGCCTTTATGGAGGTCAAAGGGGTCACCCTGGAAGAAGATGGTGTGTGCCGGTTCCCGGATGCTCCCACAGAGCGTGGTGTAAAGCATATCAGGGAACTGATAGGATGCATGGATGAGGGCTATGAAGCATACATTTTATTTGTGATCCAGATGAGTCCTGTGAAATATCTGGAGCCAAATGATCAGACCCATCAGGCCTTTGGAGATGCCCTGCGGGAAGCGAAAGAAAAAGGTGTCCGTGTACTGGCACGAGACTGTCGTATTACAGAGGATACTATGGAGATTATGAATGAAGTAGAGGTTAGATTGTAGATGCTGGAGGAAATTGTAGTACCACTGCTGTCGTGGTATGACAGGCAGGCAAGAGTGCTGCCCTGGAGAAGTGAGCCCACACCTTATCGCGTCTGGGTTTCAGAAATCATGCTGCAGCAAACGAGAGTGGAGGCGGTAAAGCCCTATTTTGAAAGATTTATGAAGGCATTGCCTACGGTTGAAAAATTAGCTGAATGCCCCGAAGAGGAGCTTTTAAAGCTTTGGGAAGGGCTGGGCTATTATAATCGTGTGCGAAATATGCAAAAGGCGGCACAGGTTCTTGTGGAGGAAAATGAAGGAGAGATTCCGGCACGGTTTGAAGAACTTATCAGGTTACCGGGAATCGGTAAATATACCGCAGGGGCCATATCATCCATCGCATTTGGTATCCCGGTGCCGGCTGTAGACGGAAATGTGCTCCGTGTCATTACAAGGATCACTGCAGATGACAGGGATATAATAAAAGATTCTGTAAAACAGCACATTGCAAAGCAGATTCAGGAAATCATCCCTATGAGAAGAGCAGGAGACTTCAATCAGGCGCTGATCGAGCTGGGAGCCATGGTCTGTGTGCCAAATGGACCGGCAAAATGCGAAGAATGTCCCGTCTCCCACTTGTGTGAAGCGAGAAGACGTGATATAGTCATGGAGTTTCCGAAGAAAACACCAAAGAAAGCACGCACGATTGAAAGAAAGACAGTATTACTGATCAAAGATGGTGAGAAGATCGCCATCAGAAAGCGTCCGAAGAAAGGACTTCTGGCAGGGCTCTATGAGTTTCCGAATGTGGAAGGAACACTTTCCGAGGAAGAAGCACTGGAATTTGTGCGCATCCTGGGGCTTAAGCCCTTATATATACAAAAACTGGAAGATTCCAGACACATTTTTACACATAAAGAATGGCACATGAGTGGGTTTATGGTTCGCGTGGAAGAACTGGAGGACGAAGAGGGAGCTCTCCTTTTGGTAGACCGTGAAACCATAGAGAAAGAATATCCCATTCCATCCGCATTTTCGGCTTATACCAAATGTGTCAATGTACAGTTGGGAAATAAAAAACAATGAGGTAAAAGGTTATGAAATTATTATCAGTTGCAATTCCATCCTATAATTCCGAAAGCTATATGAGAAATTGTATCGAGTCTTTGCTTCCGGGTGGAGAAGAAGTAGAAATTATCGTGGTCAATGATGGTTCCAAGGATGGAACTGCTGCCATTGCAGACGAATATGCCGCAAAATATCCTACTATTGTAAAAGCTGTTCACCAGGAAAACGGTGGTCACGGAGAAGCAGTCAATGCAGGGCTTCGTAACGCTACAGGTCTTTACTACAAGGTGGTAGACAGTGATGACTGGGTAAATAAAGAGGCATATTTAAAGATTTTAGAGACACTGGCAAAGCTGGTAAAATCCGGTGAGATGATCGATATGCTTATCAGCAACTACGTATATGAAAAAGAAGGAAAGGCACGCAAAAAGGTGATGCAGTACCGCAGTGCATTCCCAAAGGATCAGGTATTTACCTGGGATGATGTAAAATTCCTCCATGTAGGCCAGTACATTCTGATGCATTCAGTCATTTATCGTACCCAGATGCTGAAAGACTGTGCATTGGAGCTTCCGAAGCATACCTTCTATGTGGATAACATTTATGTATACCATCCGCTGCCATATGTGAAGAAAATGTATTACATGGATGTAAATTTCTACAGATACTTTATCGGCCGTGGTGATCAGTCGGTAAATGAAAAAGTCATGATCGGACGTATCGATCAGCAACTTCGTGTCAATAAGATCCTGATTGACGACTGCGATGTATGGAAGATCAAAAACAGAAAGCTTCGTAACTATATGATCAGTTACTTAGAGATCATGATGACCGTTTCCTCCATCCTGGCGATCCGTTCCAAGACAGAGGAAAATCTTGCCAAAAAGAAGGAGCTCTGGCAGTACTTAAAGGCAAAGGATGTGCGACTTTATAAGAGAATCCGCAGAAGCATTCTGGGCAATACCATGAATCTTCCGGGAAAGAGCGGACGTACAATTTCAGTGGCAGCCTATAAGATTGCACAGGTGGTAGTAGGATTTAACTAAAATCCGCCGGAAAACGTCGGTATTCCACAAATTGGTACTTGACATCTTACCCTACCTATACTAGAATGTGCACGTATCAATTAAATAACAGAAAGAAATCTCTTATTCAGAGTGGTGGAGATACAAAGGATCTGAGAAGCCACGGCAACCCCGTTTCGGAAGGTGCCAACCTGAGCGAGTAATCGAACAATAAGAGGATTTGGAATTTATGAAATAAAACCGGGTCCGCTTTTGCGGACCTTTTCTTATGCAAATTATTCTACGAATCCTTAAGAGATTCTTTCACGAGTAAAAAAGGAGAAACACCATGGAGAAATTTTTATTTACTTCCGAGTCCGTTACAGAAGGACATCCGGACAAAATCTGTGATCAGATTTCAGACGCTATTTTAGATGCTTTAATGGAACAGGATCCAATGAGCCGTGTTGCCTGTGAAACTTCCACAACTACAGGACTTGTCCTTGTAATGGGTGAGATCACAACCAACGCTTATGTTGATATTCAGAAAATCGTACGTGAAACGATCCGTGAGATTGGTTATACCAGAGGAAAATTCGGGTTTGATGCTGATAACTGTGCAGTCATCACAGCCATTGACGAACAGTCTACCGATATTGCCATGGGTGTCAACAAAGCACTGGAAGCAAAAGAAAACCGTATGAGTGAAGATGAGATCGAAGCAATCGGTGCAGGCGACCAGGGTATGATGTTTGGTTATGCATCCAATGAAACACCTGAGCTGATGCCATATGCCATCTCTCTGGCACACAAACTGGCTCTTCGTCTGACAGAGGTTCGTAAAAACGGAACGCTTCCTTACCTCCGCCCGGATGGAAAGACACAGGTAACTGTAGAATATGATGAAAACGGCAAACCTGCACGCCTGGATGCGGTTGTATTATCTACACAGCACAGCGAAGATGTAGAGCAGGAACAGATTCACGAAGACATTAAGAAATATGTATTTGATGTGATCCTTCCAAAAGAAATGGTAGACGAGAACACCAAATTCTTTATCAATCCAACAGGACGTTTCGTGATTGGCGGACCTCACGGAGACAGCGGTCTGACAGGACGTAAGATCATCGTAGATACCTACGGCGGATATGCTCGTCACGGCGGCGGTGCATTCTCCGGTAAGGACTGTACAAAGGTAGACCGTTCTGCAGCTTATGCAGCACGTTACGTAGCAAAAAACATTGTAGCAGCAGGACTTGCAGATAAATGTGAGATTCAGTTATCCTATGCCATCGGTGTTGCACATCCTACCTCTATCATGGTGGATACCTTCGGTACAGGTAAGATTTCCGAAGAAAAGATGGTTGAAATGATCCGCGAGAACTTCGATCTTCGCCCGGCGGGAATCATTAAGATGTTAGACCTTAGACGTCCAATCTACAAACAGACAGCAGCTTACGGTCATTTTGGAAGAACTGATCTTGATCTTCCCTGGGAAAAAACTGATAAGGCCGAAATCCTGAAAAAATATTTATAAGAGTTACAGAGCAGTGGGATGAGAGTTCCGCTGCTCTATTGTTCATGACAAGAGAAAGCTCGCAGAGCGTGCTTTCTCTTGTTTATAATTTATTTATAAAATTTCGAATTGTTTCCGTGTGCAGTGTTAAAAAGTTGTGATATACTGTATAAAAACGTGCAGTGACAGCTGCAAAAAATCAGGTCTGCTGGTGACTTATGGCTTTGTGGCAGCAGATTAGTTTCGGAGATGAGAAATATGAAGCTGAAAACAAAATTGATCCTTGCTTTTCTGGTTATTATCGGCATTCCCATGTTTGTGTTAAGCACGGGAATCATCGGATTTACCAGATATCATATGGATGCATTGTACGAGCTCCAGATGGAGTCGGCAACTGCGGCCGAGATTGCCCAGGCAGGGAAGCTCTATGCAGCCCAAGTCAGGGATTATATTTCCAATTTGATCACACTGATCTGTCTGGTAGTTCCTGTGATTGTTATCTGTCTGGTGTTCTGGATCTATCACAGCATTGTAACACCCATTCGGATGCTGAAGGTTGCCACCCAGAATATTAAAAACGGCAATCTGGATTTTGAGGTGGAAGTTCACAATCAGGATGAGATCGGAGAGCTTTGCGAGGACTTTGAGGAAATGCGGAAACGTCTGAAGGCCAACGCAGAAGAAAAGATACAGACAGATCAGCAGAACAAGGAACTGATCAGCAATATTTCCCATGATTTAAAGACACCCATTACCGCCATTAAGGGCTATGTGGAAGGACTGTTAGATGGAGTTGCCACCACTCCCGAAAAGCAGAACAAATATTTACAGACGATCTACAGCAAGGCCATTGATATGGATCATCTCATCAATGAGCTGACCTTTTATTCCAAAATTGATACCAATAAGATTCCTTATACCTTTAACAGAATTCCGGTGGTGGATTACTTTGAGGATTGTGCCGAAGAGCTTAGCAGGGAGCTGGAGGAAGAACATATCGGCTTTACTTACCAGAATTATGTGGATGACTCCGTACAGATGATCGCAGATGCAGAGCAGATCAAGCGAGTGATCAATAATATCATCGGAAACAGTAAAAAATATTCTGACAAGGCAGAGACAAAGATCCACATGACGGTCAAGGACGTAGGAGACTTTGTGCAGGTAGAGATCGAGGATAACGGAAAAGGTATCGCGGCAAAGGATCTGCCTTACATTTTCGACCGGTTTTACCGGACAGATGCGTCGAGAAATTCTTCCAAGGGTGGAAGCGGTATTGGGCTTTCTATTGTAAAGAAGATCATGGAAGATCACGGCGGTAAGATCTGGGTTACCAGTAAAGAAGGAATTGGTACAGTGATGTACCTTGTAATTAGAAAATATCAGGAGGTTCCGGCAAATGAGTAAAATTTTAATCGTAGAAGATGAAGAAGCCATTGCGGATCTGGAGAAGGACTATCTGGAGCTTAGCGGTTTCGAAGTACAGGTGGAGAATCAGGGAGATGTAGGTCTTGCAAGAGCCCTGCAGGAAGAGTTCGACCTCATTATCCTGGATCTGATGCTTCCGGGCGTGGATGGTTTTGAAATCTGCAGAAAGATCCGTGAAACAAAAAATACACCGATCATTATCGTGTCTGCGAAAAAGGATGATATTGATAAGATCAGAGGATTGGGCATGGGTGCGGATGACTACATGACCAAGCCCTTTAGTCCAAGCGAGATGGTTGCCAGAGTGAAGGCACACTTGGCACGATATGAGAGACTGATCAGCAGCGGAATGCCGAATAACGATATTATCGAGATTCGTGGTATCAAGATCGATAAGACTGCAAGACGTGTCTGGGTCAATGGGGAAGAGACTAATTTCACATCCAAAGAGTTTGACCTTTTGACATTCCTGGCACAGAACCCGAACCATGTTTATACAAAGGAAGAATTGTTTAAGGAAATCTGGGACATGGAATCCATCGGAGACATTGCAACGGTTACCGTGCATATCAAGAAGATTCGTGAAAAGATCGAGTATGATACTTCCAAGCCACAGTATATTGAAACCATCTGGGGCGTGGGCTACCGATTTAAGGTATAGTTGCCGTATAAGAAATCTGATCAGGTTACAGAATATACAAAAAAGGCATGATAATGTAGCTGTATAGAAACGGGTGGGAAGAGTCCGGGCAGCTACATGGTCAATAAAAAATACAGGAGGAAAAATTTATGGCAGTTTTAAACATTACAAAAAATAATTTTCAGACAGAGGTACTGGAAAGTGACAAACCGGTACTTATGGATTTCTGGGCAAGCTGGTGCGGACCATGCCGCATGGTAAGTCCCATCGTTGACGAGATTGCAGAAGAAAGAAAAGACATCAAAGTCTGCAAAGTCAATGTGGATGAAGAACCGGAGCTTGCTTCTAAATTCAGAGTTATGAGCATCCCTACCCTGGTAGTCGTAAAGGATGGCAAAGTGGTAAATCAGTCCGTAGGTGCGAAACCAAAGGCTCAGATTCTGGCGCTTTTGTAAGACACTCCTAATGATAATCTGTTGGCAGAGAATTGATATAATTGATGAAATCCTGCATCTGGGAGGTTGTGGGACGATACTTTAACTGACAAAGGAAAAAGAATCGTTTCATATTGACTTCCGGAATAGGACAGGCAAAGAGCAGTCCTTTGGAAAGTCTGTGGGGAATGCAGCGGGTAGAGACAAATCCAAGACCGATATTGCGAATGACGGCATCGGTAATGGCAGGAATACTGTTGCTTTCCCACTTTACCTTATAGGGAACGTGGTGGATGCGCATCAGGTGCTCAAAAATCGCACGGGTGCCGCTCCCCTTTTCCCTGAGGATAAAGTTCTGGTTGTGTAGTTCTTCCACAGTGATCAGTTTTCTGCCGGCAAATGGATGACCCTTTCCGCAGATGATGCAAAGGGTGTCGTCGAAGGCCGGCTTCACAAGAATTTCTTCATGCTCTATGACACCTTCTACGATTGCTATATCAAGCTCATTATGCAAAAGCATTTCTTCGATGTGCTCTGTGTTGTGGACTGTTACATAAGTCTCTATATCAGGATGCACCTGTTCAAAGCCCTGTACGATCTTTCCCATAATGTTGGAGCCTACGGTCATGGTGGCACCGATACGAAGGGGACGTTTAGAACTGATAGTCTTCATACTCTGTTCCAAAGTCTCATGAATGGCAATGATCTTTTTGGCATTTTCTAATAAAAGCTCCCCTGCGGGAGTAATCTGAAGTTCCTTGGAATGGCGCTCAAAAAGTGTAGTTCCGTATTCCTTTTCCAAATCAGATATGATCTGGCTGATGGTGGGCTGTGAAACAAATAAATGTTTTGCTGCTTCGCTCATTTTTTTGTGCTCTGCAGTGGCTACAAATGTTCTTAACTGTCTTAGTGTTGCCATCGTATTTCCCTCTTTTTTGCATTATAGTAAAATACCTATATACTAAATTGAATAATACTATTTTACGTTCTTCACCGCAAGT
>CALZFY010000003.1:0-68530 GCA_945786935.1 uncultured Lachnoclostridium sp.
TAAACTCCTATATGTATTTTTCGGGAACAGGCGTTCCGGGAACCAGGTACTGGTTTGATATCTGGTCCAGGCAATTGACACCGGGAACACAGCTTACCATGTATTTTATATCTGTTTTTGCAGTATTTCTTCCTGCAGTTGTTTTTTGGAAAAAGAGAAAATTGTCAGGTCTTGTGGTGATTTTGGCTACAGTTTTCTTTATATATACCTCGTTAGCAACCAAGACAAGAACCACTCTGCTGGTGCTTGCAATTGTAGCTTTTGTACAGATTCTTTTATATGTTTTATTGGAAAGCAAAAAAGTAGGATCAATATTTTCAAACAGAAAACTATGGATCTCGGTGGCAGTGGCAGTTGGAGTGGTTATTATCGGCATATTCCTTTTGAAAGATACACAGATCATCAGGGAATTTATCGATAATCTTGGCAAAGGTGGAGGAATCCTTAATAATGACCGATTTAAGGTACAAAGAGAGGCGATAAGGCAGCTATTTGACTATCCAATGGGTGGAAGACAGATGAAGCTGGATTTTATCTATTGCCATAATGTGTGGCTTGATATGGCAAATGCATCAGGGCTGATTCCGTTTTTTGTTTTTTTGGGATTTACAATTTACAGCATCTGTTACTTGATCCGTTTTATCATGAAGAAAGAAATTCAGACGGATACAAAGCTTATTATGGCGGGAATGTATGTTGCATTTTTTCTGTACTATACAGTAGAACCTGCCTTAGATACATCAGTTCATTTTATTACACCATGGATTTTAGTGAATGGTCTGATTCACGGCTATCTGACAAAGGAAGGAAAATATCATGGAATACGAAAAATTCGAGAAAAAAGTATATCTTAGCAGTCCTACCATGCATCAGGAAAGCTTTGATTATATGAAGGAAGCATATGATACGAATTGGATGTCCACAGTAGGAGTCAATATTAATGAGGTTGAAAAGCTTTCCTGTGAAAAAATAGGATGTAAATATGCAGTTGCATTATCAGCCGGAACAGCTGCTTTGCATATGGCTGTGAAGCTTGCGGGTATCAAACGGGGGGAGAGGGTTTTTTGCTCAGATCTTACCTTTAGTGCAACGGTAAATCCCATTGTATATGAAGGGGGTGTACCTGTTTTTATTGATACAGAGTATGATACCTGGAATATGGATCCGGTGGCACTGGAAAAGGCATTTGAACTGTACCCTGAAGTAAAAAAGGTAGTTTTAGTGCATTTATATGGTACACCGGCTAAAGTGGATCAAATAAATAAAATCTGCAAAAAACATGATGCAATTTTAATAGAGGATGCAGCCGAGTCGCTGGGAGGAACCTATAAAGGTGTTCAAACAGGAAATTTTGGAAAATACAATGTTGTTTCTTTTAATGGTAATAAAATTATTACCGGTTCTTCAGGAGGAATGCTGCTGACAAATGATGAAGATGCCGCCAAAAAAGTTCGAAAGTGGTCTACTCAGGCAAGGGAGGATGCACCCTGGTATCAGCATGAAGAAATCGGCTATAATTATCGTATGAGTAATGTAATTGCAGGTGTTGTCAGAGGACAGTTTCCATATTTGGAAGAGCATATTGCACAGAAAAAAGCAATTTATGAGAGATACAAAGAAGGCTTTAAGGACTTACCGGTGCAGATGAATCCTTATGATGAAAAGAATAGTATTCCGAACTATTGGTTGTCTTGTATGATTATTGAACCTGAGGCAATGTGCAGACAGATTCGTGGAGAAAATGAGGCTTTATATATTCCTGAGCCTGGGAAGAGCTGTCCAACAGAGATTTTAGAGGCAATCGAAGCAATTAATGCGGAAGGGCGACCAATCTGGAAACCGATGCATATGCAGCCAATTTACCGAATGAATGCATTTGTTACCCGTGAGGGGGACGGAAGAGCAAAGACCAATGCATATATCAATGGTGGAGCAGTTGGTAAAGATGGAAAGCTATTAGACGTAGGAATGGATATTTTTCACAGAGGCTTATGCCTTCCAAGTGACAACAAAATGACACCCTATCAACAGGATGTGATCATTGAAGTGATTAAAAAGTGTTTTAATGGAGAAGCGGTATGAGTGGACATAAAAAAGGATTTTATGAGAAATTTGTAAAACGTCCCCAGGATTTTTTATGTGCACTGACAGCAATTGTGGTTCTGTCGCCGGTAATGCTGGTGACAGCGGTTCTTGTGCGTATAAAGCTGGGGAGTCCTGTGATTTTTAAACAGGAACGTCCGGGATTAAACGGAAAGATTTTCACATTATATAAATTTCGCACGATGACTGATAAAAAGGATGAAAATGGAAATCTGCTCCCGGACGACATGAGACTTACCGGGTTTGGTAAAAAACTTCGGTCCACAAGCTTGGACGAACTACCTGAACTTTTTAACATCTTAAACGGTGACATGTCAGTTGTTGGACCGCGACCATTGCTTGTCAGATATTTACCTAGATATAACGCTCATCAGGCAAGGCGACATGAAGTAAGGCCGGGATTTACAGGACTTGCTCAGGTCAACGGCAGAAATGCAATTTCCTGGGAGAAAAAATTTGACTGGGATGTCAAATACGTAGATCATATTACTTTTCTGAATGACTGGAAGATCATCTTAAAAACAGTGTTTACAGTGTTAAAAAGAGAAGGAATCAGTTCGGGAACATCTGAGACTATGGAAGAATTTATGGGAAGTGAATAATCGTATGAAAAACTTAATTATCATAGGTGCCGGTGGCTGTGGAAGAGAGATTCTGCAGTGGGCAAAAGATATTAACAGGCAGGAACCGAGATGGAACATCAAGGGATTTTTAGATGATGATTTAGATGCTTTAAATGGAAAACAGTGTGATGTCCCGGTGATATCAAAGGTTGATGATTATGATATATGTGAAGATGACGAGTTTACCTGTGGCATCGGAAACGCAAAAATTCGCAAAATGATTATAGATAAAATGATGGCGAAGGGAGCAAAGTTTGTGAATATCATCCATCCCAATGCCATTGTGGCAGATAGCAGCACGTTGGGGAAAGCAATTGTTATTTACCCATATGCACTGATTTCTGATAATGCGGTGGTAGGTGATGGATGTATCATTAATATGTACTCATCCATTGCCCATGATTCTGTTTTGGGAGAATACTGTACGATTAGTGCTCATTGTGATGTTACCGGTATGTGTAAATTAGGAGACCGTGTATTCATGGGAACATCTTCCCATATGGTTCCTTCATCAAGAATTGGTGATGATGTATATATTTGTGCAGGAAGCACTGTCATGACAAGAGTAAGGGATGGAATGAAAGTCCTGGGAAATCCCGCAAAAAAAATGAATTTTTAGGAGATATAAAAGTATGGAAACAAAGTTTTTAGAGTTTATAGCAGATGTTATGGAAGTGGGAGTTGAAGATATTTCCATGGAAACCGAATATAAGAAATTTCCACAGTGGGACTCTTTGATGATGATGAATTTAATTATGGAAATCGAAGAGGAATTTGATGTTTCTATCTCTATGGAAATGGCTGGAAATATTAAAAAGTTACAGGATTTATACGAGCTGATCGAGAAATAATCATGAAAAAAAAAGTAGCACTGTTATCAAATGTTACTGTGGAAATGGTGGCTTTGAAACTAAAGAAAAAATTTGATGTATTTGTACCTGCCGGATTTGATTCCTGGGGGCAGGAAATTTTTCAGGAACAGTCGGAAATCTATCACTGTGATGCGATTTTTGTAATTTTAGACGGAACTGAAGCAAGACAATGGAAGAACAGAAAAGATGCATTTGCCCGTTTGGAATTATGGCAGACTCTGATAAACTATCTTGCGGAACATGAAAAAGACCATCCAATTTTTGTAAGTACCATTGATGTAAGGGAAAACAGAATTAAGTCAGTAGCAGAGCGTGTTTATCGATACGAGTGGGAAAGCACATGGTATGAGAGCTTGCAGGCAATTGTGGAAAAACAGAACAACTTTTTTGTATTTGATGTTCAGCAATTAATTGCCGATGTTGGAAGGGATAATTTTTATTCTGAAAAAATGTGGTATATGGGGAGTATGCCATATTCCAGGACAGGGTTGCAGGCCTTGGTAGATGAAATTACCCTGTTAATGGAAAGCTCTTTCGGTGTAAGAAGAAAAGTACTGGTGTTGGACATGGACAATACACTTTGGGGTGGTGTAATCGGAGAAGATGGAGTAGAGGGTATCAGGCTAGCAGAGCATAAAGATGGTGAGTGGTATTATAATCTGCAAAGACAGATTTTGGAAATGAAAAAAAGAGGAGTGCTCTTAGCAATTGCCTCTAAAAATAACGAGTCAGATATTCAGGAAGTCTGGAACAAATCAGCCATGGTTTTGAAAGAGGATGACTTTGTGTCCATGAAAATCAACTGGAATCAAAAGGCAGAAAATCTGATTGCGATGCAATCAGAGCTGAACCTTACCCAGGGCTCTTTTGTATTTCTTGATGATAATCCCATGGAGCGGGAAGCAATGCATCAGCTTTGCCCGGAAGTTCAAGTGATTGATTTCCCGGAGGATGAATTACTACTGGATAGAACGGCAGAACGTTTCTATAAAGAGAATTTCAGACAATTGAGAACAACCTCAGAAGATACTAAAAAAACAGAGATGTATCTTGAGGAGACAAAACGAAAGAAGGAAAAGGCTGAAAGCCTGGATTTGGATGATTATCTGAAAAAGCTGGAAATATGTGTAGATATACATAGAATGCGGACGGAAGAGTTGGAACGCGTAACCCAGCTCTGCAACAAAACAAACCAGTTTAACGTAACGACAAAGCGATACAGCAGTGCCGAGATAAGTCAAATGAATGGGGACATTTATGTTGTATATGCAGAAGATAAATATGGAAAACAAGGTCTGGTGAGTGTGATTATTTTAAAAAATAAAGCTGATGCTGTGGAAATAGATACATTCCTTATGAGCTGTCGAGTGATGGGGAGAAAATTAGAAAATGTGATCATGCAGGAGCTTGTAAAACATTACCGTCCAAAAGCTAAGAGGATGGTAGGGACCTATATTCCTACAGAAAAAAATAAACCTGTGGAATTTTTATATGACAGATTGGGATTTCAATTGCTATACGAAAAAAAGGAAAAAGTATATGAATTGAAACTGGATTCCATGGAAATGCAGGAGGTGCTACCGTGCAAGTTGATCACATCGGATATGCAGTAAAAAAACTGGAAAAGGCCATGGTGGACTTTCAGAATTTAGGATATAGATTTGGGAAAATTACTGAGGATACAGACAGAAATCTCCGCATTGTTTTTGGGGAAAATCAGGGATACAGGGTGGAACTGTTATCTCCAATGGAAGGGCTGGAGTCACCGGTAGATGATTATCTGAGAAAAAATGGTGCTATTCCCTATCATATTTGCTATCGTTCATCAAATTTTGAAGAGGATGTAGCGAAACTTCAAAAGGAAAAGTATCGAATTGTTGTTCCACCTCAGAAAGCATGTGCTTTTGGGGGGAATAGAGTAGTCTTTATGATGAAGCTTTCTATTGGATTAATTGAGATTGTAGAAATGCGATAAAATACATGAAAAAGGAACGTTTATGAACAAGAAGTATTTTAACAGATGGGAAATGATTAATCATAAGGTCTTATTATTCTTTATAGATATACTGCTGATTCAACTAGCCGCTTTTATGAGTATCTATATCCGGTTCGATTTTCAATTTAATGAAATTCCGGATTATTTCATTGAAGGAATTGCGTCCTATACGCTAATCAATAGCATTTGTACGATATTGATTTTCTGGATGCTGCGTTTATATCACAGAGTCTGGCAATATGCCGGAAGTACAGAAGTTATTTATATTATAGGTGCATGCGGGTTATCAGCAATCGTTCAGCTTATTGGAATGAAAGCATTAGATATCTTTGTTCCCAGGAGCTATCATGTTTTTTACTTTGCATTTTTGACTTGTTTTATTTTATGTACGAGATTTTTTTATCGGATTCTGCAGTTATTTAAAAGTCAGCAAAGACGTCTTAGTAGAAGAAAAGCAGAAAATGTAATGATAGTAGGAGCTGGGGAAGCAACTGCAATTTTATTGAGGGAATTTCAAAATAGTCAGTTTCTCAATCAAAACATTGTGTGCTTAGTAGATGATAATCCAGGAAAAATCGGGAAAAGTATTCGTGGTGTTTTAATTGAAGGAAACAGATATGATATACCTGAGCTCGTAATAAAACATAAAGTACAGACGATTATCATATCCATTCCATCTGCAAAGCCAAAGGAAATTAGTGCAATTTTAGAAATTTGTAAAGAAACCACATGTCAGATAAAAGTTTTACCAGGACTTTATCAGATGGTAAAAGGTGATGTCAGTGTTTCAAAGCTTCGTGATGTGGAAATTGAAGACTTGTTGGGCAGAGACCCCATTCAAATTCAGAATGATGATGTCATGGAGTGTGTGGAAGATAAAACGATTTTGATTACCGGCGGCGGTGGCTCTATTGGTAGTGAGCTTTGCAGACAAATTGCTGCACATCACCCGAGAAAACTGATTATTTTTGATATTTATGAAAACAATGCTTATGATATTCAGCAGGAATTAAAGAAAAATTATCCTGAACTGGATCTGGTTGTTCTCATAGGATCTGTAAGAAATACACATCGCATCAACAGTGTGATGGAACAATATCATCCGGATATTGTATATCATGCTGCTGCACATAAACATGTGCCACTGATGGAAGACAGTCCAAATGAAGCTATAAAAAATAACGTGTTTGGAACTTATAAGACAGCTTGTGCAGCCGACAAATACGGGGTGAAGAGATTTGTATTAATTTCTACAGATAAGGCTGTAAATCCAACGAATATTATGGGAGCATCGAAAAGACTTTGTGAAATGATCATTCAGACATTGAATAATCGTTCCAATACTGAGTTTGCAGCGGTTCGTTTTGGTAATGTACTGGGAAGTAATGGAAGTGTAATCCCCCTGTTCAAAAAGCAGATTCAGGCAGGTGGACCGGTGACAGTTACACATCCGGATATCATACGCTATTTTATGACAATCCCAGAGGCGGTCTCCCTGGTGCTTCAGGCAGGTGCAAATGCCAAAGGTGGCGAAATATTTGTACTTGATATGGGGGAACCGGTGAAAATCGTGGACTTGGCATATAATATGATCAAATTATCCGGATTCATTCCAAACGAGGATATTAAGATTGAATTTACAGGACTCAGACCAGGAGAAAAGCTGTATGAAGAACTGTTGATGAGTGAAGAGGGGCTCCAGGATACCGAAAACAAATTAATTCATATTGGAAAACCAATAGACTTTGATGAAGAACAGTTTTTAATTGATCTGGCAGAATTAGAAAAAATGGCAAATCAGGATGATAGATGCATTAAGGAACAGGTAATGAAGATGGTGCCAACTTACCATCCATCATAATAGGATGAAAAACATGCTTAACAATAAAGAAAACAAGCGCAGAACAGTGTTGCTTTTGGCAAACAATGATATGGGCTTATATAAGTTCAGAAAAGAATTAATTGAAACATTGTTAGAAGAATACAAGGTTGTGATATCTTTGCCGGAAGGTCCTTTTGTGGAAAATCTCATACAGATGGGATGCGAATTTGTTGAAACACAGTTTGAGAGAAGAGGAACAAATCCGGTTCAGGATCTGGAATTATTTCGGTATTATAAAAAACTTCTGAAAAAAGTTCAGCCTGATCTTGTTTTGACTTATACGATCAAACCCACGATGTATGGAGGATTTGCATGCAGAGTGTTAAAGATTCCTTATATTGTAAATATTACAGGTTTAGGAACTGCCCTGGAGAATCCGGGAATCCTGCAAAAAATGTTGATATTTATGTATCGATTGGTTTTGCCATATGCTTCCTGTGTTTTTTTTCAAAATCAGACAAACAGAATGTTTTTTGAAAAGAGAAATATGGTAAGAAAAACTGTATTGATACCAGGGTCTGGTGTTAATACACAGGACTATCCATTCGTGGATTATCCCAAAACAGCGTCAGGTGAAGAGCACTTTTTGTTTGTGGGAAGGTTGATGCGCGATAAAGGTGTTGGAGAACTTTTTGAAGCAGCGGAAAGAATTAAGAAAAAATATCCCAAGGTATCTTTTGATATTGTAGGTTTTTCTGATGAAGACTATTCCTCCAGTTTGGAAACACTTCAGGAAAAAGACATTATTCATTATTGGAATGTACAGCAAAATGTTAAGCCTTTTTTAGCAAAATGTAATGCAATCGTATTACCATCTTACCATGAGGGAATGGCAAATGTTCTGTTAGAAGCCTCCGCCAGTGGAAGACCTGTGCTGGCATCCCAAATTCCGGGATGTCAGGAGACTTTTGATGAAGGAATTACAGGATTTGGCTTTGAGGTAAAAAGTGCCGATTCTTTATATCAGGCACTGGAAAAGTTTATATTGCTAAGTTATGCCGAAAAAGCAAATATGGGAAAAGCCGCCCGAATAAAAATGGAAAAGGAATTTGACCGGCAAATAGTAATCGAAGCTTATATGAAAGAGATTAAAACAATTTTAAAACAATAGAGGAAAAGAGGTCATAGATGATGTCACTTTATGAAAAAATAAAAAGAAGAGAAGAATCACTGTCATTGGTAGGCTTAGGATATGTAGGAATGCCGATTGCCATTGAGTTTGCCAGACGTGGTGTCAGGGTGATAGGATTTGACCTGAATGCTGAAAAGATTGAGACATATAAATCAGGAATTGATCCAACACGTGAAGTCGGAGATGAGGTGATCAAAAACACAACTGTAGAATTTACAGCCGATGAAACGAAACTGCGGGATGTGAAGTTTCATATTGTAGCAGTTCCTACGCCGGTAAATGCAGACCATACCCCGGATCTTCGCCCTGTGGAAGGAGCGAGCCGTATTTTAGGAAGAAATTTGGCGAAGGGTTCTATCGTTGTATTTGAATCAACAGTATATCCGGGGGTTACAGAGGAGATTTGTGTACCGATTCTGGAAAAAGAATCCGGTTTAAAGTGTGGTGTTGATTTTAAGGTGGGTTACTCTCCTGAAAGAATCAATCCGGGGGATAAGGTACACCGATTAAGCACAATTACTAAAATAGTGTCCGGTATGGATGAGGATACATTGGAGGAAGTTGCAAAGGTCTATGAGATCGTTGTGGATGCAGGAGTTCATCGTGCGGAAAGCATTAAAGTTGCGGAAGCAGCCAAAGTAATTGAGAACAGCCAAAGAGATATTAATATAGCATTTATGAATGAGCTTTCCATTATCTTTAACAAAATGGGAATCGATACAAAAGCAGTATTGGAAGCAGCCGGCACAAAATGGAATTTTATGCCATTCAGACCGGGACTTGTAGGAGGACACTGTATTGGTGTGGATCCCTATTATTTAACATACAAAGCAGAGCAGCTGGGATATCATAGCCAGATTATTTTATCAGGACGTCGGATCAATGACGATATGGGAAAATATGTGGCAGAGAGTCTGGTAAAGAAACTGATCAAAGCGGATGTTTCCATTAAAAATGCCAGGGTAGCAATTCTTGGATTTACATTTAAAGAGAATTGTCCTGATACCCGTAATACAAAGGTAATTGATATTGTGAATGAACTGGCGGAATATGGTATTACACCGAAGATTGCAGATCCGGCAGCTGACGCAGAAGAAGCAAAGCGGGAATATGGTATTGAATTTACGGATATGGATTCAATTAAGGACATGGATGCAGTTGTTCTTGCAGTAGCACATAAAGAATTTATGGAGTTGTCCATGGAAGAGCTGGATCGTTTCTTTAAAAAGACGGAGAATCATCGAAAGGTATTACTGGATATCAAAGGTTTATTGAACAGAAAAGAATACGAAGCAGCAGGATATGTATATTGGCGTCTGTAGGAGGAAATGAGAGATGGGATATAAAAATTTAAAGTTTGAGGACGATGCGGTCTTTCTGATAACCGGAGGCGCAGGTTTTATCGGTTCAAATCTTTGTGAAGCACTGTTGAATATGGGATACAAGGTGCGTTGCCTTGATAATCTGTCAACAGGAAAGCAGGAAAACGTGGATTTGTTTTTGGAAAATCCTGATTATACATTTATTAAAGGCGACATTACAGATTTAGATACTTGTATGAAAGCCTGTGAAGGTGTTACCTATGTCCTGAATCAGGCGGCCTGGGGAAGCGTTCCAAGAAGTATTGAGATGCCCCTGTTTTATGAAGAAGTCAATATTCGCGGAACATTAAATATGATGGAGGCAGCGCGGCAGAAGGGTGTTAAGAAATTTGTTTATGCTTCCAGTTCTTCTGTTTATGGAGATCATCCGGTGCTTCCAAAAGTGGAAGGACAGGAAGGAAATTTACTGTCTCCATATGCATTAACCAAGCGTGTTTGTGAAGAATATGGTAAGCTATATACAAAATTATATGGTTTAGACACTTATGGAATGAGATATTTTAATGTTTTTGGAAGACGTCAGGATCCGGATGGTGCTTATGCAGCGGTAATTCCAAAATTCATTAAGATGCTGTTAAATGGGCAGCAGCCAACCATCAATGGAGATGGAAAGCAGAGCCGGGATTTTACATATATCGAAAATGTAATAGAAGCAAATTTAAAGGCATGTCAGGCATCTCATGAGGCAGCAGGACAGGCATATAATATCGCATATGGCGGAAGAGAATTTTTGATCGATATTTATTATTATCTGACAAAGGCACTGGGATGCGATATCGAGCCGAAGTTTGGGCCGGATCGAGCTGGAGACATTAAACACAGCAATGCAGATATTTCTAAAGCAAAAGAATTACTCGGATATGAGGCTGAATGGAGCTTTGAGAAGGGAATCGCGGAGGCAATCAGCTGGTATAAGGAGAATCTGTAATGAGAAAGCCCGTACGTGTTTTGCAGGTTGTAGGTATTTTGAACTGTGGTGGTGCAGAGTCCATGATTATGAACCTGTATCGGAATATTGACAGGGAAAAGGTTCAGTTTGACTTTGTTGTACATACTAAGGAAGAAGGAATGTACGATAACGAAGTCGGGAATTTAGGGGGAAAGATTTACCATTGTCCCCGGTTTTCAGGGAAAAATCTGATTGCGTATCTAAATTGGTGGAAAATATTTTTTCAGCAGCATCCGGAGTATCAGATCTTGCACTCCCATATTAGAAGCTGTGCGGCTATATACTTTTCAATAGCGTCAAAATTTGATGTTAAAACAATTATTCACAGTCATAGTACTTCTAATGGAGAGGGAATCCAGGCACTGATAAAAAATATTATGCAGCTGCCTCTTAGATATCAGGCGGATTATCTGATGGCATGTTCTAAAAGAGCAGGTATCTGGTTATATGGAAAAAAAGCATGTAATAGCAGTAAATATATTTTTTTACCCAATGCGGTAGATGTAGAAAGCTATCGAATGAATGAAAAGCTTCGTAACCGATATCGCCAGGAGTTAAATATTTCAGAAAAACTGGTCTTTGGACATATAGGCCGTTTCCATGAATCCAAAAATCATCCTTTTTTGCTGAAATCATTTGCAAAGATTCATGCAAAAAACCCTGATACCATCTTACTTTTGATTGGTGATGGTGAACTTCGGGGCATGATTGAAGCAACAGTAAAGGAGCTTCAGATTGAAGATGCAGTGGTACTTTTAGGTTTGAGAAGAGATGTGGCTGAATTGCTGCAGGCAATTGATGTACTTCTTTTCCCATCAGTGTGGGAAGGTCTTCCGGTAACAGTGATCGAAGCGCAGGCAGCAGGGGTTCCATGTATCATATCAGATCAGATTACAACAGATGTGGATATTACAGAGCTGGTACATCGTTTGCCAATTACAGATTCAGAAAAGTGGGCAGAGTTGGCATTATCCGGGTTAGAACGGAAAGATGTATGTCAAAAAGTGAAGGAATCCGGATTTGATGTAAGGGAATCTGCAGAAAAATTAGCAACATTCTACGAAGGAATTATTGAGAAACAATAGTATGAGTAAATATATAATGCGGTTAGACGACGCATGTGAAAAACGTCATATCAGAAATTGGGATAGGATGGAAAAACTTCTTGATCAATATCAGGTGAAACCATTGGTTGGCATTATTCCGCACTGTGAGGATGAAGCCATGAGCGGATTTGAAGAAGATACACAGTTTTGGAAAAGGGTTTCCCGGTGGCAGCAGAAGGGATGGGTCATGGCAATGCATGGCTATAATCATGTATATGCTACGGAATGTGGAGGAATCAATCCTGTAAATAAGCGTTCAGAGTTTGCAGGAGAAACTCTGGAGGTGCAAAAGGAAAAAATTGCAAAAGGGATTCAGATTATGAGAAATCATCAGGTGGAACCTAAGGTATTTTTTGCGCCTTCTCATACATTTGATGAAAATACATTGAGAGCATTGAAAGAAGAGAGTGATATTAGGATTATTTCAGATACTCCGGCAAACAGAAGTTATTCCCGATATGGTATGACCTTTGTTCCACAACAGTCAGGGGCTGTGAGAGAATTACCATTTCAGGAGATAACATTTTGCTATCATCCCAATGCTATGAGTGAGCAGGAGTTTGTTACCCTGGAACTGTTTTTGAAGAAGCATCATCAGGAGTTTATTACATTTCCTGAGATTACTGTAACAAGAAAAAGAGATTTGATTGATTTGATGGTCAGCAAGTTATATTTTGCCAGGAGAGGTCGTTAAAATGGGTATTCATCAAAAAGAAACGACATTAATATTGGTTCACAGCAAGTATCCGTGGGTGAATTATGCCAATGAGCAGGGATATCATATAGATCAGGCGTTCAAAAATGTGAATCTGATAAAACGTGTTATCCGAAAAATCTGTATGAAGAGTAATATAACACTTTTCATGGAAGGCTGGTTGAACGATTGGTTTCAGTCACTGGATCATTATGACACCGTTATAATATTTGCAAGTACATTATTTAAGCCTCTATTTTATTGGCTCAAGAAGAGAAAGCCACAGATCAGATTGATTTGCTGGTATTGGGATCCCTTTAGCGACTGTAAGTTAAGGTTTAAAGCTGATGAGGGGATTGAATTATGGTCCTTTGATGATGATGACTGTAAAATGCATCAGATGAAGTATTCCAGGACATTTTTCACACCACGCCCGTCACAAAAACAGTTTGAAAACATCGAAATGCTTTATGATGTGTTTTTTGTAGGAGAAGATAAGGGGCGTTACGAAAAATTAATCAGATTACGCGATTATCTGAACAACCTGGGATTGAAAACCAGTTTTACCATTGTAAGAGACCATAAGCTGTTTGTTGAAAACAGAGGCTTTAAAAGAAGACAGTATGGTCAGCCGATTCCGGAAAAGGAGGCATCTGACTGTATTCTTAGAAGCAGATTCCTGGTTGATCTATATCAAAGAGGACAGACAGGTTTATCACAGCGTGCAGTAGAAGCTCTTTTAAACAAAAAGAAGCTGATTACGGACAATGAGAATATAAAAAAATATGATTTTTACAGAGAAAGTAATATTTTTGTACTGAATGAAAACAACATGAACGAAATAGAGGAGTTTTTGAAAAAACCGTATGAAGAAATAGCTGGGGATATTCTGAAGCAGTACTCTTTTGATTCATGGTTTGAGAGATTTTTTGATAATTAATGGAAAATGGAATGATAAGGAAATATATTTCTAAATTTGAAAATTTACAGCCTACAGCAAAAGCTGCGATCTGTTTTACTTTATGTAATTTGTTTTTGAAAGGCATTAATTTAATGACAACGCCCGTATTTACAAGGATGATTTCTGACTACGAGTATGGTACGTTGTCACTTTTTATGTCTTATGAACAATTTCTTTTGATTTTTGCCACATGGGAGATTTCGCTCGGGGCATATCAAAAAGGAATTTTTCAATATAAAGAGAATTTGAAGCTTTTTACGTCTTCAACGCTGCTGCTTACCAATCTGATTACTGCAGTTTTATTTTTGCTTCTTTTTGTTTTTCGAAAAACTTTTTATTCCTTTACCGGAATGGATACTCAGATACTGTTACTTTTGTTTCTTTTTTTACTCATGCAGCCTGCATACAGCAGTTTCATGATCAGAAAGCAGACAGAGTATGAGTATAAACCAGTAATTCTGATTACGACCATCTATACACTTCTTAATGTTTTGATACCAATGATCGCACTGGTTATTTTAGGAAGGACAGCCAAGATTAAGTTTTGTGCGACTCTGATCTCATCTATCTGTGTATTTATCTGGATCTATTGGAGTGGTTTTAAAAATTATTGGAGTTTAAGAAAATATACTGCTAAGGTAAGGGAACAGTGGAAATTTATTATTTCCTTTCAGCTACCACTGGTACTTCATTCCTTATCCTATCTGGTTTTAGGGCAGGCAGATCGGGTCATGATCGGTAAAATGGTTGGTAATGCCCAGGCTGGTTTTTACAGTATTGCTTATACTCTGGCAAGTATTATCTCAATTATACAAAATTCTCTGAACCAGGTGTTCATACCATGGTGCTACAGAAAAATGGATGAAAAAGCTTATAAAGAAATCGGAAAGAATACAAATTATTTGTTGATTGGAATGGGTGTACTGGCATTGGGTACGATCCTTATTGCTCCGGAATTGATGAAAATTCTTTTTACAAAAGATTACTATGAGGCGGTTTGGAGTATCCCTCCCATTACCGTTGGTGTATATTTTGTATTTTTGTATTCTGTTTTCGTGAATATAGAGTCCTATTTTGCGAAAACAACTTATATTATGTATGTTTCCATTACCTGTGGCATTTTGAATGTTGTGTTGAATTTCCTGTTTATTGACGTATTTGGCTATATTGTCTGCGGATATACAACGATGATTTCTTACATTGTGTTTGCAATAGGACATTATTATTTTATGAGAAAGGTATGCCGGGACAAGATACCGGGAGTGTCCATATTTGACATGAAAGGTATTGTGCTGATCAGTGTATGTGTCATGATATGTGCCGTGTTAGTCATTCTCTTATATCCTTACTGGATGATTCGATATGGGATTCTTTTGATTATGGCAGTGGTACTGTTTATATACAGAAAACCTATTTTGGAGTTTGCAGCAAAAACTTTAAAACGGGATTCGGAAAGTCACAAGTAAGTTGCAGCCAGTGCAATGAATAGAGTATAATAAGAAAAATCGAAGAACAAAGGAAGATGCAGATGAGAGACTGGAAAAATATATTAAAGCCGATAGTGCCCTGGTTATTGATTGTGGGAATCATGTATGGAATGACTCTGATGAAATTGCCACAGATTGTTACGAATTTATTTTTTGTACTGTCTACCCTTGCCTGTATGTTAACCTTGTGGAAGAATGCCGGTGAAAGCAGGATAGAAGAGATTCTTATTCTGTCGGGTGTAGCAATTCGAATTATCGTATGTCTTATCGATATCTATGGAAGTGGATATGTTACCATACCATTTAGTGGAGATGACAGTTTAAATTTCTATCATACATCTGTTGAATATTATAACGGGGATATGTCCCGCATTTATACGAACTATCCGTATATCTTATATGCAATTTATCAGATTGCCGGATTGAATCGATTCGCAGCACAATATGTAAACATTTTATGCTGGTGTTTTTGCATGTTGCTTTTACAAAAAACGTGCAGACTACTGAAAGTTGAAAAGAAGTTTAGGATCATAGCAGTGGCATTATATTCTTTTTTGCCTTTTCAGATATGTATATCGTCGATTCTTACGAGAGATATGTTTGTTGCACTATCTATAACTCTGTCTACGTTTTGTCTGTTGCAGTGGATGTTAAATGGCGGATTAATTTTTCTTGTGACAGGAGTGGTTGTTACAGCTCCGGTCATATTGCTTAATAACTGTGTTGTAGCAGTACTCGGTGTACTGGGACTGACAGCAGCCTTTTTTTCTCCTGAAAAAAAGAAATTTTGTGTTGAAAAAAAGTGTATTTGGATTATGTTGATGGCTATTGCAGTCTCTGCGGCAGCATTGGTTGTTCCTAAATTTCGGACAATCCTTTTTACACAGATTCCGGTTTCAGGTGATGGAATTATTAATGGGATCAATGAAAGATTGGAGTTTTTTTACACATATACAGGAGGAAGCACCTACCTCTTAGGTCAGTATGTGACAGATTATAAAGACTTATTTTTCGGTACATTTGAAAGAATTGGATATTTTCTGTTTTCACCTTTACCGTCCATGTGGAGAGGATTTAGCGATGTGGCAGCTTTTTTTGCAAGTTCCTGCATTTACATCATGGGAGTTTGTGCATGGGTAGTTAGTATTTTTTTTGTGAGAAGAAATTTCAACAGAACAATTCTTTTTCTCATACCTTTTTCAGTGAGTGGGATTTTTGCATGGGGGGTAAGTAACGGCGGTACTGCCATGCGCCATCGTGAAAAATTTTTATGTATTGTTATTTTATTAATCGTATATTCGTTGCAGTTAGTTAAAAATACAAGAGAGGTTTATAAGGATGGAAGCAGTAAATAGTATTCAGTTATCAAAGGTGGTAGTATTAATTCCATCTTTAGATCCTGATGAAATGATGGTTCGTTATATCAAAGGATTGAAGGATGCAGGATTTGAAAAAATCGTTCTTGTGAATGATGGAAGTGGAGAAGAATATGACGTGTTTTTTTCGTCTGTACAAAATGATGTACAACTTTTGAAGCATGCAGTAAACCAGGGAAAGGGAAGGGCACTGAAAACCGGGTTCCATTATATTTTAAATACTTATTCAGAAAATGAGATTGCCGGTGTGGTGACTGCAGATGCAGACGGGCAGCATAGTGTAGAGGATACGGTAAAGGTTGCATTAAGGCTGGTGCAGGATGGCAGCTTTGTTTTGGGAACCAGAAACTTCAATGAGCCACAGGTGCCTTTTAAAAGCAGAAATGGAAATAAAATTACTACCATGATCTTTAAATTGTTATATGGAAAACAGATCAATGATACGCAAACAGGATTAAGAGGAATTCCATATGATTACATAAAGGATTGTTTAAAGCTTCCGGGAGAGCGTTTTGAGTATGAGATACATATGCTGATTGATGCAGTTCAAAAGAAGCTGCCGGTCACAGAGGTATTGATCAGGACCATATATTTTAACAGTAATCGTGCGACTCATTTTTCCGCTGTGAAAGATTCTGCAAGAATTTACAAGGTCATTTTCGCAAATTTTTTACAGTTTTCTATGTCAGGGATTCTTTCATTTTTGATTGATGTAGCTTTTTTTGCGCTCATTACGAAATGTATTCTAAGAAATTCAGAGGTTGTTGTTGCAACCTTTGTTGGAACCATCGTGGCGAGAGCAATTTCCTCTTTCTGTAACTACACGATGAATAGACAGATTTTTGAAAGTAAAGACAATATAGGAACCAGTATTTTCAGATACTATACACTTTGTGTCTTACAGCTTTTTATATCGTGGGGACTTGTGATTTTTGTTTTTGAGAGGATTCATTGGGATACTACGATTATTAAAATTATGGTTGATACGATTTTATTTTTTATAAGTTACCAGGTTCAAAGACAGTGGGTATTTAAGAGGAAACAAAAATGATAATGCAAATGATCACACAAGTTGTACTGTTTGGAATTTTAATCTCAGGAAGTATGCTGGGGAGTGCTGTTTGGAAAAAACGTTTTGAAGACTTACTTCCGATTGGCTGTGCCGCTATTGTCCTGATGTTGTTTTTATGTGGTATTCTGGGCTTTCTGAAGCAGGGAGTATATTTGGTACTTATCATAAGTGTTTTTTTGTGGAGCTATTCCCTGTGTCACCTGTTTCGAAATAAAACGTGGAAAGAGTTCGGCAATAATTTTCTGACTCCTGCGTTCTGTATTTTTTTAGCCGCTTACATTGTATTGACCTATACAAATTATGGAATGATGGCAGCTACATGGGACGAGTTTTCTCATTGGGCGGATATTGTGAAAGCCATGGTATCTATTGATGATTTTGGGACAAATCCTGAGGCTCAGTCAATATTTCAGTCATATCCTCCGGGAATGTCGTTGTTCCAATATTTTTTTGAGAAAGTCTATCTCCTGTTAAACAGAGGAGAGTTGTTTTCAGAATGGAGATTATATTTTTCTTATCAAATTTTTTTCCTTTCTTTTTTCATGCCCTTTTTAAGGAAACTAACATTTGAACATTTATCAGCAGAACGCATATTCAATATGTTGATTGTGGCAGTAGTATGCTGCTTCGGCCCGATGCCGATATTTCATGATATTTATATTATTATTTTGATTGATGCATTTTTAGGGTTGATTGCCGGCACAGGGATAGCGATGATTTTTGTCAGGGAAGATAAAGACTGGAGCTATGATGCCTATGTATTGTTGAATATTTCTATGCTTGTACTGGCAAAAGACGCAGGCATGCTTTTTGCAGGATTTATGCTTGTAACGTATTTAGTCGATAATTTCTTTTACAGGAAATTTGAAAAAAGAAAACAAGTTCTTTCCCTGATTTTGGGTGTTGTTGCATTAATATTGCCTAAAATGCTATGGTCGTACAATATTAAGTTAAATAACGCAGACGTTGCATTTTCAAATAAGATCAATGTGATCGAATTATTCAAAGTGATATTTGGAATTGACAGGACGAGCTATCGTGGCGAAGTGGTTCATAACTTTTTTGAAGGTTTATTTACCAGATACTTTGAAGCAAGTGTACTGAATATCAGGGTACCTTATATTTTGTTGTTTTTGGTTCTCATGGCGGCCTGCTATGGAATGTATAGAAAATACAATGCATGCGATCCAACCTATATGAAAGAACGAAGACAGATACTCATTCTTTTTATGATAGAGACAGTTGTGTATGTTCTGGGATTGTGTATTACTTACATGTTTAAGTTTTCAGAGTATGAGGCTGTAAGACTTGCTTCCTTTGAACGTTATATGCATATTATGCTGCAGGGATTGCTTGTGTTCCTGTTGATGATCGTAGTAAATTATCTGATCAATCATCGTTCTTCTATGATTTTCAAAACATGTATACTATGTATCATTTTTGCCATACTGCCGTGGGGCATGGTGAAAGATGTAGCAAAGAGAACGACGGTAACTAATACGGTAAATACCCGTGTTCGGTATCTTCCGATCATTGAAAAGATAGAAAAGATTACCAGGGAAACCGGTAAGGTGTATGACATTTATGTTATTTCACAGGAATCAGCCGGTTATGATGGCTTGATTTTGCGATATAGTTTAAGACCTAATAAAATTGTGGGCAGCGAGAGTATTGGGAAACCATTTTATGATGGTGATATATGGACAGCAGAAAAAACTGCCAAACAGTGGCAGGAAGAGTTAAAGAGCAATGCAGATTACGTTGCTTTATATCATTTAAATGATTACTTTATGGATGCGTTCTCAGAAGTTTTTGAAAATGCTGAAGATATTCATGAAAACGGCTTATATAAGGTAGATAAGGAATCAGGCCTGTTGACACTATGTGCTGAATAAAAAGAGGTGGAGAGTGATAAGGTGAAGAAAAGTTATGTGTTATATTATGACGTAATAAAAATAATTGCCGCATTCATGGTGTGCTTCTATCATTTGGGGCTGCTTGATGTTGGTACTGTATCAGAATCCTTTTACTTTCCAAATTTAAATAAACTGATACTGAATCTCTGCTCCATGAGTGTACCACTCTTTTTTATGGTAAACGGAGCTCTTATGTTAAGACGTCCTTACACATTGAATGAGGTTATCAAAAGATTTTTAAAAATCATATTTTTGTATTATTTTTGGATATTTGTACTTGGAACATTGGGAAATGCTTTTTTTGATACTGCTCAGATATCATTATTGGATATATTAGCGGGAAGAAGGACGACGATTTCTGTACATCTGTGGTTTCTAAGAACTATGGCAATATTGACTTTGTTGCTTCCGGCTTTAAAGAAATTATATGATCGAAAATCAAAAATTGTATTATATCTGCTGATGTTTTTACTTTTACTGTTTCCATTTGCGTACAATTATTTTGTATTAGCTGTAAGTTGGTTAAACGTGGAGAGTCTGGGAAATCTTTCTGTAACCGGCGCATTTACCATGTATTCTGTGTTGTATTTCCTTTTGGGAAAAGTGATTTCAGATGTATGTGCAAAACAGACAGGAAATTGTTTGAAATATAAACTTCTGGCATTGACAGCTGTGGTAGCAGGGTGGTTGATGGTTACGGTAGAGGTAACCTTATGGTCAAACATTCAGGGATCTGTGTATGATGGAGTAAATTCAAGTTTCCCGACAATTGGTGCTTTGCTTATGGCATCGGGGGTCTTTTATCTGCTTTCCAGAATGCATGTTGCACCCGATAGTATATGGAACAGGTATATCAGGAAATATGCAGAAAATATTATGGGTATTTATATTTTTCACACGTTATTGATAAACATAGTATTAAGGCTTGTTCATAGAAATGTTTCCGTTGTTAGTGCAATGATCATTACGTTTGTAGTTATGTCAGTAGCGATGGCAATAACATATATTTTGAAAAAAATACCTTGCCTTAAGACAATGTTAACAATATAGGAAAGATGTCAGAAAGAATTATGGAATATCATATATCAGCAGAAGAAAGCAAAAGAATTTCTTTTTTAAAAACGATTTCTATTGTATTTGTATTGTATATTCATGCATATGCAGTGGAGATTGGATTTTCAGGAGAAGTAAGCTCTCTTGGCTTGCCAATGTGGCTGAGAGCATTTGAAGATTATATTTCAAAGGTTATTTCCGGTTTTGCTGTACCAATGTATTTTTTTCTCTCTTCAGTATTACTATTTAAATCAGAGAGAAAGTATGTCTATACTATGAAAAATAAAATTAAGACATTGTTAGTGCCGTATATATTTTGGAATACAATGGGCATTTTGATTTTTTTGGTTCTGGAAAACCTTAGCTTTACAGCACCGTTTTTTTCGGGGATGAACACTCCTATATGTGAGAGCTCCTTTGTAGAATGGATGGCGTTATATGGGATAGGTGCTGACTGTCCAAAGGTTTATCCACTTTGGTTTTTGAGAGATTTAATGATTGTAACAGCTTTGTTTCCGCTTATAGGAATGGTGGCAAAGAAAGTACCGGTAATTGCACTTGCAGCAGGCTGCATTCTGATTTTATCACCTGAGATTATTTTCTTTCAGAAAGCATTGGCCTGGTTTTTGTTAGGGGCTGGTGTTGTAAGACTTAATTTACATATGGAGATGCTGGATAAGATACCGGTTTTTGTATGTGGTATGATTTATATACTATCCAGTTTATTTGTTTTATTAGTGAATCATATTGTTTTAGACAGGTTATTTTTAATTATTGGTGTTCTGTTCTGGATTAGATTTAGTAAGGAAATTGAAAAAAACACACACTTGAATCGTTGGGTAAAATATTTGGTTCCATGGACATTTGTTATTTACGCATTCCATGAGCCGGCAATGACAGCACTGAAAAAAATTTGTATGAAAATTTTTCCTCTAAATCCATTTTTCCTTTTCATGGAATATTTTCTGATTCCCATCATAATTGTTTTTGGCTGTGTATTTGGGGGTTATCTTTTTAAGCGGACCATGCCTAAATTGTATGCTATTGCGACAGGTGAAAGATAAATGAAGGATAAAAAAAGAAATTTGTTAAGCATTATTATACCGGTGTATAATGGTGAAAAATATATTGCGAAAACACTTGATAGTATAAACAAATCTACGTATACAGACTATGAGATCATCATCGTCAATGATGGATCAACAGATCAAAGCGAGAGGATTGTTCTGCAACTGGCACAGAGGGAAAATCGAATTCACTATTATTGTAAGACTAATGGAGGAATCGTATCAGCAAGAAACTATGGTATGGAGAAAGCATCCGGAAAATACATCTGTTTCGTGGATCAGGATGATGCTGTAACTTCCTGTATGTTTGAGCTGTTGATTAATGATATTGAGCGAAATCAGGCGGACTTTGCGCAGGGAGGAGTTGCACAGACAACAGAGGAAAAGTATCCTGATGAACAAAAATCCGCTGTTGTTTTACAACGTGGGACGAAAGAATACGATAAGTCTTTTGGTGCTCTTATCGTCAGGGGAAATGTGATTCAAACATCGGATAAAGTAGACTGTAATATTTGGAATAAGATATTTCGCCTTGACTTTTTGAAAGAAAATCAGATTATCTTCAAAAAGTATCTGGACTATGAGGACGACTGGATTTTTGTTATTAATGCCATGAAATATGCAAAAAAAGTCACTTTGCGAAAACAGGTCGTTTATATCTGGAAAACAAACCCGGAATCAGAAAGCCGTAATCGAATTTCGCATGATAAATATTTGAAAGATTTTTATCAAAAGCATTGTGCTTTGAGATCATTTTTGCTAGAAGCATTAGATAGCATAACGCTTGAGAGGAGTGTCTATGAACTGTTTGAAGGTGAGTTGCAAAAAGAGACCTTGCTGTGGGGACTGTCAAATGAGACCGGTAGAGGCATTGAAAATAGAACAGTGGGCCAGAGTACAGAAGTGATGAAACATATTTTGAAGTGTGAAAGAGAATATGGCATAAAAAAAAGAATGGTTCAGAGACCATTGCCAATTTCTATTTGCGGGCAGCATGGAGTGAAAAAGGTATATTATATGTTCAGAGATATTTTTCTGACGGTTCTTTTAGTAATTCATATGGAGAGATTAGCAGTCATTTTAAATAAAAAGGTACTGCATGGAAGATGGCATAATTGATCAAATAGTTTATTTTGGAGAATAACAGATGATGAATTCAAAAGTAACAATCATTGTGGTGCATAGAGGAAATCAGAGATATCTTAGAGATGCTCTGCGATGTGCAAGAAATGCAGGAAATCAGGTTGTGTTGATTGGAGATGAAACTAATTCCAAAGATGTCGGATGGATTGACTTCCGGACATGTCAATCAGAAGAGTATCATCACTTTTCTGAAATCTATGAGCATATGTCGTCCAATCCATATAAATTCGAGTTGATTTGTTTCGAGCGATATTTTCTGACCTACGCATATATGAAAAATAATCAGCTTACGGAATGTGTGATGATGGATAGTGACGTATGTTTGTATGAGGAGATTACCAGGGAAACATTCCAAAATGCAGATCTGGCAATTTCTATTCCGAAGCAGAAATCTGAGTATACCATGTCTGCATCAGCACATTTTTCCTACTGGAAAATAGAGACGATGAGAGAAATGCTCAGTTTTATGATTTCTGCATATAAACACAAACTGCCGGAAATTTATGAAAAGTGGGATTGGCATAAAACAACGGGGACTCCGGGAGGAGTTTGCGATATGACACTTTTGTATCTCTTTTCCAGACAATTCAAAGGGAATATCCTGAATACGGATTTGCTTTTGCGTCCGCTGTTATTTGACCAGGTTATGTCAGATTATAAAAATCATGGTATAGAATTTCTGACACTGAAAAATGGACATACAAAGGCAGTGTATAAGAATAAAGATGGAAAGGTATGTTATAAGTCGGAGGATCAGGAATTTTTTCCGGTATTGTATATACATGCCCAGGGCGGTGATAAAAGGTATATTTTTGCTGTCAGCAGAAAAAAAACAGACAGCCTCTGGATGGAAATTGGCAATGTGATGTTCTGGACAAACCGAATTTATGAAAAATTGATGCGTTGCATAGGCGTGGAGAAACGTTTCAACTGGAAAGGATAAGGAGTTTTATATATCAGACTATGGAAAGTGTTAAATGTTATATAAAAGAAATGATAGCCTGTGTATTTACGTTTGTCTTGATCTATGTTCTAAAAGATCCTGGAATCGTAAAATATGTTGTGCTGATGGGCGTTTCTGCTGTATTTTTTCTGTATGGATTAAAAAATTTTAATAAGGATTTTCTCATTCTCGGTGTGCCGGCTATGGTCTATATTTCGGTAGGAGGAGTGCTTTCTCTTATTTTGGGAAATATTTCCTTTCAGTCCGTGAAGGAGGTTGCGTTTGCAATTATACCTTTGATTGCTGCAATCAGTTTTTATATGGTTTCTGAAAAGATAGGCATTGACTTTATCAAATGGCAATACTGGTCAATGGTTGCACTGACTCTGGTCAGACTGAGATATTATTATATTGAGGATGTTTTAGAGACTCAATATGCATTTATTTTTGGAGTTTTTCTGCTATACTTTTGCGTGATCAGGAAAAATTTAAAATATATTTTGTTTACAACATTGATGCTGTATTTGATGAATAAGCGAATCGCAATGGTGTCTGCAGTACTTATCTTATTGCTGTACGACTTGATCTTGCGAATGATAAAACGTAAGCCGGAGTGGAAAACGCCAATTATCAAATGCGTGAGTCTGACAGCGCTCATGCTTTTTTGCGGTTACGTAATATATTTGTGCGTAGCTAATCTTCAGGGGCAGTTTCTTCAGGATATAACAAGTGGCAGAAGCTCTGCCTGGGCGGTGGTAAAGGAATACTATCATCTGTCTGTTTTCTGGATTGGCCGAGGTCTGGGAGACGTAGTCAATCTGTTAGGAAAATTACAGTTTCCCAGTTTTACAACAAATTTGCATAATGACTTACTGAAGGTATTTTTGGAAATTGGAATTGTGGGTTATGTCATTTGGATCGTCAGCCATTTTGCAATGTGCCAGTGGCTTTCCGGGAAGAGAAACCTTGACTATAAAAGAACAGTATTTCTATATCTGGTAATTCTTTATACGCTGATCAATTATACAACAGATAATATCATGGTGTATGTAAATTACTGGTTTCCGGCATATCTGGTGATGCTTACCGTTGTCTTTTCTAAGGAAAAGCAGGAACTTTTATCAGAAAATGATGATAAAAAGGAACACAGATTGTTATGGGGCGTTATTCTGGTATTTGGAGTATGTATTTTAGGAAATGTGGTGTATGTGTACAAAGAGTATAGGAATCCATCTAATTTTACGATTCCCCAGGATGCTGTAGAGATTTATTCTCCGGATGGAGGAACTACAAGAGCAACCGTGTGGTTAAGAGAGGGACAGCCCTACTATCGTATTCGCTATGGCGGTGAAGATTTAATAGAACCTTCGATCGCCGGCGTTTCAACTTCCGAATATGCGATAGAAAAAAATGTACTTTTTGACGAAGTCCTGTATCAGGAGATCGTAGATGATGAAATTTCAGTATCAGACGAAGAAAATCCCATCAAGAGCTCTTACCAGCCGGTATTGATAAAAATGAAAAGAGATGATGTGGTGGTAGAAATGGAATTAAGGGTGTATGATTACGCAGTAGCATTCCGATACCGCTTGCCCTCGGTGCAGGGAAGCTATGACGACCTGACGCAGATTAGATTCCTTCAGGGTAGTAGCCTAAATGTTTATGATGAAAATCTTCAGAAAGAACTGCTTGATTTATCAACAGAAAATTTGGAGGAAACCATTTATGGCATGCCGTTTACAGCACAATTTGCAAGTGGAAGTGTAATGGAAATACGTGAACTTCCTGATATGGATCAGGTATATTCTTATGTAACAGGGGTAAAACGTAAAGACCGGACATTAGATATCGAGTTTTATACCGATATGAATTTACAGGGTGACGGATTTGTGAAGACGCCCTGGCGGATTTTTGAAATCAAAAGATAAGATTCACGGATTATATTTGGGAGAGACGTGGGAAACAGGAGAATATGAAATCAATGAAAATAATCATAGAACTAATGAAAAAGTATAAAGCTTTTATTGCCTATGCGGTATTCGGTGTGTTTACGACGATTGTAAACATTGTCGCCTACAATTTGTGCTATTATCATGCTGGTATGAGCAATACACTCAGTAATGTGATTGCATGGGTTTTGGCAGTAACGTTTGCATATCTGACCAACAAAGTCTGGGTGTTTGACAGCAAATCATGGGCATGGAAAGTCCTGAAAAGAGAGGTACCAGCCTTTGTGAGCTGCCGTCTGGCAACCGGAGTTATGGATCTGGTCATTATGTACATGAGTGTGGATGTGATGCACTGGAATGCCATGCTGATGAAGCTGTTGTCAAATGTTTTGGTAATTGTGCTGAATTATATCTTTAGTAAATTGGTAATTTTTAAGAAGAAATAACCATGCAGAATTTGCCAAAATATTAAAAATATGTTACAATCAAAAATAACTATGTAAATCAACCTATGGAGGAAATTTTAATGAGAACCTATTTAGTAACTGGTGGTGCCGGATTCATCGGTTCCAACTACATTCACTACATGTTCCGTAAATATGATAACGAGATCCGTATTATTAATGTAGACTGCTTAACCTACGCAGGAAACCTTGAAAATTTAAAGGATGTGGAAAATAGAGACAACTATACTTTCGTGAAAGCAAATATCTGTGATAAAGAAGCTATCGAAAAGATCTTTGCCGAAAACGATATTGACCGCGTGGTACACTTCGCTGCAGAGTCTCATGTGGACAGAAGTATCAAAAATCCGGAAGTATTCGTAGAGACTAATGTTCTTGGAACTTTAGTAATGTTAAATGCAGCAAAAGCTGCATGGGAATTACCGGATGGTACATTTAAAGAAGGTAAGAAGTTTTTATATGTATCTACAGATGAAGTATATGGTTCCTTAGAAGATGGCGATACTTACTTCTATGAGACTACACCGTTTGACCCGCACAGTCCATATTCAGCAAGTAAGGCTTCCGGTGATATGCTCACCAAAGCTTACTGGGATACCTACAAATTCCCAATCAATATCACAAGCTGCAGTAACAACTACGGCCCGTATCAGTTCCCGGAAAAACTGATTCCGCTCATCATTAACAATGCATTACAGGGCAAAAAGCTTCCGGTATACGGTGATGGTAAAAATGTCCGCGACTGGTTATATGTAGATGACCACGCAAAGGCAATCGACATGGTTCAGGAACATGGCGTTCTTGGTGAAAGATACAATGTAGGCGGACACAACGAAAAACAGAATATTGAAATCATCAATATTATTCTGGAAACTCTTCAGGAAATGCTTCCGGAAGGCGATCCTAGAAAAGCACTGGTTAGCAAAGACCTCATTACTTACGTGGAAGACCGTAAAGGTCATGACAGACGTTATGCCATTGCTCCGGACAAGATCAAAGCAGAGATTGGCTGGTATCCGGAAACTATGTTCAAAGAGGGTATCAAAAAGACCATCGCCTGGTTCTTTGAAAATGAAGAATGGATGAAGAACGTAACAAGCGGTGATTACCAGAAATATTATGAAGAAATGTATAAATAATAAACGAATCAGCAGTGCCATTCTGGCACTGCTAGTTCTGCTTTTTGCAGTTGGCATTTATTTTTTCTGTTTTTACAGTACAGATGAGTTTTATCTGAAAAAATATGCCAACGCAGATGCTAAATTTTATAACGACTATATCATCACCAGTGTGGATGAGGGGATTCAGATACTGGACTTTGACGGAAAAATTGTAAATTCATATGAGGGCTTAAAGGCATCATGGCTGTACACCTACCCGGAGGAAGGGGTGGTTGTTTACAGCAATCATGATAAGGAAACTCATCTGTTAAGACTCGACGAAAACATGGATATGATATCCGATAGAGTCATTCTGAACACAGAGCTTTTGGCCATCGACCCAACCATCTGTAAAGTAGGAGACACTTATCTGGTAACACACACCACCATTGATGGAACGATTAATAATCCAAGTCCCGATGGAGATAACGGCATCTATACACTGGAGCTATATACTTCCAAAAATCTGGAAAACTGGGAGCACCGAACCACCATTACCAGTCAGAAGCATGACATCGAAGATATAGACATGCTGTATGACAATCAAAAGTTATACTGTACTTATGAAAAAGAAGATTATGACAAAGGGCCTTCGAAAATCTGCATGAGGGTATCTTTAGATGAGGGCATTACCTGGAGTGAAGAGCAGATTCTCATTGACAATGGGGCAGATAACGAGCCATCCTGTATCTTAAAGGAAGATGATGGTTACAGACTCTACTACAGCAGTGACAAAGAACGTCCGGGAGAATCCTATAACGGGGCTTCTGCCTACTCGGCATTCTTTGATATGAATTTTAACCATGTCTCAGAATTAGATGAAAAGGTGGATATGAAAGATAATCTGGGAATCCGTCTCTATGAAGTTAAGATGCTGGACGGAAAGCTGTATTTCCTGTTTGCAAAGAACTTCATGACAGATAAGGACTTTGTTTTAAGAAGTATAAAATAAATGTTTACAAGGGAGAAAACAAAAATGAAAGGTATTATTTTAGCCGGGGGCTCTGGCACAAGACTGTATCCGTTAACAAAAGCAATTTCCAAGCAGATCATGCCAATATATGATAAACCGATGATCTATTATCCGTTATCTACCCTGATGCTTGCAGGGATCAGAGAAATCCTGATCATCTCTACTCCAAGAGATCTTCCGACCTTTGAAGAACTCTTAGGAGACGGAAGCCAGTTAGGATTGGAGATGCACTATGCAGTGCAGGAACAGCCAAGAGGTCTGGCAGAAGCATTTATCATCGGTGCTGATTTTATTGGCAATGATTCCGTAGCCATGGTATTGGGTGACAATATTTTCTACGGACAGAGCTTCTCTAAAGTTTTAAAGGAAGCTGCATCCCGTGATAAGGGTGCAACCATCTTTGGATACTATGTAAAGGATCCTACAGAATATGGCGTGGTAGAATTTGACGAAAACGGTATGGCAATCTCCATCGAAGAAAAGCCTGCCAAGCCAAAGTCAAATTATGCAGTGCCGGGACTTTATTTCTACGATAATGACGTAGTAGAGATTGCAAAAAATGTAAAACCATCCGCCCGTGGTGAGATTGAAATCACAAGCATCAATAATGAATACCTGAAAAGAGGAGATCTTCATGTAGAGACCTTAGGTCGGGGATTTGCATGGCTGGATACAGGTAGCCATGACAACTTACTGGAGGCTGCAAACTTCGTGGCAACTTTTCAGAAACGTCAGGGAATGTATGTATCCTGTATCGAGGAAATTGCATTCAGACGTGGATTTATTGACAGAGAGCAGCTTTTAAAGCTTGCAGAACCTTTATTAAAAACAGCTTATGGTCAGTACTTAGTGGACGTGGCAAACGGATTATAAAAAGCAGGGAGTAGAAAATAATGGGTAAGATTACTGTAGAAACATGTGAGATCGAAGGATTAAAGGTTATTACACCCACCGTATTCGGAGATGAACGTGGATATTTTATGGAGACATATAATTATAATGATTTTGCAGCAGCAGGCATCGATGTACAGTTTGTACAGGACAATCAGTCTGCTTCTAAAAAGGGTGTGCTTCGCGGATTACATTTTCAGATCAATTATCCCCAGGACAAGCTGGTGCGAGTAGTAAACGGGGAAGTGTTTGACGTGGCAGTGGATTTAAGAGAAGGTTCCAAAACTTACGGAAAATGGTTTGGAGTGCGTCTTTCCGCTGAAAATAAAAAGCAGTTCTTTATTCCCAAGGGATTTGCCCATGGATTTTTAGTATTATCTGATTTTGCAGAATTTGCATACAAATGTACAGATTTTTATCATCCAAACGATGAAGGCGGTCTGGCATACAATGACCCTGAAATCGGTGTGGAATGGCCGATTCCGGAAGGTATGGAGCTTATCATGTCTGAGAAAGATCAGAAATGGGGCGGCCTTTCTACTTTAAAGAAATAAGGATATTTTAGGATTATGATCAAAGAATTGTTACAGTTTCCAAAGATGGGAAAGGAAAACAGACAGCTCATTTGGAAGCTTGCAAAAAATGATTTCAAAACAAGATATGCAGGCTCCAATTTTGGAGTTTTATGGGCTCTTGTTCAGCCGGTCATCATTGTACTGGTGTACTGGTTTGTATTCCAGGTGGGCTTGCGTGCAGAGACACAGAAGCTCAAAGAGGGATTGGATGTGGCCTTTGTCCTTTGGCTGACCTCCGGTCTGGTGCCCTGGTTCTATTTTTCGGAAGCGCTGACCAATGGTACAAACTCGCTTTTAGAGTACAATTATCTTGTAAAAAAAGTAGTATTTAATATCGATGTGCTTCCTATCGTAAGATGTGCAGCAGCTTTGTTTATCCACAGCTTTTTCATCATCTTTATGCTGCTTTTAAACATGGGATATGGTTTCTGGCCGGATCTGTACACCTTACAGGTAGTTTATTACAGCTTCTGCCTCTTTATGCTGGTACTGGCGATCTGCTATTGGACAAGCGCAGTGGTGATTTTTTTCCGGGATTTATCCCAGATCGTAAATATCTTCCTGCAGATTGGTATCTGGATGACACCGATCATGTGGTCTTTAGATGTTTTAGCAAATACACCATTTGCATGGCTGCAGCCTGTTTTTAAACTGAATCCGCTGTATTACATTGTATATGGTTACAGAGATGCGCTGTTTTATAAAGTCGCTTTCTGGGAAAGATGGGAGATGACCTTGTATTTCTGGATTGTGGTACTGGTACTTTTGGGCAGCGGCCTTCATGTGTTTAAGAAGCTGAAGGTGCATTTTGCAGATGTTCTGTAATAAGTTGTACATGCTTTTTCAACGCAAACTTGATATTTAAGGAACAAAAATAGAAATTATATGAGTGATTTAGCAATTAAGATTACGAATCTGACGAAAATATATAAATTGTATGACAGAAACCGTGACCGACTGAAGGATTCTCTGGGACTTTCAAAGAAGGCCAATTATAAAGAGCATTATGCCCTGAAAAATGTGGATATGGAAGTAAAAACCGGGGAGTCTGTGGGGATTATCGGTGTCAACGGTTCCGGAAAGTCTACGATTCTTAAAATCATTACAGGGGTGTTAAATGCTACCTCCGGTGATATCAAGATCAACGGACGTATTTCAGCTCTTTTGGAGCTGGGGGCCGGTTTTAATATGGAATATACCGGTCTTGAGAATGTGTACTTAAATGGTACCATGATGGGATTTACGGAAAAGGAGATCGATGAGAGATTGCAGGACATCCTGGATTTTGCGGATATCGGCGAGTTTATCCATCAGCCGGTAAAGACCTATTCCAGCGGTATGTTCGTGCGTCTGGCTTTTGCGGTAGCCATTAACATTGACCCGGAAATTCTCATCGTAGACGAGGCTCTGTCTGTAGGGGACGTTTTCTTCCAGGCAAAGTGTTATCATAAATTCGAAGAATTTAAAAAGATGGGCAAGACCATTCTTTTTGTAAGCCATGACCTCACCAGCATTGCAAAATACTGTGATAGAGTAATTCTGCTGAATAAAGGTGTGAAGCTGGCAGAAGGTAATCCAAAGGACATGGTCAACATGTACAAAAAGCTTCTGGTACACCAGCTGGATGAAGAGACTCTCGAGGATGTCAGTGGAAAAAGTGCCATTGGCGAAAAGAGTGATAGTGGTAAGGCATGGAAGGACAACTTTGAGATCAACCCGACTATCACAGACTATGGTGAAAAGCAGGCGGAAATCGTAGACTTTGCCATTATCGATCAGTACGGGTCTTATAGCAGCATTATTGAAAAAGGCTCTGTCTATAAAGTAAAAGCAAAGATATATTTCCATGAGACAGTAAAGAACCCAATCTTTACGATTACCATCAAAAATAAACAGGGTACTGACATTACCGGTACCAACACCATGTTTGAGCGAATCGAAACCGGTACGGTAAATGCCGGAGAGGAACGGATCGTGACCTATGAGCAGAAAATGAACTTGCAGGGAGGGGATTACCTTCTTTCCCTTGGATGTACAGGCTATGTGGGCGATAATTTCGTGGTTTACCACAGATTGTATGATCTGGTAAGCTTTAACGTATTGTCTGATAAAAATACTGTGGGATTCTTTGATATGGATTCCCACATTACTGTGGAGAAGATGTAAGTTTAGATACAGTCTCACATATTTGTGGGACTGTAAAGTGCGTATAGAAGGCGAGGTAACTGCTATGGTAGAAACTCATCTGAAAGAAAATTTCATAGACTGGATTCCTGTAAAGCCCGGGGAGAGATTGCTTATTCTGTCTGAGAATATGGATAATCTGGCAGGAATGTGGGATTACATCATAGTCAGTGATGCCTTTGCAAGAGTGCCGGCGTATATTGCAGGAAAGGATGCATATCAGAAGTTTTTTGACAAAATCAAAAAACACTTAAATCCAGGCGGTCATGTGATTCTGGCGGTGGATAATAAATATGGGCTTACCTATTTTGCAGGCAGCAAAGAACGGCTGACCGGACGCTATTTTGAAGGTTTGGAAGGCTATGGAAGCAGTGAGGGTGTGGCTACATTTTCCAAAGATGCCGTGCTTTCCATGGTAAGGGAAGCAGGATTTGCATCTGTAAAGACCTACTACCCGTATCCGAATTACCGCTATATGACAGCCCTCTATACAGAGGAACATCTGCCGTCTGTAGGGGAGCTAACTAAAAATCTCTGTAATTTTGAAGAAGAACGGATGGTTCTTTTTGACGAGACGAAAGTTTTTGATGAACTGATCAAAGAAGGCAGATTTCAGGAGTTTTCTAATTCCTATCTGTTTGATTTGACACTGGAAGCACAGAAGGAAGAGGAGGAGATCCTTTTTGTAAAATATTCCGTAGAGCGGGATGAAAAATACCGTATCCGTACGGAAATCGTAAAAAAGTCCGATGGGACAAAAGTTGTTAGAAAGGTTCCCTACAAAGACTTTTCCGTTTCCCATGTAAAGCAGATGAAAGTATGGGAAGAAGAATTAAGAAAGCAGTATGAAAACTCCGGTATTTTGGTAAACGAATGTACCCTGACAGACAAAGGTGCAGAGTTTGAGTTTCTAAAGGGAGAAACACTGGAAAGCGTACTGGATGGCTATTTGGAAAACAATGATTTTGCCGGTTTTACTGGTGAGATCATTCATTATAAAGACACATTAGAAAAAATGTTATGTCCGGAACCTTTTGTGGCAGGAGAGCGTTTCAGGAAAATCTTTGGGGATATTTCCTTTGAATCCCCACAGACAGCAGGACAGATTAACAATATTGACCTTATTTTCCCCAATATTCTGTTGCAGGATGGAAAATGGAATATCATTGATTATGAATGGACCTTTGATTTCCAGATTCCGGTGAAATTTATCATTCACCGTGCCTTAGTTCTTTATGCACAGCATAGAAAGGAAAAAGGAATTTCCTGTGAGCAGCTTTGCAGGATGCTGGATATTTCTGCAGGGGAAGAAAAGATATTTCTGGAGATGGAACACCGTCTGCAAATGTACTTACTGGGCAGTACCAAAACTATGGCGGCACTGCAGCAGGAATATGCCGGAAAGCTTATTGACGTAAAAGAAATCCTTCACAGAGCCCATAGACCGGAGATGAAGAACTATCAGGATTTCGGGCAGGGATTTTCGGAAGAAAATTCTTATGTGCTGGAGGCGGAAGAAGATTTCTACGGAAGAAGAAGGTTTACACTGAATGTTCCCCAGGGCGTGAGTGCACTGCGTTTGGATCCATGTGAAGAACCTTGTATGGTGACGGTAAACCGGATATTAGGCGAATGCGGCGGCAGTTATGAGCTCCAATTAGGCCATAATGGAAAAGCCTATGAAAAAAGTATTCTCTATACGACCACGGATCCGCAGATTTTAATCACAGGAATCGTGCCGGGAACGGGACAGATACATGTGGATTTGACTGTGGAATACTTTAAGGAAGAGACAGGGTATCTGTGGATGAAACTTCTTTCCACGGCGGAGAAGCTTGACAGAATTGAGAGCAGTAAGCCTTATAGGATGTTAAAGAAAATCAAAAATATGCTAACTGTTCAGCGGTGAGCACTTTTGAAGGGTGGCTCCGAACAATTAGAAAACAAAGTAGAAAAGGATTGAATTATGAGCAGACATGAGCAGCAAACACCGGGGAAGGATCCCAGATTTGATGGTGTGAGAGATACATGGTATTGGAAATTATCAAAACCGCTTCGAGTGGTAGTGCATTTCTTTATCCGTATGAGAAATGCCTACATTCACTACGGTGGAGTGAAGGGAATGTGGAAGCGTTTCCTTCAGAAAAAATTTGAAGGAAAGAAGCGGATTACCTACGGAACAGCAAGCTTTCCGGACGCAGCACAGAGAAAACTAGAAGAAGGGACAAAGTTTTCCAAGGATATCAAGATCAGTATTCTGGTGCCGCTTTATAACACACCGGAAAAGTTTTTGCGGGAAATGATTGATTCCGTGCAGTACCAGACCTACAAAAACTGGGAGTTATGTCTGGCTGACGGAAGTGACGACAAACACCGGGAAGTGGGCGAGATCGTAGCGGAATATATGAAAAAGGATTCCCGCATCAAATACAAAAAGATTGAGAAAAATCTTGGAATTTCCGGAAATACCAACATTTGTTTTGAGATGGCCACCGGAGATTACATCGGTCTTTTTGACCATGATGATATTTTACACCCTTCCGTACTGTTTGAGAGTATGAAGAGAATCTGTGACGAGGGTGCAGATTATGTATACTGCGATGAAGCGACCTTCCAGTCACCGGATATTAATGATATCATCGTACTGCATTTTAAGCCGGATTATTCCAAAGATAATCTTCGTGCCAACAACTATATCTGTCATTTCTCTGTTTTTTCCAGAGATTTACTGAAACAGACAGAGTTATTCCGTTCTGCCTATGACGGAAGCCAGGATCATGACATGATTCTTCGCCTTACTTATCAGGCAAAGAAGATATGCCATATTCCGAGAATCCTCTATTACTGGAGATCTCATCCAAACTCTGTGGCACAGGATATCAATGCCAAAACCTATGCCATCGATGCGGCAAAACGTGCGGTACATGACCACATTCTTGCTACAGAAGGCATTGAAGTACAGGTGGAAAGCACCAGAGCTTTTCCTACCATTTTTGAGATCAGATATCCTATTCAGGGAGAGCCTAAGATCAGTATCATTATTCCCAATAAGGATCATGTGAAGGATTTAAGGCGATGTGTGGATTCTGTGTTAAATGAATCTACTTATAAAAACTTCGAGATCATTATCGTAGAAAATAACAGTGAAGAAGCAAGTATCTTTGAATATTATGAAGAGTTAAAGAAGAATGAAAAAGTAAAAATTGTCACCTATGAAGGCGGTTTTAACTATTCAAAGATCAATAACTTTGCGGTACAGTCCGCAACCGGGGAATATCTGCTGTTCTTAAACAATGATACAGAGGTCATTACTCCGGAATGGATGGAAAACATGCTCATGTATGCCCAGAGAGAGGATGTGGCAGCAGTAGGTGCAAAACTCTACTATGGGGATAATACCATCCAGCATGCAGGAATCGTACTGGGACTTGGTGCTCACAGAGCAGCGGGTCATACACACTACAAAGCCCCTCATGAACATCTGGGATATATGGGAAGGCTTTGCTATGCACAGGATGTATCAGCGGTGACAGCAGCATGTTTATTGGTGAAAAAATCATTATTTGATGAAGTGGGTGGCTTTGACGAGTCCTTTACCGTGGCATTTAATGACGTGGATTTATGTATGAAATTCCGTGAAAAAGGATATCTAAACATTTTCACTCCATTTGCTGAAATGTATCATTATGAGTCTAAAACCAGAGGAATGGAAGAGGGCGAAAAGCTTCGTAGATTTGAAAGAGAAGTCGCAGCTTTCCGTACGAAATGGAAAAAAGAACTGGATGCGGGAGATCCGTACTATAATCCGAATTTTACATTGGATGCTGCGGATTATTCACTTAAGATGGACTAAAAGGTTTACTATATGAGAAAGATAAAGAATGAGGATCTGAAGCACTTAATCAGAAGAGGAGAAGCAATTATTCAAGTCATTGTCCTGACAGTATTATATTATATCGTATGGCGTACTTATGGACTGGATGTATTTCCGGCATATTACGGCAGGGGAAAATATGTACTGATGGGTATTTATGCTGTGGTGGTGTATCTCCTGTTCCATTATACAGAAGGATTTAATTATGGACATTCCAAATTAGCAGATATCAGTGTATCCCAGTGTATTTCCATTTTTTTGGTAAATTTCATCACTTACTGGCAATTATCATTAATTGCCAATGTAATGATCAATGCAGTGCCAATAGTACTCCTGACTTTGCTTGATTTTATCATCTGCTCGGGATGCTGTTATTTGTATACTGCGTTTTATCACAGCTATCATACCCCAAGAAATATCATTATGATCTATGGTACAGAAAATGCCTGGGATTTGGAACATAAGATGTCCACCAGAAGTGATAAATACATTATCACGGAAAGTATTTCAGCCGAGCAGTCATTTGAAGTCATTTGCAGTAAAATAAAAGACCATAGTGCAGTACTTTTAAATGATGTTTCCTCACAACTAAGAAACGACCTGTTGAAGTTTTGCTATACCAATGGAATTCGTGTTTATGCTACACCAAAGCTTTCAGATATTATTATCAGTGGAGCTGAGGAAATCTGTCTTTTTGATACACCGCTATTGTTGGTCAAAGGAACAGGGCTCAATTTTGAACAGCGTTTTGCAAAACGTGCCATGGACATTATCCTTTGTGGAATTGCCATGGTGGTTGCTGCCCCGATCATGCTTGTAGTTGCTATCGCTATCAAGTTAGAGGATGGTGGACCTGTCTTTTTTAAACAGAAAAGAGCTACCATTGACGGAAAGACCTTTGATATCTTAAAATTTAGAAGTATGATTGTGGATGCGGAAAAATTTGGTGAGGTAATTCCCGCAACAGACAGAGACCCCAGAATTACGAGAGTGGGAAACGTGATCAGAGCTACCAGAATTGATGAACTTCCTCAGATCATCAATATTTTAAAGGGAGAAATGAGTATTGTAGGTCCCAGACCGGAACGCGTGGAGCATGTGGAAAAATACACCAAAGAAATTCCTGAGTTTTCTTACCGTTTAAAGGTCAAGGGCGGATTAACAGGATATGCGCAAATCTATGGAAAATACAATACCTCTGCCTATGACAAGCTCCGATTGGATTTGATATATATTGAAAAGTATTCCCTGCTTTTGGATATTAAGCTGATTTTAATGACTTTGCAGATTATGTTGCGTAAGGAATCAACAGAAGGATTTAAGAACGAAGAAAAGAAGTAAGAGATTACAAAATGGCTCAAAAGAAAATCAAGAAACAAAAGCACATATTGGTCATCAGTCAGATGTTTTTTCCGGAGCAGTTCCGTATTAACGACATGTGTCAGGAATGGGTAAAACGCGGTTATAAAGTGACTGTACTGACCGGAATTCCCAATTATCCACAGGGTAAATTTTATGATGGTTACGGATTACGAAAAAAGCGTAAGGAAACATGGAACGGAATCGACATTATCAGAATTCCGGTAATTCCCAGAGGAAAGAATGCCATTGGAATGATACTCAATTATTTTTCTTTTCCTGTCAGTGGTTTTTTTTGGAATTTATTTAGCAAAATCAAGGCGGACTATGTGTTCATGTTTGAAACCTCTCCGATGACACAGTGCGTCATCGGAGTCTGGTATGCAAAGAAACATAAGGTTCCTCTTTATCTGTACGCACAGGATTTATGGCCGGAAAACGTGGAAATCGTAACCGGTATTACGAATCCCTTTGTGATCAGACCCATTGATAAAATGGTTGATTACATTTATCACAATTGTAATGAGATTTTTGTTACTTCCCCAAGCTTTGTACGGGCAGTCTGTGACCGCAAAAAAAGAGTACCAGAGAGTAAAGTCCATTACTGGCCCCAGTATGCAGAAGACTTTTACCGACCGATGGAGAAAAAAAACGTACCGGAAATTCCAGAAACAGATGCATTCAAAATCATTTTTACCGGAAATGTAGGTTATGCTCAGGGACTTGATATCCTGCCAAGGACTGCAGCAATTTTACAAGAACATAAAAAAAATGTTCTTTTCTGTATTGTCGGTGATGGCAGATATCTAGAGGAATTCAAAAAGGAAATTGGAAAAAGACAGGTACAGGAAATGTTCTGCCTGATAGGACGAAAGTCCGCAGAGAGGATTCCAGAGCTTTTGTCAGCCTGTGACGTGGCCTTTCTTTCCTTTATGGAGACAAAACTCTTTGAGATGACGATTCCAGCAAAGCTACAATCTTATATGGCCTGTGGAATGCCTGTGATCGCAGCAGCTTCAGGGGAAACGAAACGTGTGATCGAAGAAGCTAAATGCGGATGGTGCAGTCCCAGTGGGGATGAGAAAGCACTGGCAAAATTGTTTGAAAAAGTGATGGTGTGTTCGGAAGATTATATGAGTACAATGAAGAATAATTCAAAAGAATATTTTCAAACAAATTTTGGAAAACATGAATTGATGAATCAGATGGACAAATATTTTGCATTATAAACAACCAGAGAAAGTAAATTGATATAAAGATTGGACTAGGAAACATGAAAAATGTTAAACATAAGATAGCATCATTTATGAGAAAAAATATGGAGAAAACATTGATATATGATGTTTTAGTAAAAATTAATTTATTAATATTTCATTTTGAAAAACGTGAATGTAAAAAGATGTATGGAAAGAAAAATCCAGACAAGACTTTTTATGTAATTAGAGGTATAGGGAAGGAAGCAGGTTTATTTGCATTATATGTCGATGCTCTAAAAGAAATTAATTACAGCCTTGAACGGGGCTGGATACCTATTGTTGACCTTACAAATGGAAAAACACAATATAATGAAGATTTTCCAGTAAGAGGAAATATTTGGAATGCATGGGAGTATTATTTTGAACAACCACAGAATGATTTCACGTTAGAAGATGTTTATCAAAGTAAAAACGTGATATTATCAGGTTGGAGATTAAATAGTAAAAATGCAAAGCCATGTGTTTGGGATGATAGTGTGTTGGCTAATGAAAAAGAAATTCAGAAAGTTAATGATTTTATTTCAAAATATGGTAGATTACAGCCAGATATAGTCAATGAAATTAAAAAAGTGAAGGAAAAATATTTTGGAAATAAGAAAAATGTTTTAGGGGTTTTTGTGAGAGGTACGGATTATTTGGCATTCAAACCTAAAGGACATCAGATTCAGCCTCCATTTGAAGATGTAATTAAGAAAATAAAATATTATCTGGAGATTCATAAAGACATAGATGGAATCTTTGTTGAGACAGAAGATGAATCAATTTTTCAAAAGTTAAAAAAAGAGTTCGGGGAAATGATTTTTACCAATCAGTCGTGTAGAATTAAAGACTATTCTGGAGAGGAATACATTGCCAATATTTTTCAAGATAAAAAATATGAGCGTGGATTAGAATATTTAGTTGCAACAGCCCTGTTAGCAGAATGTAAGTACTTGGTTTCTACAAGGGCAGGAGGTAGTGACGTGGCTTTAGTAATGAATAATAACCAATATGCCGATAAATACATTTTTGATTTAGGAGTATATTAATCTACGGAGAAACTGGAGAAAATAAAATGAAAGTATTACAGATTAATTCTGTATGTGGATATGGAAGCACGGGGAGAATTGCAGTTGATTTATACCATACTCTAGAGGAACAGGGACAAGAATGCTGCATTGCCTATGGCAGAGGAAAAGCTCCTGAAAATATCCGAACAATAAAGTTTGGAAATAAATTGGATTTTTATTTTCATGTTCTTTTAACACGGCTATTTGATAAGCATGGATTTGGATCAAAATACGTAACAAGGAAGCTGATTCAACAGATAAAAGATTACAATCCGGATGTTATTCATCTTCATAATATTCATGGTTATTATATTAATATAGAAATATTATTTGATTATTTAAGAGAGGTTAATAAGCCTGTAATTTGGACGTTACATGATTGTTGGAGTTTTACCGGACATTGTGCACATTTTGATACAATAGGATGTGAAAAATGGAAGAAACAGTGTGAAAAATGCCAGTTAAAAAAAGATTACCCTCAAAGTATCTTGTATGATGCATCTAAATTAAATTATATTCAAAAAAAACGTATTTTTACAGAAATAAAGAAGCTTACAATAGTCACTCCTTCTAAATGGCTTGCGGAAATGGTAAAACAATCATTTTTAAAAGGAAATGAAATAGAGATAATACCAAATGGTATAGACAAGAATGTGTTCGTTCCTTTAGACAATCATCAGATTATGAACACTAAAAAAATGTTGTCGGACAAATTTGGAATTGATTTTACTAAAAAAATTTTTTTAGGTGTGGCATCCATTTGGACAAAAGATAAAGGTTTTTTTGATTTTATAAAGATGTCTGATATTATCCCTGAGGATATTCAGATTGTTTTAGTGGGGGTAAATAAAAAACAAAAAGAATGGCTTACCCCAAATATGATTGGGATAGAGAGAACGCAGAATCAGAAAGAATTGGCAGCAGTGTATGCATGTTCGGATGTTTTTTTAAATCCTACTTACGCAGATACTTTTCCCTCAGTCAATATGGAGGCTCTAGCATGTGGTACTCCAGTGGTTACCTATGATACATGTGGGAGTCCAGAAAGTGTAATACAGGGTTGTGGTAAAGTCATAGAAAAAGGAAATTATAGGGAATTAGTTTATGAAGCATATAATCTGGCAACTGCAGAAACGATTAATACTGTAGGAGAAAGGTTTGATAAGAATCATTTTTGCTTAAACTATTACAATCTTTATCTTGAATGTCTGGATAGTAAATAGAAATGGTGGAATTTATGAAAAAAGATTTAAAAATCTTAATTGTAGGTGATGGATGTTGGTATATGTATGAGAACGCATTAGCAGAGGCGTTTATTGATAATGGATATCAAAATACGACACTTTTTGGTTATAATCATTATATGAACGAATTTAAAGTGTTAAAAAATCCGCTTGTTAAAAACTTCATTTATAAATTTCAAAACAAATTCAGCGTGGGTCCAGGTGTCGATAGATTAAATAGAGAAATCATACAATGGTGTAAAAATAATCAACCAGATCTGGTATTTATGTATCGTTGCAGAGCAGTGTATCCTAAAACAATTAGATATATTTGCAAATTAGGCAGTAAAGTGTTCTCCTATAATAATGATAATCCATTTTCAACATATTATCCAAAATTTTTTTGGAGACATTATAAAAAAAGCATTCCTTATTGTGATGTAAATTTTGTATATCGAGAAAGCAATATTCAAGATTGTATTAGGATGGGCAGCAAAAGAACAGATATTTTACGATCATATTATATAGATAAATTTAATTATCCTATCCAGGAAGAGAAACACATAAATGATATTCCAGAGGTTGTATTTTTGGGACATTTCGAAAATGATTTCAGAAAAGAATATCTCGAAGCATTGGCTGATAATGGGGTTACTATAGGCATTCCTCAGAGTTGGAAAGGAAAAATAAATAGCAAAAATATTAAGTTTTTAGAAGGAACAGGTGACTACTATAATGAAATTATATGTTCCGCAAAAATTGCATTATGTTTTTTCTCCACGTTGAATAAGGATACATATACGAGGAGATGTTTTGAAATTCCTGCTACTCAAACACTCATGATTAGTATTTATACGAAAGATTTAGCTTCTATGTTTACTCCTGATAAAGAAGCTGTGTATTTTGAGAGTAAAGAAGAATTGATAGAGAAAGTGAAATACTATTTATCCCATAATGAGGAAAGAAAAAGGATAGGACAGGCAGGATATGCCAGATTAAAAAAAGATGGACATGAAGTGAGAAATCGAGCTACACAAATTATGGAATGTTATAACAAACTGAATGAAGAGGAAAAAGTATAGAAAGCGAATAAAAATGGGAAATTATTTAGTCGATGTACCTGTACAAGTAAATATTTGGGTCAGACCGGAAATGCAAAGACGTCAGTTTGAGGTTATCAAAAAAGCAAAGCCAAGTATTCTTTTTGTGATTTCAGACGGGGGAAGAAATGAAGAAGAATGGAAAAAAATCTGCCTTAATAGAAAAATCTATGATGACGAAATTGACTGGGAATGTCAGGTGTACAAGCTGTATAAAGATAGAAATATAGGTTTATATGCTATGTTAAAAGAAATGCATAACCTGATATGGGAGAAGGTTGATCGCTGTATTTTTTTAGAAGACGATATCATTCCATCGGTAAGTTATTTTAGATTTTGTGCAGAAATGCTGGAAAAGTACAAAGATGATAAACGTATTTTTATGGTATGCGGTGTAAATCAATTGGGAATTAGCGAACATGTGAATTCCGACTATTTCTTTTCAAGATATGGTGCTATACAGGGAAATGCATTTTGGAAAAGATCTTATGAGCAATTTAATGATTTCGACTATAAAGATGATCCATATATTATGAAATTGTTGAAAAGGAGAACAGGAAAGAACAAAGTGCATTGGAAGGAATTTAATGATGTTGCTCTTTATGGAAAGTATGATGGACATGTACCTGCAGATGAGTTTTTCTGCTCTTTTGCAGTTTATGGACAAAATCAACTTCTTATCATACCCAGAAAAAATTTAATATGTAATATTGGAGTAGGAAATGATGCAGAACATGGCGACTCTTTAAAGCGATTACCCAAAGTCATCCGTCAAGTGTATCATATGGAAGCATATGAGTTAGAGTTTCCGTTAAAGCATGCTAAATACTTGATTCCAGATGAGGATTACGAGAAAAAAAGAAATTATATTTTAGGCGTTGGACATCCAGTCCTTTGTTTCTTCAGGAAAATAGAAAGAACATTATTGATATTAGGAGATAATGACTGGAAATATTTATTGAATAAAATCGAGAAAAAACTACGTATCAAAGCAGGTAAAATCGTTGAAAAATAAAAAAGTATCAAAAAACAGATGGATGTGTATTCAAAGGGAGTAATGATATGGGAAAAAAGGAGATTTTGGTTACTCGATCCTCCATGCCGGACTTAGATGAATATGTCGAGGAAATCAAAGATATTTGGGAAAGACATTGGCTGACCAATATGGGTCCTAAACATGCTCAATTCCAGGAAAAATTAAAAGAATATTTAAATGTAGAAAATATAGAGTTACTTACCAATGGACATATGGCATTGGAATTATCTATTCAGGCCTTAGGATTGCAGGGGGAAGTGATTACAACACCATTTACATTTGCATCTACAACCCATGCAATTGTGCGCAATAGGTTAAAACCAATATTTTGTGACATCAATCCTGATGATTATACTATGGATGTTTCCAAAATTGAGGAGCTGATTACAGATAAAACATGTGCCATTCTTCCGGTACATGTTTATGGTAATATTTGCAATGTGGAAGAAATAGATCGAATCGCAAAAAAATATGGATTAAAAGTAATTTATGACGCTGCTCATACATTTGGAGAAACATACAAAGGGAAATCCATCGGAAGCTTTGGTGACGTATCCTGTTTCAGTTTTCATGCAACAAAAGTATTCAACAGCATAGAAGGGGGAGCTGTTTGTTTCGATAATCCGGAATTTGGTCTGAAAATCTATAGATTAAAGAATTTTGGAATTCGTGATCAGGAAACTGTAGATGGCATCGGTGCAAATGCGAAGATGAACGAGTTTTGTGCAGCTATGGGAATCTGTAATCTGCGGCATATTGATGAAGAAATTGCAAAACGCGAGAAAGTTTTTCTCAGATATCAGGAACGATTAAGTAATGTAGAGGGTCTGAAAATTGCATTTGTACAGCCGGGTGTAAAATCAAATTATGCATATTTTCCGGTTGTTATTGATGAAAAAGCTTTTGGGGCTACGAGAAATGAAGTTTTTGAAAAGCTGGCAGAACATGGAATTGGAGCGAGAAAATACTTCTATCCATTGACCAGTGCTTTTGAATGTTTCCATGGAGAATTTGATCCAAACCTGACACCAACAGCTTTATATGTTAGTAAAAGAGTACTGACCCTTCCGTTGTATTCAGATCTTTTATTGGAAGATGTAGACAGAATATGCGATATTATTTTGCAATGTAAGTGCAAGCTTTAGCAAAAATTTGTGTTTAACAATAGTAACATATCTTTAGTAGAAGGAAGTAGTAAATGGATTGTCTTTTAAAAAACTATAAAACACCTTGTTATATAATACATAAAAAAAAATTTGAAGATAATTTAAACGAAATTTGGGGGAATTTTAAAAAATATTGGGAAAAAGAAGTGATTTGCTCATATTCTTTTAAGACTAATAACAGTCAAGCTATGCTTCAATTAGCAAAACAAAATAATATGTATGCAGAAGTTGTATCTGCTAGTGAATATAAACTTGCGAAATCAATTGGATTTCAGGATGAATGTATCGTTTATAATGGACCATGTAAGGGTGAAGAAGTTTATGAGGCATGTCATTTAGGGGCGATGATTAATATAGATAATTTAGATGAGTTAGAGGAACTTTCGGTTGAATATTTCAAAAGATATTCAACATTCCCCAAAAAGTTGGGGCTGAGGGTGAATTTTGATCTGGAAAAATATGTACCTGAACAGACATCTACAGGTACAGAGGATGGAAGATTTGGTATTTGCTATGAAAATGGAGACTTCGAAAGGGCATTGGAGTACTTAAAAAGTAATCAGATTGTTTTGGAGGGGATTCATGTTCATTATACAACCAAAACAAGAAGTCTGGAAGTGTATCAGGAGATTTCCAAACTGATTTCCAGACTGGTTGCTACATATGAATTGAAAGTTTCCTATGTTGATATTGGTGGCGGTTTTTGGGGAGGAAGAAAAATTCCAGGAAAACCAACGATGGAAGAATATGCTGAAGTAATTTCAGATACATTGGCAAATGTTTCCTGTGACAAGCTGATTTTGGAGCCAGGATCAGCGTTATGTTCTACTGTTGCCGAGTATCTATGTAAGGTAGTAGCAATGAAAGATGTTAGAAATACAAGATTTATTATATTAGATGGAACATCTCTGCATATCAATCCCTTTCAGTATGAGAGGAATGCACAGTATTTAATGGAAAAATCCGATACAAAATATTCAGAAAGTATGGAAAAAAAGCAGATTTTTTGTGGATCTACTTGCCTGGAAAAAGATAGATTTGCATGTGTTGAAAGAAATGAAGATATTAAAAAGGGGGATATTGTCAGATTTCAAAATGTAGGAGCTTACACTATGTCTTTCCTGTCTGATTTTATAGTAGAAAAACCAGTTATTTATATTGAAGATTAAAAACAGATCGTAGTAAAAAATTGAGAGGATAATGATAGAAATATCAGGAGAAATAAATGAATAATATATTAGTAACTGCAATAGGATCATTTTCGGCAGATATTGTGATCAAAAATTTACATGAAAGTGGAAATAGGATTATTGGGTGTGATATCTATTCGGCAGATTGGGTAGCCAATTCTTTGTTTGTAGACAGGTTTTACCAATCACCCTATGCAACAGACGAGACAGCATATATAAATTTTCTTAGTCATTTATGTATGGAGGAGGATGTAGATTATATTATTCCTTTAACAGATGCAGAAGTTGATGTCATTAATGCAAATCGAGATGTTTTTTCAGAGGTGGTTTTGTGTATTTCTCCGAAAGAAACAATTTCTATTTGCAGGAACAAATATGACTTATATCAATATTTGAAAAAGTGCGGAGTTGAATGTCTGATTTCAACTGAACTTTTAAAAAATAGATCAGCAAACCGGTTAGAATATCCGTTAGTGATGAAACCATGTGGTGGAAGAAGCAGTCAGGGATTACATTATATCGATAATTCCCTTGATATGGAATACTATACAAAAAAATATTCTGAGAGTGATTATATTATTCAGCCAAAGATTTCAGGAACCATTATTACTGTTGATATTTTAAGAACAGATGATTATTTTGTGGCAACTCCCAGAGAAGAGTTGCTCAGGACTCCAAATGGTGCAGGTACATCAGTAAGGGTTTTTCAAGATCAAAAACTTACAAATATTTCAGAGATAATCGCACAAAAACTTAATATACTAGGTTGTGTAAATTTTGAATTTATTAAAGACTATGATGGAAAATATTGGTTTTTAGAGTGTAATCCACGTTTTTCCGGTGGCATAGCATTTTCGTGTATGTCAGGTTATGACTATGTAAACAATCATTTACGATGTTTTAGTAAAAAAAGCCTGGATTATTATTGCTGTAAGGAACTAATAATTGCTAGAAAATATAAAGAATATATTACGAGAGAAAATTAAATTTATTATAAAAAGTATTGCATTTAGGAGTTATTCTAAGAAATACTTTAGAAAGTAGATACTGTCATGAAAAAAGAGCAATTGCAACAGGTGGTGGAAAAGAACAGTTTCCAGCAATGGCGGTGTTAGCTATGCAAATTGCAAAAAAATATCTGGATATAGCAGATGAACCTATTATCTTTCATAATGGGGTTAAAAAATCGAACAAGAGAGGACAAGTCAAATTTTTCCATGTAGATTTATAGAATAGTATTCTCCAAATTATGAAAGGTTTTATGATAAAATCACTTATTAGAGATGTATTACCATATGGGCTAGTTGATTATTTGATGAAAGGGAGAAAATAAGACAGTCTACAGGCAAAAGGGGAAAAGCAGAAAATGAGAATAAAAAATACAGTCAAAAATTCCATATATTCTATTTGTTGTTATGCTATTACTACGGTTTTACTATTTTGGTCCAGAAGACTTTTTCTCGATAATCTGAATATTGAGTTTTTGGGTTATGATAGCCTGTTTAAGGAAATTTTATCATTTGTTTCAATTGCTGATTTAGGAATTGGTGGTGCAATAACCTATCATTTATATGAGGTTGTGGCTCAAAATGACGAAAAACAGGTAATGAAAATGATGCATATATACAAATATATTTATTTTGTGCTGGCTGCAATGATCTTTGTTTTTGGCTTATGCATGTTACCGTTATTACCAGTGCTGATTAGTGAGACTCAACTTAGTTTTCCGTATATTTGCTCGATTTACATATTGCAACTTTTGGGAAGTGTAAGCAGTTACCTCCTTGGTTATAACAGACTACGTTTCCAGGCTGAACAGAAAGAGTATGTAACTATAAAGATAGATCTTTTTATGAATCTGTTGGCTCAGGTTTTGCGTATCGTTATTTTATTGACGATATGTAATTATGTAGTATATGTGCTGATTACTATTGTTCAAAACATAGGAGGCAATCTTTGGATTGCCTATAAATATAATAAGGAATTTGGAAAGGACAAAGCAACCAGAGTTGTAAAGCAAGATATAAAGAATTTAGGTTTGCTTAAGGATTTTAAAAATTTCATTTCGCATAAGATTGCAACAATTATTTATGGTGGAACAGATAATATTGTGATTTCTGCAATTTTAGGAGTAGGAAAGGTTGCTTTGTTTGCAAATTATACATTGGTTGCGAACCAGTTGAATGCAGTGATTGATAAGTTGTTTCAGCCACTGATTGCCAGTATTGCAGATTTGATTTATAAGGAAAGTAAACAAAAAGCAAATTATCTTTTTAAAGGATTAGATTTTTTGTTTTTTCTAATTGGAGCATACTTGTGTGCTGGTATTTCGTCAGTTTTGCAGTCATTTATTTCTTTATGGCTGGGCACGCGATATATTCAAAGCAATATATTTGTTTATTTAATAACATTTAATGTGTATATTGTGTGGGCACATAAGTCGTTAGTTCTTTTTCGTAGTACGATGGGGCACTTTGAAAAGGATAGGAAATATATGAATTGGTCTGCAGCAATTAATTTGGTTATTTCCATAGTATTAGGAAAGTACTTTGGTTTTGAAGGAATTATGCTGGGAACAGTGTGTGGACATCTTTGTATTTGGTATGGGAGAATGAAGGTTGTTTTCGATATATACTTTCAAATGGAAACAAAAGAATATATCAGAACTCAAGTAAAGAGAGCACTGTACACAGGTATGATCTGCTGTATTTCCATTTTGTTAAGTAATATTATACCTGTTACTTGGGGAGGAATTTTGTTGAAAGGTGTAGTTATTACTATTGTATATGTAATTTTAGCATACCTTCTTTTTAGAAAATCAAATGAAATCTTTATAATCCAGGACTATATATATAAAATTAAAAATATGAGAGGCTAGTTTATGATAATTGTAGAAATAAATGGAGGTTTTGGTAATCAATTGTTTCAGTATGCAAATGCATGGGTAATTGCAAAAAAAACAGGGCAGGAATTATGTTTAGATTTATCTATGTACAGATACGGATGTGGGCGTGAGTTTCAACTGGATAAGTTAAATATTGATACATATAAAACCAAAATTTTTTTCACTAAACGACAAAAAAACAAATTGATACGTGTGTTGGTAAAAGGAACTGAGGAAATACTAAAAGCATTAAAACTTATTACATATATTAAAATTCAAGATGAAGATATGTTTTGTTCTCCTGATGTCGATACTAAAAGAAATATATATTTGAGTGGATATTGGATAAGTCATAAATACTTTGAAAAATATGCGAAAGATGTTAAAAAGTTGTTCTGCTTAAAAGATTCAAGTGATGAGTTAAAGAATTTTAAGAAGAACATTTCAGATAAAAATAGTGTTGCCATTCATATTAGACGAGGGGATTATGTGGACCTTGGTCTATGTCTTACAGATACATATTATCATGAAGCAATTGATTTGATGGAAAACGAAATAGTTGGAGACAAACATTATTATATTTTTTCAGATGATGTCGAGTTTGCCAGAGAATTTTTAAAGTCAAGGCTAGATATTAATAGGGTCACCTTTGTTAAAGATGAGTACAAATTAAGTGATGTAGAAGAAGTGTATGCAATAGCAGCATGCAAAAATCAGATAATTGCAAACAGTACTTTTTCCTGGTGGGGAGCCTGGCTAAATGATAATCCGCATAAAGTAGTTGTAGCACCTTGTACAACAGATTGGGAATATGAACGAATACCTGAGACATGGAAGGTCATAGAGTGTTGAAATATTTGACAAAATGATGGGTGGGAATTAAAAATGGAGAAAATATTAAATAAAAAAATAAAACAATTTTTAAAGAATAGAATCCCGGATAAGTTATATCTAGAAATTGTATTTAAGATTAATTTAAATAAGAGACTGGATTTGAAAAACCCTAAAACATTTAATGAAAAGTTACAATGGCTAAAGCTTTATAATAGAAATCCTGAGTACACAAAGATGGTAGACAAGTATGCGGTAAAAGAATATGTTCGAGATGTCATTGGTTCGTCCTACGTTATTCCAACATATGGTATTTGGGAAAGATATGAGGATATTGACTTTAAGAACTTGCCCGAACGGTTTGTGCTGAAATGTACACATGATAGTGGCGGATTAGTACTATGTAAGGATAAGTCACAGCTTGATTATGAAGAAATAAAAAGAACAATTGTGAGCTCGCTGAAAACAAATTATTTTGTTTATGGCAGAGAATGGCCTTATAAAAATGTAAAGCCAAGAATTATTGCTGAAGAATATGTAGTAGATGCTAAAAATGAAATTTTACCGGTATATAAATTCATGTGTTTTAATGGGGAGCCTAAAATAATTCAGACAATTCAAAATGATAAACAAGAAAATGAGAGTATTGATTATTTTGATACGGATTGGAACTTGCTTCAAATAAGACAGGGTTTTCCGAATAGCGAATATCCATATGAAAAACCTAAAAGATTAGATGAAATGATTGAAATTGCCCGCACGTTTTCAAAGGGACACCCGTTTTTGAGAGTGGATTTATACGTTGCGAATGATGAAATTAAATTTTCGGAGTTTACCTTTTATTCAGATGGTGGTTTCATGCCTTTTGATCCACCTTCTTGGGATAAAAAACTAGGATCATGGATTGATTTGCCAAATGAGAAAATAATAAATAGATGATAAGGAGGAAGGTGGGATGTCAACCTTTCAGGGAAAAACATTATTAATCACAGGAGGAACAGGATCTTTTGGAAACGCAGTATTAAATCGTTTCTTAAAGACTGATATTGGCGAGATCCGTGTATTTTCCCGTGATGAAAAAAAACAGGATGATATGCGCCACGAGTTTCAGGCAAAGATGCCAGAGGTGGCTGATAAAATTAAATTTTATATTGGGGATGTGCGGGAGCTTTCTTCCGTAAAGGCAGCAATGCATGGAGTGGATTATATTTTCCATGCTGCAGCACTGAAGCAGGTTCCTTCCTGCGAGTTTTTCCCTATGGAAGCAGTAAAGACTAATGTCATCGGTACGGACAACGTACTGACTGCAGCCATTGAGGAAGGAGTTAAATCTGTCATTTGTCTTTCTACAGATAAGGCAGCTTATCCGGTTAATGCTATGGGTATTACGAAAGCTTTGGAGGAACGTGTATCTGTTGCAAAGTCAAGAACCGTCGATCCGGAACGGACAAAAATCTGTTGTACGCGCTATGGTAATGTTATGTGTTCCCGTGGTTCGGTGATTCCGCTTTGGATCGATCAGATTAGAAACGGACAGCCGATCACCATTACAGATCCGACTATGACGAGATTTATTATGTCCTTGGAAGAGGCTGTAGATTTGGTACTCTTTGCATTTGAAAATGGTAACACAGGTGATATTCTGGTACAGAAGGCACCCGCCTGCACCATTCAGACACAGGCAGAAGCTGTTTGTGAGCTTTTTGGTGGCAATAAAGAGGATATTAAGATTATCGGGATCCGTCATGGAGAAAAGATGTATGAAACTCTTCTTACCAACGAGGAATGTGCCAAGGCAGTGGATATGGGAGATTTCTATCGCGTGCCTGCAGACCAAAGAAGCTTGAATTATGATAAGTATTTCAACGAAGGCGATGCGAAGAGAAACACACTGACAGAGTTCAACAGTAATAATACAAAAATGTTGAATGTGGAAGAAGTGAAAGCAAAGCTTTTAGAGCTTACTTACATTCAGGAAGAACTAGCGAAAATGGAGAAATAACATGGGAGTATCATTTAAGAATAACGGGAAATTAAAGCTTCTGATTATTGTGGGGACAAGACCGGAAATTATCCGTCTGTCTGAAGTGATAAAAAAATGCCGAAAATATTTTGATGTGATTTTGGCTCATACGGGGCAGAATTATGACTATAATCTAAACGGTGTATTTTTCCGTGATTTAGAGTTGGATGATCCGGAAGTCTACATGGATGCAGTGGGTAGAGACCTTGGTGAAACAATGGGTAATATCATTGCGAAATCCTATCAGCTTATGGTGGAGATTGAGCCGGATGCAGTACTTGTCTTAGGAGATACCAACAGCTGTTTATCAGTCATTGGTGCTAAAAGACTTCATATCCCGATTTTTCATATGGAAGCAGGAAACCGTTGCAAGGATGAATGTTTGCCGGAAGAAACTAACCGTCGAATTGTAGACATAATTTCAGATGTGAATCTTGCATATTCCGAGCATGCGAGACGTTATCTGGCAGATTGTGGTTTGCCCAAAGAACGTACTTATGTGACAGGTTCCCCTATGGCAGAAGTCCTTCATAACAATTTGGCAAAGATTGAGGCGTCAGACATTCACAGGAGACTAGGCTTGGAAAAAGGAAAATATATTTTACTTTCTGCTCATCGTGAGGAAAATATTGATACAGAGAAGAACTTTACGTCACTTTTTACGGCAATCAATAAAATGGCTGAAAAATATGATATGCCGATTTTATATTCCTGCCATCCTAGAAGTCGTAACAGACTGGAGTTCTCAGGTTTTCTGTTGGATAAAAGAGTCATTCAACATGAGCCTTTAGGATTCCATGACTATAACTGTCTCCAGATGAATGCATTTGCGGTTGTGTCAGATTCCGGTACACTGCCGGAGGAGTCCTCATTCTTTACCTCTGTGGGACATCCATTCCCTGCCGTTTGCATCAGAACCTCCACTGAGAGACCGGAAGCCTTGGATAAAGCCTGCTTTATTTTGGCAGGAATTGATGAAGACAGCCTTCTTCAGGCAGTGGATGTGGCTGTTGAAATGAATAACAATAAAGATATGGGAATTCCGGTACCGGATTATACAGATGAAAATGTATCTGATAAGGTGGTAAAAATCATTCAGAGCTATACGGGTGTAGTTAATAAAATGGTGTGGAGAAAATCATGAATATTTTAGTAACCGGGGCAAAAGGATTTGTTGGGAAAAATCTCGTGGCCAATTTAAAAAATATAAAAGAAAACAAAAACAGGACAAGGCCGAATCTTGTGGTTGATGAAATTTTTGAATATGATTTGGATACAGATCCGTCACTGCTGGATGTTTTTTGTGAAAAGGCAGATTTTGTGTTTAACCTGGCAGGTGTCAACCGGCCGAAAAATAATGAAGAATTTATGGCAGGGAATTTCGGTTTTGCGAATTCCCTGCTTGATGCGTTAAAAAAACATGAGAATACCTGTCCGATCATGCTTAGCAGCTCCATACAGGCAACCCTGATTGGACGTTACGGAACTTCCGATTATGGAAAGTCAAAGCTTGCAGGGGAAGAATTATTTTTTGATTATGAGAAGGAGACAGGAGCTAAGGTTTTGGTATACCGTTTCCCAAATCTATTTGGAAAGTGGTGCCGTCCGAATTATAATTCAGCGGTTGCTACTTTCTGTAATGCATTTGCAAATGACCTGGAGTTTACGGTAAATGACAGAAGTACGGAGCTGGAGCTTCTCTACATTGATGACTTGGTAGAGGAAATGTTTGATGCTCTGGAAGGAAAAGAACATCGATGCGAGTATGATGGATTGGATGCAGTTGCTGATGCTGGAGGCAGATACTGCCATGTACCTACCACCCATAGGGCTACCTTAGGGGAGATTGTTGATTTGCTGGAAGCTTTTAAAGAGCAGCCAAAAACATTGATGATGCCTGAAATCCCCAATCATAGCTTTGCGAAAAAGCTTTATTCTACCTACTTATCCTACTTACCGAAGGAAAAGGCAATTTTTGATCTTAAGATGAACTGTGATGAAAGGGGTTCTTTCACAGAACTACTGAAAACTCAATCCCATGGACAGTTTTCAGTCAATATCAGCAAACCGGGTATTACCAAAGGTCAGCATTGGCATAACAGTAAGTGGGAGTTTTTTATGGTAGTAGCAGGTCATGGATTGATTCAGGAGCGAAAGATCGGTTCAAATGAAGTGATGGAGTTTGAAGTATCCGGTGATAAGATTCAGGCAATCCATATGCTGCCGGGATATACCCACAATATTATTAATTTGTCTAAGACACAGAACCTGGTTACGATGATGTGGGCAAATGAGCAGTTTGATCCAGAGAACCCGGATACCTTTGGGGAGAATGTTACAAGTTAAAAATAAAGCAAAAGAAGGTGAGCCGATGGCTGTATCAGTATTAATGTCCGTATATGAAAAAGAAAAACCAGAATATTTTTCCCGGGCGTTGGACAGTATCATCTATCAGTCCTTACAGCCAGATGAGATAGTTTTGATTAAAGATGGTCCGTTGCCTGGTTATTTAGAGGATATCATTCAGGAAAAAATGGATATCTATCCCGGGTTTCAGGTATATCAGTTTGAAAAAAATGTAAAACTTGGAAGAGCACTTGCAAAAGGTGTGGAATTATGTCACAATGAACTGATTGCCAGAATGGACACGGATGATATCGCATTGAATGATAGATTGGCTGTCCAGTATCAATATATGAAAGAGAATCCAGATGTGTCAGTATGTGGAGGTTGGATCTTAGAGTTTAATACAGAGGGTACCTACCAGAAAATTAAAAAGATGCCTGAAAGTAAGGAAGAAATAAGAAAATATTCCAAATATCGAAATCCGTTGAACCATATGACGGTGATGTTTCGGAAAGAAGAAGTACTGAAAGCGGGAAATTATCGGCATTTTCCTTTTTTGGAAGATTATGATCTGTGGACTCGGATGCTGGCTCTGGATCGTAAGTTTGCAAATATACCACAGGTATTAGTAAAAGCACGTACCGAAGAAAATATATACGAGAGACGTGGCGGAGCCGGGTATTGCGACAGGTACATGCAGCTTAGAAAACAGCAGTATGCAAGCGGATTGCTGAGAGTACATGAATATGCTGTGGCGATTTTGCTGACAAAAATTATGACGTTACAGCCAAGTTGGGCTAGAAAACAGGTTTATAGAAGGCTACTCAGAAAATAGAGGTTTAAATGATAAGCATTATAATTCCAATATACCAGTGTAAAAGGAATATTTCGAAAATTATGGAAGATATTTCTAAACAAACTTACCAGGACTATGAAGTTTTGCTGGTAGATGATGGTTCTACAGATGGCAGTGCAGAGATTTGTCTGGAATATGAAAAAAAAGATTCCAGAATCAGGGCTGTTATAAATCAACATCAAGGAGTTAGCAGTACCCGCAACACAGGGATATCATTGGCAAAAGGTGATTATATCGCCTTTATTGATGCAGATGACAGGATTGAACCGGATTATTTAGAACAGCTGTATAGAAATGTAGAAGGATATGATTTGGTTATTTCTACATTTGACAGGTGGTTTTATAAGAATGGACAGTGCACCAATGTAATAAAGAATATCCAATTAAATGCAGATATCGATATAAGGAAAAATTTTTGTGATTACTTTTCCAATTTGTATGTTTCCACTTTAATTGGAATCGTTTATTGCAAATTGTTCCGTTCAGACATTATCAGAGAAAATAAAATAATGTTTCGAAAAGATATTTATATCGGTGAGGATTTTATATTTAACTTTGAATACCTGAAACAATGCGAAAATATCAGATGTATTTCGTATGTTGGATATCACTATATATGTGAGAATATAAATTCGTTAACAAATAAAGTCGATAAGGAAAAGTTCGAATATGGAAAAATACTTTTTGAAAAGTCAGTTGAATTTGCAAACGATATGAATTTAACGGTGGAGGAGTCCAAGGGAATTTATAATCTGTATTTAAGAACAGTTTTCAAAAATATAGAACAGATATACCAATTAAGTGCTATATCTTTAAAAGAAGTAAAGCGGTATATTATGAAAATAGTAGAAGATGAAGATACAAAGTTGGCAGTAAAAAGGGCAAAGCCGGATACCAAGGAATTTTTGCTATATTGGTTAGTTTTGAAAACAAAAATACCGATAATCATAGGTACTTTTTCAAAATATCGTCTGTACTACAAAAAGATAATTGGAAGGTTATAAACACATTATGAAAAAGATTGGTGTTGTGGTTTTAAATTATATTACATGGCAGGAAACGCAAAAATGTATTGCCAGTATTCAAAACAGCAGAGGGATTGAAAACATAAAGATCTATGTGGTAGACAACGCATCACCTAATTATAAAGAGTTGGAAAGCATTTGTCATGGGAAAAATGTATGCCTGATACAAAACAAAGAGAATACAGGATATGCAGCAGGAAATAATGTAGGCATCTTACATGCATTAGAGGATGGCTGTGAATATGTACTGATTAGCAATAATGACGTTTCTTTTGAAACGGATAGCATCTATATCATGCAACAATACCTGGAAAGGCATCCAGAGTATGGTATTGTTGCTCCACATATTGTAGACAATAACAAAAAAACCCAGTGTTGTCATTTTATAAAAAAGATTGGGTATGGAGATATCTGGACAACCCAGACTGTAATTAGGTTTGTATATCATAAAGCAACAAATCGGGTTCATGGGAGTGAAGAGTTTTATCAAACTCAGCAAGATATTTTTGCTGCAGCAGGCTGTTGTTTTATGATGTCAGCAGAGTGTGCAGGACGAGTAACTCCATTAGATGACACTACGTTTTTATATGAGGAAGAAAATATCTTAGGAATTCGAATGGAGCAGCAGGGATATAAGACGAGGTATCTTCCCCAAAGCAGAGTTATCCATGGTCATGACCAGACAACAAGACTTGTAAAGCCATTTGCACTGATCTGTTGGGCATGCAGTGAGATTTATTATCTTGCAGAGTATCTGCGTATTTCCAGGTGGAAGATCTATTTTCTATATTATTATAGAACGCTGATATTTCTGATTCATGGATTAAAGAATCCAGAATATAGAAAACAGTGGGGAAATTACAAAGAAAAGACGAGAAGATTTTTGGAAAAAACAGAGATTTAAAATGGAGAATGATAGATGGATTTAGTTTCGATCATTATCAGAACGTGTGGGCGCCCACACATTTTAAGAGGGGCATTGGAAAGTGTCCGCAATCAGAACTATAAAAACATTGAAGTAATCGTTGTTGAAGATGGTGAGGATACTGCACAGAGCATGCTGAAAAGAGAGTTTTCGGATCTGAACATACGATATGCAAATACCGGTGTTAAAAAGGGACGTACTGTTGTAGGAAATCTGGCTTTATCTATGGCGACAGGAGATTACCTTAATTTTTTGGATGATGATGATTTACTCTTTCCGGAACATGTGGAAACATTGTTACATGAAATACATAAATCGAAGAATCTGGCAGCATATTCTGTTGCATATGAAAGTGTTGTACAATATGATGCAAAAAGAAAGCATTACAAAGAGTGTAAGAGATGGGTGCGCTATAGGCAGCCGTTTAACAGAACTTTTTTAACGTTTAATAATTATATTCCAATTCAAAGTATCCTGTTTTCCCGAAAGCTTTATGAACAACTGGGTGGATTTGATGAAACAATGGATGTGCTTGAAGATTGGGAAATGTGGGTGAGATATTCCACAAAAACAGACTTTAGTTTTGTGAATCAGGTAACATCATTGTATCGTGTACCGAAAAAGAAGAATAAGCGTGATGCAGGATTTTACAATGCATATTTAATTGAAATAGAGAAGTTCAAAAAATATAATTTCAGTATGAACTACTATGATGTAAACAGAGATGTGGAATATATGCTGAATTACTTAAAAACGCCAAAGTGGAAAAGAGTTTTGAAAAAAATTAGGGATAAAATATTTTATAAGTAACAGAAGCTACTGCTAAAAAGAGGATAGAGCGTCTATGAGAAAAAATAAAAAAGTAATAAATGATTTGTTTTTTACAGTCCAGTTTGCTGTCGATGATTTTAAAGGAAAATATGCTGGATCGGTGGTAGGTGTTGCATGGGCCTTTCTGCAACCAATCATTACAATTATATTATACTGGTTTATTTTTCAGTTGGGGTTTAAATCGGCACCGGTTGCAGATTTCCCGTTTATTTTATGGTTAATGGTTGGATTGATCCCATGGTTTTTTGTTAGTGATGGGATATCTAATGCAACTCCAAGTTTAGTAGAATATAGCTATCTTGTAAAAAAAGTATTGTTTAATATTAATATTTTGCCAATTGCAAAATTACTATCTACATTAATGGTGCAAATCGTATTATTGGTATTTGGCATCGTACTATACATGCTTTTTGGGTATTTTCCGGATGTATATTATCTTCAAATTCCAATTTATCTGGTATACATGTTGATTCTTTCAGCGGGAATGGTCTATATTACATCTACTTTATACGTTTTTTTTAAAGATACGGTGCAGATTGTATCAATTGTTTTACAAATTGTATTTTGGCTGACCCCGATTGTCTGGGATTTTGGAATTATGCCGGAAATTGTACGGAAAATTTTAATGTTTAATCCACTGTATTATATAGTATCAGGGTACAGGAATATTTTTATTTATAAGAATGGATTTGGACATGGCTTGGGAATGACCGCATATTACTGGATTGTTGCCATGTTATTGCTGATTGTGGGCATTAAATTGTTTAAGAAATGCAAGGATCATTTTCCGGATGTATTATAGAGGTATGATATGACAGAAAATATAATTCAGGTGAGAAATATCACCAAAAAATATAATTTATATGAAAAACCACAGGATCGATTTAAAGAAGCAATAGGATTTGGAAAGAAAACGCCGTTACATAGAGAGTTTTATGCGTTGAATAATATTAGTTTTGATGTAAAGCGCGGAGAAACTGTTGGAATTATCGGAACCAATGGAGCCGGAAAATCTACTTTGCTTAAAATCATAACTGGTGTACTAAAACCATCCCAAGGAGATATTCAGGTTAATGGAAAAGTCTCTGCCTTGCTTGAACTTGGAGCTGGTTTTAATCAGGAATATACCGGAATGGAAAACATCTTTCTTAATGGAAGAATGATGGGGTTTTCAAAGGAAGAAATGCTGGCAAAAGTTGACAATATCGTTGAGTTTGCTGATATTGGAGATTTTATTCATCAGCCTGTAAAAATGTATTCCAGCGGGATGTTCGCCAGATTAGCATTTGCCGTGGCTATCAATGTTGAACCGGATATCCTGATTGTAGATGAGGCTCTTAGTGTAGGCGATTTATTCTTCCAGAATAAGTGTTTCCGTAAATTCGAGGAGCTAAGAGAAAAAAATGTGACGATTCTTTTCGTATCACACGATATTGCAAGTGTTAGACAGATGTGTTCTAGAGTGCTTTGGATTGAAAAAGGAAATCAGAAGATTTTTGACCTAAGTGACAAGGTTTGTGACATGTATATGGACATGAAACGAATGGGAATGAATGAACAGAATTTGGGAGAGGTTGATTATGCATATGAACACTTTGTTAGTGAGTTTGCAGATGAGAAAGTTAAGTTTCCGTCGATTTCTTATAAAGGATCAGCTATCCTGTCAGAGAAAGTCGAGATTATTTCTGCCTTTGCGATGGATGAAAGTGGGAAAATAACCAATAGTTTTGTTGTAGATAAGCATTATTCTTTTCATGTGGTGGCCCGATTAAAACAGGATTTAGAAAATTTGATTTTCGGTGTTGTTGTGGAAAATAATAAAGGAATACCACTATATGACTTTAACAATTATATAAATGATGGAAGAGTTATACGAGGAAAATCTGGAGAAATTGTAGAAGCAGTTTTTGAATTTGTACTTCCGAGAATTATGAAAGGAAGTTATGTTTTGTCAGCTGCAATAGCACAAGGGGCACAGGATAACCATTTGATGCTGACTTGGCTACATGGCGTGGGGGAACTGGAAATAAATAATACGGGCTATAATTCTTCCTATATAGAGATACCAGCAAAAATCAAGCAGAAAACATATAAAAGTGAGCAAGTTGAGTTAATAGGATAGGGAGAGAGAACATGGGTACAGAATATAGTGGTGAAAGATTTTTACCAGAAAAATGTGTGGGAGAAATGCAGATTGAGCATTTTCAGAGATATCAGTTTGCAAAGGTTTTTGTTACAGATAAAGTGGTATTAGATGCAGCTTGTGGTGAGGGTTACGGAAGCAATCTAATTTCAGAAAAAGCAAAGCAAGTGTATGGAATGGATTTGGATGAAGAAACAGTACAAGCAGCACAGTTGAAGTATGGGAATGAGAAAATAAATTATGTAGTGGGGAGTGTCAGTAAATTACCATTTGAAGATCATACATTTGATGTAATAATTTCTTATGAAACAATTGAACATGTAGATGAAAATATCCAACAGTTATTTTTAGAAGAAATCACAAGAGTATTAAAGCCAGAAGGAATTCTTATTATGTCTACCCCTAACAAGGCTGTGTATACTGATAGAGTAAAAGGTGAGAATCGTTTCCACATAAAAGAATTTTATGTTAATGAATATCAAGATTTTTTAAAACAGAAATTTCAAAAAATTGAATTGTTCTGTCAATACCCAAGTGTGGGATATTTTATTGCACATGCAAATGAAGTTGTTCAGAAAGAAAATAAGGCGATTGATATAAAAGATTGCAGATATGTGATTGCGATCTGTACTAATAGAGAAATTGAAATTGAAGTGGATATGACAGATTATGCATATTTTGATGATAGTATGTATTATTTTTTGAATGCTACTGTACATGAACTAGAAAGAAAACTAATTTCTACAAAAGAGGAAGCAGATGCATTTACTGCACGACAGGAAACGTCTATTGCACAACAGCAGGAATACATTAAGTTCCTGGAAAATGAAATTCGTAAACATAAGGAATATGAAGCACATTTAGAGAAAGACATTAAGGAATTAAAAGACTATATTGAGAGTAAGTGAAATAAACTGGCGGAGGATTAAATTATGGATTTGATTTATGTGTCATATAATTCAAAAAAATGGATTGAAAAATGTTTTGCATCTGTCTTGAAATCAGATTATGACTTAAAGAAGATTTCTATAATTGTTGTAGATAATGATTCAGCAGATGATTCTTTGGCAGTATTATATAAGGAAAAGGAGAAGTATGACAGCCAGCTAAAAGCCTTTACAATTATTGAATCAAAAGAAAATTTGGGTTTTGGTAAGGCAAATAATCTAGCGTTTTCAGAGGGGAATGATGATATAGTCTGCTTTTTTAATATTGATACAGAACTATATCCAGATACGTTACAGAAGTTAGAGGATGATATTAAGCTTTCTGAAAAAGATGTAGCCTTGTGGGAGTTACGCCAGTTCCCATACGAACATCCGAAAATGTATGATCCATTGACTCATGAGACAAGTTGGGCGAGTGGGGCTGCATTTGCTATAAGACGAGAAGTTTATAAAAAATTAAATGGATTTGATGAAGCTATTTTTATGTACGCAGAAGATGTGGATTTAAGCTGGAGGGTTCGCAGTTTTGGTTATAAGTTGAAGTATGTTCCAAGCGCAGTTATTACACACTATTCATATGCAGAAGCTGGCGAAGTGAAACCTACCCAGCATGTGCATAGTGTCATTAATAATTTGCTTCTTAGACATCGATTTGCAAACAAAGGATTGTTATTAAGAGGCTATGCTCAATTTGTTAGGTTAATGATGAAACAGGAAGCTTTCCCCGGGTCAAAAAAATTGTTATGGAGGGAATTTATAAAACATTTTACTCAAATTCCCCATTTTAGAAAAGCAAGCTATTGCGGTCAGAAGAGATATGAAGTAGGAACGTTCATTGGGTTTGATTATAGTGCTATTCGAGATGGAGCTTTTTATGTAAATGAGTTTCCAAAGGAGCATCCTTTGGTTTCTATTATTGTAAGAACCTGTGGCAGACCGGAAGTATTAAGAGAAACATTAATTTCATTAAGAAATCAGACTTACCCTAATATTGAGATCGTTGTGGTAGAAGATGGACCGGATTGTGCAGGCAGAATGATAAAAGAAGATTTTTCGGATTTGAATATTCTTTATCATGCAATGGGAAAAAATGTAGGTCGTTCTAAAGCGGGAAATACTGCCATGGAACTGGCACATGGCAAGTACTTAAACTTCTTGGATGATGATGATTTGTTCTATGCAGATCATGTAGAAGTTCTGGTAAAAACATTGGAAAATTCTACAAATAAAGCTGCTTATGCGTTTGCTTTTGAGACTCCGGTGGAAGTAAAGAGTAAAGATCCATATGTATATGTGGTGTATGATTATTTGGGCATCCATAAAAAGAAATTTGATAAAATAGAGCTTTGTTATCATAATTATATTCCAATCCAGTGCATTATGTTTGAAAAAAGCTTGTTCGAGGAATACGGCGGTTTGGATGAAACGCTAGATGCATTAGAAGATTGGGATTTGTGGGTGAGATATTCCTTACACACGGACTTCGATTGTGTGGAAAAGACTACCTCAATTTATCGTGTACCAAAAGTGCGAGAAATTAATGCGAAACGCCAGAAGGATTTAGATGATGCATTGATTGTGGTTAGGGAGAAACACAAAACATATCAGCAAAGTATCAGCGTTTATGATGTGGCGATGATGTATAGGAATGAGATGAAATAGAAAACTGAGGAATTCTAATGATTAAAAGAGCAAGTAAGAAAAATAAATTTAAGGATAAAATTATCATAATATATATATTTTTTTTAATCACTAGTGTTTTTCTACTTTGTGATAAACCAAATATTTTTATTTATATATATAATCTGGGGATTGGAGGTTATTATTTAGGGAGTGTTATTTGTGAAGATTATTTGATATATGCTTCCTTTTTTTATAATGTAGTTTTATTTGCAGTAGGTAATTTATGTATTATACGTTGTTGTTCGTTATTAGATGATTTACTAAAAAAACATTTCAGTCATATAGTGCTTGGTGTGCTTTTTTTGATGCTTTTAATATTTGCAAGGAACTCTTTGAATCATGCTATTTTGCTGTTGATGGGTAGTGGTCTACTTATGAGATCTCTTTATATTGAAATGAAAGTTAGTCAAAAAAACGTCATGATAATGATATTCGCTCTATTGATTACATGTATTATGATTGTTGTTACAGGTTTCTCTCCAAAACAATACATAGGAAAGTTGGATTATTTTATTGCAGATCAAAACAATATTAACGAAATATTCTTGAGCTATAAAGAAGGAGAGAGTTATAAGAGAGTTGGTACATCAACAGAAAGTAATAATTTCGTATTTAAAATAGAAACGGGTTTTTTAAATTCAGAAGAGAGTGTCTTTTCTGTAACACAAAAGAGTGATTTGCAGGAAAATACAAAAATTGAACTTGTTGGATTCAAACTATATAGGGATGATTTTTTAATTAGCAGTATCCCTGGATCTACACTGATGTCTTGGTGTAATAGTGTTATAAATTTGGACTATGAGATAGTTAACACTGGTTCAACGATGTTAAATTGGTCAGAGGGTACTTATGCTCAAATTTATTTTAAAAATTCTCTTACAAAGTGGATGAAGCATTCAATGCAGATGGATTTTACTTGGGCTCTGCATGCAATCAGTTTTTTGATGGTTTTAGTAATAAGCCAAACAGGATTAAGGTGGTTGTTTTACAAGTATAAACTAAAACTAGATGTTAAAAGAAATTATATTATTCTGTATTGTAGTTTATTATTGTACGTATCAGTAACAGAAGTTTTGTCAATAGATAGTTTGGATTGCATAATGCCCATAGCATTTATAGTGAATGTTTTTTTGTCATTCTTTATTAATTTGATTATTTTCTCACTACTTAATATCCAAATAACAGTTTTTATTACGGGTATGTTTTTTACAATTGTTGGGATTGCAAATTATTACACACTCATGTATAGAGGGTACCCTATTCTTCCATGGGATGTTTATGCAATAAATACAGCACTTAGTGTGTCTGGCAATTATGATATTTATATTACTTGGGAAATGTTTTGGAAATTGTTTATTATAACAATTCCTATTTGGGCTTATATTGATGTCCACAAAAATATAAACAATGATATTTCGAGAAGACATTGGAAAGAACGAGGGATTACTATACTGATTGGAATAGTGAGTATATTTCTTATAATGAAATCAGAGTTTCTTCAGAAAATTGGAATTCAAGAAAATGTTTACAATCAGAAAACTAATTATGCTGAAAATGGCTGGATTCTATCTTCTATGCTGAATATGAGATATATTTTCGTAGAAAAACCACAACATTTTTCGGAAAGGAGAGTTCAAGAGATACTTAACCAGTATGAAACCCAAAATGAAACAAATATTATAGAAGACATCCCAAATATTGTAATTATTTTAAATGAAAGTTTTGCCGATTTGCAGTCACTCTATTTGATCGAGACAAATGAGGAGGTAACACCTTTTATAAATAGCCTAACAGGATGTGACGTTGAAAAAGGAACTTGTTATGTTTCACAAATGGGAGGTGGAACCTGCAATTCCGAATATGAGCTGTTAATGGGAAGCACAATGGCCTTTTTTCCGAGAGGATCAATTGTATTTCAGCAACATATGAATGGTGAGCAATATTCTCTCATTAATATTTTAAATGATGTCGGGTATAATACAATTGCTATGCACCCAATGCCTGGAAGCAACTGGAACCGTACAAAAGCATATCCTATGTTACAATTTAAAAATATGGTGTTTTATAATGATTTGTTGGGCAAAGAATTTATTCGTGAATACACTAGTGACAAATATTGTTATAAGTGGATTATAGATCAATTTAAAAATAAAACAGAAGATGAAAAACTCGCGATTTATACTCTAACTGTACAGAATCATGGAGGTTTTAATTATGAAAATTATGATGGAAATATTACTATAAATAACCAAGATAATCATTTATGGAACCAATATCTTTCATTAGTGCATGAGTCGGATGCTGCATTGGAAGAACTGTTGAATTTCTTTAAAAGCATAGATGATAAAGTAATTGTTCTTTTCCTTGGAGATCACCAACCCGCCTTGCCGGATTTAAGTGATAGTTCTGAGGAGAATAACACTTTTAGCATAGACAAATATAGTGTTCCGTATTTGTTTTGGAATAACTATAATGAGCCTATGGAAGTCCCAGAAACAATTAGCATAAACTATTTGGCAACATATCTTTTGAAAAATTGTAAAATACAAAGAAGTTTATATTATCTATTCTTGGAGGACATGAGTAAAGAAATTCCTATAATAATAGGAGATGGATATCAAGAGGATGATATTTTTTATCAATGGGGAAGCACAGATAAAAGTACATGGATTGAGGAATATAAAATACTTCAATATGGGCTGAATAGTGCAGAAGTTCAGCATAAAAAGAAATATTATGAATGATGAAAAATAGATAAGACAATGAAAGCATAAAAATATTTTAACGACAAACAGCGCAAATGCAAGAGGAAAGGGCTAAATACATGGTGTTTCTGTAGATGCAATATATGTCCTTAATTGGACTAATAGATTCAAAAAAGTTATTTGAAAAAGAAATGATGAGAGATATTGATGCCGTGGAAAACGCAGTCGACTCAATTAAATTAAGGGGCGTAGAGCGTACAAACAATAATCTAAAAACGGTAAAGTGTACCATGTATGGGAGATGTAGTTAGGAACTTTCGATTTCATAAATACGTAATAAATGTATAATGGATAAATACAGAATAAATTTGAGTTTTCCAGGCAGACATATCTGTCACAACATAATATTTAGTTGTAAATGTTAAATAGTAAGTACCTTTCCAAAATAATTATATCTGGGATAATAGACTTATCACTATGAGTCAAAAAAGTTGAGTACTGAACTTATTTGACTGGATTACAGGTATGTCATGAAATCCCAAACAAGTTTAATTGCACAGCAAATCCGTTTAAGTGAATGGGCTGAACAGATCAAAGAACGTCAGAATCGTGCACAGGGTATGAAAATTGATAAGTGGTGTAGGCTGCATGGCATCACAAAAGCGAATTACTACTGGAGACTCCTAAGAGTCAGAGAAGCATTTCTGGAAACTGCAGAGATCGCGCCTACGTTTGTGGAGTTGCCGGCACCAACAGCAGAAGATTCTGTTGCTACAGTAACCACAGAACAAAAAATTGTTGCTATCCTCAAAGGAAAGAATCAGCTGACTCTGGAGATTACTGATCAGGCATCATCTACGCTTTTAAATGCACTGTTGGGAGTGATGTTCAATGCTCAATGATGGTATCGGATTCAAAAAGGTATACATAGCCACCGGATTTACCGGTTTAAAAAATGGTATTGATGGTCTTGCCAGAATTATACGATTTCAATTTAACCTTGACCCGTACGATAAGAATACATTATTGCTGTTTTGTGGCAAACAAACTGATCGCATCATGGTCTGATTTGGGTAGGCGATTCGGAGCAGTACAAAATGTTGATGCAGGGCTTAAAGATCGTTGCAAAGCGCCCAATAGAGGAAGTGAAAGATTCATCCTTTGCCATGTGATTGGTGCAAAATGTAGAAAATAAAAGTTCTCTGTTTTGCACAATAGAATTTAATAATTCAAGCAGAATGCCTTGGAATTACATCATGGATGATCGGTTCGATTGCAAAACCTTGCATAAGCCGGCGGAATTGTTCCGGAGTCATGGAGCGGAGTTCTTTGGAATTACGAGGCCATGAAAAGTGACCACTTTCCACCCGCTTGTAAAGAAGAAGGAAACTGTCACCTTCCCAAAGCAGTCCTTTTATTTTGGAAGCAGATCTGCCACAGAATAAAAAGAGAGTATTGGGTACAAACAGACTTGCGTGATACTTACGCTCAATGATTGCAGCAAGCGAGTCGATTCCGTAACGCAGATCGGTGTATCCACAAACAATGTAGATTCCGGCAAAGTACTTTGGGTCAGCATCTTTAAGCATGGCGCACCACCTTAATGATGGTGCTAAGGAACTCTTCTGGAATACTGGAATCAAACTCTATTGATATGTCATTCATAGTGAGTTTTGCGGTAGCGCGATTCACGCAATTCGTTAGAGACGAATTAAACGAAGATGTTGGAGCAATAGGAGCTTTTAGTTCAGGAATAGCTATAGGAACAATGTCAGGCAATACCTGACTGGCCAATTCTTCTTTAAGAACATGTTACCAGTAGTTGTAAGTATGGATAGAGGTTGTTTTGTTCACACCACTGTTTAACAGTCGGACCGCTGGCTTTCTGATCTGAAAAACGTGAAGCCCATTCGTTCAGATGGATTTGGTGAAGTTTTTCTGTAGTTTTCATGAGAGATACCTCCATATTTGTATTGATCGAATTGCGCGATTCGCGCGAATCGAGTTATAAAGTTCAGGAGATATTTCCTCAAAGATAAGATACACTTAAAAGGTACTTGTGGTTGAGAACTTTGGAAAAAAGTAAAAGAAGGGAAAAAGTGTAAAATGAGTTATAAAAACAATTTTAATATACTACGTCTTCTTGCAGCGTTCATGGTGATGGTGGGACATATGTATGTTTTAATGGGTATCGCACCGAGAAATATTCTATCAAGCCCTATTCACGAAATTGGTGTATTTATATTTTTTTTGATAGGTGGATATTTGGTTACCAAAAGTTATCTTTCAAATTCTAATATATTGGTATATATGGTTAAAAGAGTCTTTAGAATTCTTCCTGCATTAATCGCTTTTGTTATATTTGCGACTTTCATAGTAGGTCCTATTTTATCTACTTTACCCGTTAAAGAATATTTAATACATCCTGTAACAAAGAATTATTTTTTGAAAAATTGTTTTTTATCTCCTGCATATACTCTTCCAGGAGTGTTCGAAACAAATCAGATTTCTTCAGCAGTAAATGGATCTTTATGGACGTTACCTATAGAAGTGATGATGTATATTGTTCTACCTGTATTATTAAATGTAACAGGTGTAAAACAAAACAGGAAATATGCAAAGAAAATTTGGTTTATAATTACAATTTTAGTATTTATAGTAGGGGTAGTAAAAAGAATATATTATCCGACTAGTTGCTTGGTAATATATGGAACAGACTGGGCGTTGGCATTAAATATTATTCCATATTATTTTATAGGAAGTATGTTTGCAATATGTGTACCAAAAGAAATATTTGATTTACAAAAAGCAATTGTATTTTTTTTCTTCTGTATTCTGTTAGGTGGTAATCTTGTGCTTGATAATATTCTGTTGGCAATCTCTTTGCCATATTTAGTTTTTTCTCTAGCATATGCACCGGAACCGGTATTTTCAAAAGTGATGCAGAAACATGAAATTTCCTATGGGCTATATTTATATGGTTTTTTTGTTCAGCAGTTATTATTGTACATATTTATAGCTAAGTTAGGAATGGAGTTAAGCATTGTTACATATTTAGTTCTTAGTACTGTTTGTACAATAGTATTGGCATATTTATCTGCGACTTTTGTTGAAGAACCTTTTGGAAAATTGTCAAAAAAAATAATTTTCAAGATAAGCACCCGATAGAGTGCTTATTATAATGTGAGTTTTAAAATGCGTATAAAGGGAAAAGCATGGCTAAAATATAGTGCTTATACTGAAGAGTATAGAAGGTGTTGTGTGATGAGAAGGATTAGAAGAGTATTAGCAACAATGCTGATAGTAGTTACAGTAATAATATCCGTGCCAATAAATGGATTGGCTGCTCAGGAAGAATTCACGATAAATAACGAAGTAGAAAATCTGGTGGAGAATGTTGAAGTTAAAGAAGATTCCGATGTAGAGACAATAATTACCGAAAAAAATTCCAGATTAGAAGAAGATGTAGTAGCTGTTGAATCAGAGGAAAACATAGGCACTGTAGAAGAAATTGAAAACGCAGAAATTGTGGATGAGGAGGAAAAAGTAGAGAGCACGGAGCAGGAACTCAATAAAGAAACATATTTGTTTAGCTATTTAATGGTTAATCGGAGAAATGTAGAATTCGGCGATAGACAGAAAGTTGTTCTTGGCATTGACTGCGAAAACACCATTGAGATGGCTGTCTTAAATTATACCAAACAGGAATCCGGAGAAGCCTTCCAGCAGTTCTATACAGAAGTAATTGACGGAGCAATTTTATTTGAAATATTATTTGAGGATATAAGTCAATCTGGTACATATCAACTGGATAGTGTTGTAATTCAAATTTCAGGAATCACATATACGGAATGCTTTGCTGATGCTGGGATTCAGGCAGTTTTTGGCATGAATAAAGAAATAGAGATTGAATCGGATGCTGTAATTGCTGATGACATAGTAGAGGAGTTGGAAACTGACATGGACATTGTCAGAATTGACGAAAATGGAAACACCATATCTGAAACATCTCTGGAGGAGGCAATCGAAAATGTAAATGCAGAACAGCCGGTTTTATTTGGACTGAGAAGATCAAGTGAGATTGTAGTCGTTTTGGATCCTGGGCATGACAATACCCATGCTGGT
>CALZFY010000004.1:0-66788 GCA_945786935.1 uncultured Lachnoclostridium sp.
TTTCCCATAATTCGTTTTTCTTATTCGATTCTAACTTGTTCGATACCTCATTTTCCATCTTTGCATCATTTGAAAAAATCAATTTCAGCATGCAGCTCATACTACGAAATGTGCAAAGCATAAAAAGAATAAAAAAGAATATAAAAAGTGTTCTCAAAACAAATATTGCTTTTTCTGAGAAAATGATATCTCTTAAATATACCAATAGCGACACACAGACATCTATAAGACCTACTGCAATTGTAGAATACAGATATTTCTTAAACAATCCATCTTTGTCCTTAGCAAAAACATATTGAACAAGCTTTGACTCATTTTTCATGCTCAATACAACTGGAATAATCGCTCCTATAAAACCAATAATAATTGAATCTAAGGTCACAATCCCATCAACAACCTCATTAATATTTTCGCTTTGGAATGGATTGATCTTAATTTTAATCAATAAAAACGTTAGTATTGCTGATAATACTAATGGATACATCCTTTCTCCCCAATATGTCACTATTCTCACTTCCTTTTACGATATCAACCGATTTATTTCTTCTTTCTTATTATTATATTCTTGAATCATTAACCTTGTTGCGTAATCAAAGTCTAATGCTGTTCTTTTTTCAAGCTTAAAATCCACATAACTATTTAGACTATTATCAAACAAGTTCACCTCTTCAACCTCTGTACTATCGTCATCTTTGACTTTTAATACGGCAGCTGAAATCATATCTTGATTTTCATAAATATCATTCATCATCTCAGATACTTGTTCCTGACTTAGTCCGCTTTCCCCTTTCCTACTTCTTCCAAGGGATATAATCACTTCTCCTGTTATACCGCCCATCTCATTGTAACTGTTGACAATTTTCCCAAACGGACGGTGATTATCTTCAATGGAATGAAGATTCTCGAATCTAAGCATTAGCCGTCGGTAATTTTTCTTTTTAAGCTTTCTAGCATCTATGTGTTTGCTAATCGGACATAATAAAATGTTTTCATTTTCTACATTCCATATACGAGTTAAATATTTTTCTAATTTACCTTTTCCTAATGCAAAACGATTACATTGTAGCATTGCCACCTGATTCTTACTATCATATATCATAAGCAAGTCTTCGCCAATATATTCATCATCTTCCAATTCCAGCGGTTTTGCTTTTTCCACTTCCTTTACAAGTGATGGAATGTTTGTATCCCTCAACTTCATAAATTGTAATTTCCAAATCTCATTAATTTTATCTCCGGCAAACTTTTCAAGCCTAACCTTTATGCCGTCAAATTCGACCGTCTTTTTTTCAATCGACAGTTCATCCGCCTTGTATATCCAAGATTCAAAATCAAAGTGAACTGGATCCGTTCTGCCGTATTCTTCAAGTTTTGAAATACAAACCGTATAGTACAAAAATTTAATTGTTCTTAGAGATGCCATCCTTCTTCCTCCGCACAGTAAAATATTTTTGATATTTTCATAATACGTTAGAATCTGACAATTTACAACAAATGTCTCTATATAATCTTCAGCTTCATTGTAGAACATATGTTTGTATTTTGTCCATTGGCAAATTGCATAAAAAGTATGACTCTGAAAAATATCATGTGATTACTTCATTAATGACCATATGCAACTTTCGGAAAATGCAAAGGCATAGACCCCTGATTGGTTCTATACCTTATTTCTTACGATTCTTCAATAAAAACAATTCCATATGTTTTGTTTGGATCCAGCTGCTTTATTTTGGATATCACACACTGTTTTTCCTCAATCAATTTCTGCAACTGCTTCTTGGTACATTTATAGGCAAAGCTGCCCCAGTCAACCTGTACCTGATCTGTGAAAAGATCTTTTGCAATAACGACTTCATAACAGGGAGCATAAACTCAATTTTACAGTTCCTTTATATAAAATTTCTAAAGTTCATTGAAATATTCAGCTCCCTGGACTCATAAACTCGGTTTTGCTTGTTGGGGAGTATGCCCCAATCCCCCTGATTGCCGATTTTCATCGACAAGCTACGCCTGCAAAGCAGGCTGAAAACGAAGTCAATAAATGTCTAAGTATTTGTTGAAAGTCTTTTCTACCTTTTTCAAAACTCGCTCATGATTCTCCTTCATATCAGAAATTGTTTTGCTATCTACAGTGCCACATGAATTGGCAACTTTTGCAATCTGGTTGATATTGTTGCTGTCAATTTTCAGGAGTTTGATGATTTCTAATAACTCACTGAAATCAATGTGAATGTAATATCCATCGATTGCCATCTTCCTAATGTAGGCGCTCATGTTTTTGATTCCTATCTGCTCCATCCTGTCGTGAATCATTTGTAATTCATTTTCGGGAATCTTGATATGAATCTGTTTGTTACATGGAACGTATCCCTGATTTAACAACATTTGCTTTTCACCTCCTCTCGTTATCGTTGTTCATGGACTAATTATCCAAGATTTAAAAGCCCAACTCCGTATATCCAAGAGGCAGGAAATAGATGCTCTACTCAAAATTTTCCACGATATTGGAATTCATCATTTATAGCAAACTTACATTCTGTTATGATTTACACATACAAGAACTTTAGAAAAAGCACTGGGGTGAATAAAGCATTGAAGTGTAAATTATCAATTCAGGAAAAACTAAAAGATTTAAGAATAGAAAAAGGCCTGTCTCTGCAAGAATTGTCAGAACAGACCGGAATATCCAGAGCATCACTGGGAAATTATGAAACAGATGATTACAAAGAAATCTCTCACAAGGCCATCATCACACTTGCGGATTTTTATGGAGTAACATCAGACTATCTTCTGGGACTTACTGAAAATAGAGAACAACATCTATTTCCTATAGATGAACTTGGACTGGATGATGAAACTGTAGATTTACTAAAAAGTGGGAAGCTTAATGTCAGATTGATTTGTGAAATGATTAAGCACCCGGATTTTATAAATTTTCTTTCGGACATGGAAATCTACGTTGATAATCTTGCCGGAATGCAATTTCGAAACATCAACAAAATGATTGAACAGACAAGAGTTCGGCTTCAAAATAAAGGCATTTCCGATGAAGACCATTACATGAAAACTTTAGAAGCTGCAACTATATCTGAAGACAACTACTTTAACAATCTCCTTGGAAATGACGTAGTAAAAATTGCAAAAGATATAAGAGATGCACATAGCAAAGACGCAGAAACCGGTGAAGCTACTACGCCTGTTGACGATATACTTGACTCATTTGAGGAATTAAAAACTGCAGACAATGCCACTCAGGCTCAAATGGTTATGTACAGCAAACTTTTCAAAATCAATTTTACCAAAATGGATCCATACGAGTTCAAGACCTTTACAGACATTTTGCAACGCTACTCAGACCTCTGCAAACCAGTTAAGGGAAATGGACGTGGCAAGAAGAAAAAGTAATGCTATCAACACTATTGACTAGTAAAGCTTATCTCAACCTTGGCTCCACTAGTCTCATTGGAATTAGCAAGAACAATCTTTCCTCCGTGCTCCTCAGCTACTTTTTTCGCAAAGAACAATCCTATGCCATAATGAGAGCCGCCGGTTCTGCTAGAATCATCCATGAAAAATTGCTCTGTGCCATGGGCAAGCCCTTCAGGCGTAAAGCCACTTCCGGAATCCTCAACGGTAAAGGCAAGTTCTCCGTCGCTGTAAGTAACTGTAATATTTATCACACTGCCCTTGGGCGTGTGCTCAGCAGCATTTCTCACAACATTCATGACAGCCCTGACAACATGATCGTACACGACGCTTATAACAGAGTCGCTATTTTCACTTTCCAATTCTTCCTTCCAGTTAATCTGATGCTGATAAACTTCCGATAGTCCCAAGGTCTGCTTTTTGATATCAGCCAGAACATCATAGACATTCACGTTAACAGGTGCCTGCGAAATCCCCTCCTGAGACTTCGTAACTTCTATGAGAGTCTGCACATAATTCTGAATCTGAAGTACGCTTCCTGAAATATAGTCCGCATAATTCTTCTGTTCATCCGTAAGCTCTGTCTCTAATAAAAGCTCGGAATTGCCACGTACCACCGTAAGAGGCGTCTTGATGTCATGGGCAAGCGCTGACATCTGCCTGTTCTTTTCCTGCTCGGTCTCCCACTGCTTCTGAAGTGAAGTCTTAAGCGCATATCGCATATCATCAAGCGCCACCAAACATTCATCAATCTCACGAACACCTGAATAATTGATTTCAAAATCCAAATTTCTGTCGCCAATCTGCACTAAAGCCCCCCTCATGGGAGCCATCTTCTTTCTGATTCTATATCCGAATCTCTTTGCAAAAATCTGCATAATTCCAATACAGCAGAAAAGAACGAACAACATCAAAAGTATTTCCGGGTTTGGCATATGTTCATTCATCCACAAAGATTTATACTGAGGCTTAAGTCTATACTGCAAGACAACATATTCATCCGTCCGGGGAATAACTTTATAATATTTGCCATCGCTATAATTCTTATTTGCTAATACCTTCCGTGCTGTTTCCACATCCTTTTCGCCAAGATTGCCAGAGATTACTTCCCCATCCTCTGAAAAAACAACATAATGACATACATCAGGAATTATATCCTCTGTCACTTCGTTTGCTGTTTCAATCTGTTCAAAGACTTCATTTATTCTATATTCCGCGTAGTTAGCCGGGTATATAGCACCAATATTGATAAGCACGATAAAAGCAAAATAAGAAATGATAACCCATATAACGAGTGCAAATCCCATTAAAAAAATATAGGCCTCGAACATACTTCCAAGACCCAGCGTACCTCTCTTGTTTTTTTTATTCTTACTCTTTACTCTTCCCATTTATATCCAATCCCCCAAACTGTCTTAATTGGCATATACTCGAAGCTTGAAAGCTTTGTTCTAATATTTTTGATATGTGTAATGATTGTGCTATCGCTACTCTCACTGTCGTAACCTAACACCTTTTCCAATATCTGTTCCTTTGAAAAAATCTGGCCGCGGTTCTTTGCCAAAAACTCGCATATGTCATACTCTGCCTTTGTAAGACTTATTTCCTTTTCATCAATCATCATCTTTCGTGCTTCAAGCATAAAGCATATTCTGCCAAGAGCAAGTCTTGCCACATGCTCACGTTTTTCTCTTCGAAGGTGTGCTCCAATCCTTGCACGAAGCTCCATTACTCCGAAGGGCTTACAGATATAATCATCTGCACCAAGGGCAAGTCCATTTACAAGACTTCCCTCATCCGTCTTTGCAGTGATAAATAAAATCGGACAATCAACCACATTTCTTATCTTCGAGCAAAGCTCAAAACCGTCAATTCCAGGCATCATCACGTCCAGTAATATTAGGTCGAAGTGTGAGAGCTTATCCATCTCAATTTTCGTAGGTTCATCAATTTTTGTAACGGTGTGAGAGTCTTTAACAAGAATACTCTCAATCATGTTTAAAATGGCTTTTTCGTCGTCAACCGCAAGTATGTTTGCCATATTCTTTTTTCATCCTCTATTTCATTATATTTGGAGCTGATTATTCAGATATTTTACTACCCTCATAGTTTGTAGCAAAAGCAAAATATCCTGCAAAGCATACAGCAACAACTACCAGGTAAATCGGTGCATGCGACTTTATTTCAGAAAGTGCTCCCCTATCCGCAAGCTCGTATGCAAGGAATGTTTCAGGAATTCTGGCTGTCCATGAAAGTGGTACAATCTTCCAGACATACATTCCAATATCAGTAAGGAAAAGTGCACTGATAAGTCCCGAAATCAAACCTGCACCTATTGCAAAAGCTTTTCCAAAAACAAATGCAAAAATCTCAAATATCAGATAAAGTGGGATTGCGGAAAGCCACATCACAAGGACTGCTCTAACAAAAAGCCCCATTGAAGCGATACTATGTCCATGTATCATGTTAAAGCCAAATCCGAATATAACCGCCGTAAACAACAAGGCAAAGAGACCAAACACAAGTAATGTCACTACCTTAGTAAAGAGCGCTGCTGTCCTACTTCTTAAAGTAAGAAGATTTTGGAATGCCCCGGCATTTTGCTCCTGCTCCATTGTACTAGCAATGAATATTCCAATCAATACAGGAAATGCAGATCCAAGAGTCTCATAAAAAGCAGTTATCTTATCTGTTTCATTCCATCCGGAAATCGCATAATAAGCAAGAAACACTGCACTTACCACAATCGGGATTATAATATGAGCAATTATTACGGAACTTCTTTTCATCTTATAAAAATCTGCGCGAAGACATCTGGTAAACATTATTATTTCACCTCTCTTTTTTCAAACCAGTTAAGGTATAGATAAGTTAAAAACATAAAATGGGCGAGTGCAATGAGAATTCCAGGAAGAATTACGAAGGAACTAAGAAGTGGTTCCCCTGCCTGCGCTCTCAATCCATTTGGAAGTACATGCAAAAGCGGCGTAACAACTCTCATGGATATCGCAGAGACCAGTATAAACCATTTTTCTGAAGGTGCTACGATAATTCCAAGCACATTTATAAACAGACAAACCATAAGTTCTACTACCATTCCAAATTTTTCACTTAAGAATAAGAACAGTGGTATCTGCCAAAGCTCTGTGATAGTTAGAACGACAACCGTTATAGCTGCTCCAATTACAGGAATACTTGTTGTTAAAATAGCTCCCCCCACGGTAGTTCCTGCAAAAAGTACTACATTTGATACAAGAACAAGGATTCCAAGATAAGCAATTTTCCCAAGCATCAGTTTTCTTTTTTCCATTGGAAGAGTCTTGATGTTGTAGTATCCGTTTTTCTTTTCTCTAATTACAGAAAGGTAGCTTACGATAGCAATCATACCAGGAAGAAGAAGTACATACCACCAGTTCCATGCGCTCTCTGCGTAGGCATTGGTCATTCCTAACGTAAGCACAAATGCCATTACAAGTGTAATTATTGGAAATACAACTATGAGTTTACTACTCATAGTTCTCTTTGATTTTAAAAATTCCGCTCTTATTATATTAGTCATTGCTTTAGTCCTTTCATCTAATCTGTCAGATAGTTAGTAATTTACGTTCTTTATTCGATATTCTGAAGCTTACGATTTTTCTTAACAACATCCATAAAGAGCTCTTCAAGATTCTGTCCCGGAAGAAGCTTACCTTCATATCCAAGTACTCCGTCTGAGATTATTCCGATATAATCAGCACACATCTGAACCTCTGAGAGAATATGGCTTGACAAAATCACGGTAATTCCCTGCTCAGGGAAGGTTTTTATAAGTTCTCTAAGCTCTTCAATTCCGATTGGGTCAAGTCCGTTTGTAGGCTCATCCAGAATAAGGAGCTTGGGATTTGCAAGAAGTGCAAGTGCGATTCCAAGTCTTTGCTTCATTCCCAGCGAAAACTGACCAGCCTTCTTTTTTCCTGTATTTGTAAGTGAAACTGTTTTTAAAACTTCATCGATTCGGCTCTTTGCCACCCCAAGAAGAATAGCTCTTACTTCAAGATTCTCTCTTGCTGTAAGATTTTCATAGATTGGAGGATTTTCGATGAGTGCTCCAATCTCTTCAAGAATTGCTCTGCTCCATGGCTTTCCGTCATAGATTATCTCACCATCTGTAGGCTTCATGATTCCGGTTATCATCTTTAGTGTTGTCGACTTTCCTGCTCCGTTTGGTCCAAGGAGGCCATATACACAACCCTTTGGTATATTCAGCGATACTTTATTTACCGCCTTCTGATCTTTAAATGTCTTACAAAGTTCGTTAGTTTTAAGCATCATTTCCATTATTTTTCCCTTTCCTTTACCTATATATAAATTTGTTTTTTATTTTGTTGCCATAGATATTTTTCAATCTGAAAACAGATTACAAAGAAAAAATAAAGATTTGATGAAGATTATTAGAAAAGTTTTCATATATCCATAAATAATTCGTCGCAAAAAATTAGAGGCACTCTATAAAAGAATGCCTCTTTTTATCATATCATCTTAAAATACTTAAGTGCTTCTGTGATAGCTTTCTCCTTTTCCGGAGTTGTACCCGGTTGTCTGCTATTTTCTGATTTTGGCTTATTGTAATTCTCTCTTTCTATAATCCCATGCTTCTGCTTTACCTGAGCTATATTCAGGTTTGTCACATGGAATCCGTAGTGCTCCTGCACCCATTCTTCAATCTCTTTATATGTTGCTTTCGCTTCCGCACTTGTAAGATCAAGCTCGTCCATATCTACCTTTACGTTGATATGATGCTTTGCCTCATGAAGTTTGGACAATAAACATACCGTCTCCACATGCACCGTGTGCGGGAACTGGTCCACAACCGTTCCTTCCGCGACTCTGTATCCTTCCCCCGTCAGATACTTCAAATCCCGTGCCAGTGTGGCGCTGTCGCAGCTGACATATACAACACGCTCGGGTCTCATCTGTACAATGGTTCGAAGGAGTGCCTCATCGCAGCCTTTTCTCGGTGGGTCCACCACGATCACATCGGCTTTCACGCCTTCCTCACGATATTTCTTCGGAAGCACATCCTCTGCTTTTCCTACATAAAATTCTGCATTGGAAAAGCCGTTGAGTGCAGCGTTTCGTTTGGCATCCTCGATGGCCTGAGGTACGATTTCCACACCATAAACCTTCTTTGCCTTCTGTGCAAGGAAAAGAGAAATGGTTCCGATGCCGCAGTAAAGATCCCATACGGTCTGACCATCCTCCACCCGGGCATATTCTAAGGCTCGCTCATAGAGCTTTCCTGTCTGCACCGGATTCACCTGAAAGAATGATAATGGTGAGATTTGATATTTTACATTTCCGATGTAATCTCTAATGTAAGTCTGTCCCCACAGTGGCCGGATCTCTGTACCCATGATTACATTGGTCTGTTTTGTATTGACATTGATGGTAATGCTGGTCATTCCCGGAATTTTTTCAAGGGACTTCACAAGCTCCTCTGCCTCCGGCAACCGGGTTCCGTTTAGTACGAAACACACCATGAGCTCCCCGGTAGTAAAGCCTTTTCGAATCAGCACATGACGGACAAGTCCTTTCCCGGTCTTCTCATCATAAGCAGGAATCTGATATTTTTCCATATGGGCTAAAATCAGTTCCAGAATCTTTTCATTTTCCTCCACACCCAGATAGCATCTGGTGTTTGGAATAATGCTGTGGGTTCTTCCCGCATAAAAGCCGGTGACAATCTCACCGTTTTTATCAGTTCCGAAAGGAAACTGTGCTTTATTACGGTAGCCGTATGGCTCCTCCATACCGATTACATCAAACTCCGGCAGATTTTCAAGACCACCAATACGCTGCAAATTGTTTAAAACTTTTTTCTTTTTATATTCCAGCTGTTTCTCATAGGAAAGTGCCTGGATCTGACAGCCCCCGCACTGCTTATGATATTTACACCTGGGCTCCACACGATCCTTGGAAGGAGTCAGAATCTCCATCAGACGTGCGTAGCCGTAATTCTTTTTCATCTTCATGACCTTGGCAGTAATCACATCACCCATCAGGGCATCTTTTACAAACAGGGTACATCCGTCCACATGGCCGATGCCTTCCCCGTCTACTCCCATATCTTCAATTGTTAAAGTTACTAAATCATCCTTTTTCATGTCATTTCCATTCATATAAAAAAGATGCCTTACGGATGTTCCTTGCTGCGGACTCCCTCCGGCATCTCTTTTGTCTATTTACTTGTTTTGCGAATATTGGATTCCAGCAGTCGGTTATATCCAAGCCAGTCATTCTGCTCTCCGGCCGCCTTAAAGATTTCCTTCATGGTCTCCATTTTTGCATCGGTATTGTCTGCAAAATTGAGAGCAACTGCTTCCACCAGTGCCGGTTTTTTCGGTGAGCCAAATTCCAGTTCCCCGTGATGTGCCAAAATGCAATGTTTTAATTCATTGCCAAGCTTTGGCGGAAATCCCGGAATCTTTCTGATCTGTTCTCCAACCATTTCACAACCCATCACAATGTGTCCAAGAAGCTGACCATCATCCGTATAATCATTCTCCGGGAATGCGGAAAGCTCATAAACCTTTCCGATATCATGGCAAAGAGCTGCCGTATACAAAAGATCCTCATTTAAGATCGGATACTGTTTTACATAGAACTGACAAAGCTTCAGCACGCTTAAAGTATGTTCCAGAAGTCCTCCTACAAAGCCGTGATGAACACTCTTGGCAGCGCTGCTGAATTGAAAACGTTTTACAAAATCTGTATCTTCTACAAAGAAATGATTTACAATTCTGGCAAGATACGGATTCTTAATTGCCTTCACAAACCCGAGAAGCTGCTCGTACATTTCCTCAATATCATATTCGCTGACAGGAAGGTAATTGGAAGGATCATATTCTCCCTCATGAACCTTTCGCACCCTCTTAATACTTACCTGAAGTGCTCCCTGAAAGCTGGAAACATCTCCTACCACTGCCACATAGTCCAGTGCCTCAAAATCGTCAATGCCCATAGAATTCGGTTCCCAGATCTTGGCATCAATGGTACCTGTTTTGTCCTGCAGGATCACATTCTCATATGGTTTTCCGTTCTTTGTCACGGCTGACTGCTTATATTTGCAAAGATACACATCATTGATGCGTTCTCCTTCACGCAAGGTTTCGATAAATTTCATAACTGCTCCTATTCTAATACACTTAAGGATGTCTGATAGTTCATTTTTTTGTAGCCATCCTTTGTAAGTCTTTGTCCCTCCAGGGTAATGTTTTGTTTATTGGAAAGTCTTAAAAGTACATCTGAAAGCTCTGACATGGCGGTGACCTTCTGTCCGTTCATGGCCTGAATCACATCTCCTGCATGAATGCCACCCTTCATAGCCGGAGAATCCATCTCGACTTCCGTGACATAAATGCCTTCAGGCACACCGTTTCTCTGCTGCTCCGCCGTCACGGAAATCCCCTTGATACCAAGGTATGCAATATCCTGATTGTTTGATAAATGTTCCAAAAGACTTTTTACATCTGAAATACCATAAGCACTGAGCACCTCCTGCATATTGGAAGATTGATATCTCTGTTGAAGAATACCTACCACTTCACCATCAAGATTAATCAACACACCGTCAGAAGCTGCATTCCTGTGCATATCTGTCATAAGAATCGAATATTCTCCGTCCACCACTGACTGCCTGTTTTGGACAGATGTAAGGATTCCCACACACAGAGAATCAATCGTTCCATCTGCCATCCCTACTGCCATCACAGGCATACCTGCATCCAGTCTTTTAGAATTTCCCAGATTGGCTTTCATCATGCGGGCTTTGGTCGTTTCGGAAATATCACTTAAGTTGACACTGACCACTGCAAAATCTGTAGTCACATCATATTTCTTTAAGGTTCCTGCAACAGTGGTGCCATCCACGAAAGTCACATTGATGCCGTCACAAACCTGTACCATACTGTATTTGGTAAGGATCAAAAGCTCCAGTCCGTTATCTCCGATAATCGTGCCGCAGGATTGACCCCTGTTTTCATAGGCTTCATTAAACCAGTCCACACCATTGTTCACCGCAGTAACTGTAACCAAAGATCGTCTTGCTTCCTTTGCAAGACCCTGAAGCTTAGCATATACGATGGTATAATCCTCCAGAGTAACCTCAGGATTGATCACAATGCTTTCCGCTCCCGAAGACGGTTCATCAGAAATAGTTTCTTCCTCTTCAGAGCCCACCTCTGATTCTGCGTCCTTTGGAATCTCAATATTGGTCATAGCTTCCTTTGCTGTCTTTTTTTCCATAAAGTCATGAACCTTTACAAACACATAGCCGGAAACTGCACCAAACACCACTGCAAGAGCCACTGTAGCACACAGAACCTGAACCCATTTTTTCTTATAAAATGGCTTATCTTTTATTTTTTCTTTCATAAAGTCAAACTCATCGCTCATGGAAATCCCCCCGGAACCTTTGGATCAAATGGCTTCTAAGTCATTTTTTAGTATACTAAATTTTAATTTTTATGTCTATAAGTTCTACTTTCTTTTCTTACTCAAATCTTGTAGAATATACTTGTTCAGAGATTACTGTACAGAGGCTACTATCCCGCGAGGGTTTTCGCAAGAAAATCCCGAGTTCTGCAAACAAAAATCCATTTGCGCAGCAAATTTTGCATGGATTTTTGCTTGTTACTGGAACGAAGTGAACAGTAACACAGTTTATTTGGCGGATACGCCATAGCTACAAAATGTTTTTACATTTTGTAGCTGGCTCTGAACAAATAATACAACAAACCCATCCCCAACAGGAGTTTATATGAACCAGAAAGCTTTAAAAGTTTTAGAATATCATAAAATCATAGAATTATTGACAGCCAAGGCCACCTGTGACTTAGGCCGTGCCCGCTGCAGTGAGCTTGTGCCCATGCATGATCTTGAAACAATCCGCATAGCACAGAGAGAGACCGCAGATGCTCTTCGCAGAGTCTATGCCAAAGGAAGCATTTCCTTTGCCGGTACTGCCGCCATCGGGGCCTCCCTAAAGCGGCTGGAGATTGGAGGTTCCTTAAATGCTTCCGAGCTTCTTCGCATCTGCGGGCTTTTAGAGACAGCCGGCCGGGTAAAGCAGTATTCCAGAGGTGAGGAACGTGGTGATGACCAGCGGGATTCCCTGGATGATTACTTTGATGCCTTAGAGCCCTGCTTTCCATTGTCTTCAGAAATCAGACGCTGCATTCTATCTGAAGAAGAGATTGCAGATGATGCCAGCAGTAGTTTAAAAAATATCCGCCGTCAGATGAGACAGCTCAACGATAAGGTACATGCTACCTTAAGCTCTCTCTTAAATGGTTCTGCCAGAAGCCATCTTCAGGATGCAGTTATCACCATGCGAAACGGCCGTTACTGCCTTCCGGTAAAGGCAGAGTACCGCGGACAGGTTCCCGGTATGATCCACGATCAGTCCTCCACCGGCTCTACACTTTTCGTAGAACCTATGTCTGTGGTGAAGATCAATAATGAGTTAAAAGAGCTGGAGTTAAAAGAACAGGAAGAGATCGAAGTCATCCTTGCTTCTTTAAGTGCACAGGCAGCTCTTTATTCCGAGTCCATAGATCAGGATCTTAAAGTATTGGCAAAGCTTGATTTTATTTTTGCAAAGGCACTGCTTGCAAAGGATATGAATGCAAGTGAGCCACTTTTTAACACCCAGGGAAATATTTATATCAAGGATGCCCGTCATCCTCTCCTGGACAGAAAAAAAGCAGTACCTATCACCGTGTCTTTAGGAAGAGATTTTGACCTTCTGGTCGTTACCGGTCCTAACACCGGTGGTAAAACCGTTTCTTTGAAAACAGTGGGGCTTTTGACTTTGATGGGACAGGCAGGACTTCACATTCCTGCATTTGACCGTTCCAAACTGGCATTGTTTGATGATGTATTTGCAGATATCGGGGATGAACAGAGTATTGAACAGTCTTTAAGTACTTTCTCCTCCCATATGACCAATATCGTATCCATTTTAAAATCTGCTACCCCAAACTCTCTGGTACTAATGGATGAGCTGGGTGCAGGTACTGACCCCACCGAGGGAGCTGCCCTTGCCATCGCTATTCTCTCCCATTTACACAGTCAGGGAATCCGTACCATGGTAACGACCCATTACAGCGAATTAAAGGTGTTTGCGCTTTCCTCTCCCGGTGTTCAAAATGCCTGTTGCGAGTTTGATGTAGAGACTCTCCGCCCTACCTACCGTCTGCTGATCGGTGTACCCGGGAAAAGTAATGCCTTTGCCATTTCCGGTAAGCTGGGGCTTCCGGAATTTATTATTGAAAACGCAAAAGAGCATTTGAGTGCGCAGGACGAAAGCTTTGAAGATCTTTTATCAGATCTGGAACAGAGCCGTAAGACCATTGAAGCAGAAGAAGAAGAGATTCGAAAGCATAAAGAAGAGATCAAGGCTCTTCGAAATGCTTTGGAAAAGAAACAGGAAAAAATAGAAAACCGCCGGGATGAGATTCTTCGAAAAGCCAATGAAGAAGCCCGTGCTATTTTAGCGGATGCCAAAAAGACTGCGGACGAGACCATTCGGGATTTCCAGAAATACAGTACCCAGGATGCATCCATCCGGGAAATGGAGAAAAAACGTGCAAAGCTCCGGGAAAAGATGGAGAAGGCCAGCAAAAATGTACAGGCTCAGGCTCCAAAACCAAAGAAGAAGGTTTCTGCGAAAAATCTTCATCTTGGAGATGCTGTCAAGGTACTGTCTATGAACTTAAAAGGCACGGTAAGCTCTCTGCCTGACTCACGCGGTGATCTGTTTGTACAGATGGGAATCCTTCGTTCCAAAGTCAATATCTCGGATCTTGAGCTCATTGACGAAGTGACGATCACAGCCCCGGCCATGAGCCGTACCGGTACCGGTAAAATTAAAATGTCCAAATCTGCTTCTGTATCCACAGAGATCAATCTCATCGGTATGACCGTAGATGAGGCATTGGCTCACCTTGACAAATATCTCGACGATGCTTATCTGGCTCATATTCCAAGTGTGCGTATCGTTCACGGAAAGGGTACGGGAAAACTGCGGGATGCAGTCCAGAGACATTTAAAAAGATGTAAATATGTAAAAACCTATCGCATGGGGGAATTCGGTGAAGGCGATGCCGGAGTGACCATTGCAGAATTTAAATAAGGAGGTAGGAAGCCTTGGCTACAAAACAGAAAATCCTGATCGTCGATGACGATACAAATATTGCAGAGCTGATTTCCCTGTATCTTACAAAAGAATGCTATGAAACAAAAATGGTTCATGACGGGGAATCTGCCCTGAAAGAGCTTTCCATTTTTCAGCCCAATCTCATTCTCCTGGATCTGATGCTTCCGGGAATGGATGGATATCAGGTATGCAGGGAGGTTCGTACCAAATCTCAGGTACCTATCATTATGCTCTCTGCCAAGGGCGAAGTCTTTGATAAGGTTTTAGGTCTGGAGCTTGGTGCCGATGACTATATTGTAAAACCTTTTGATACCAAGGAACTGGTTGCCAGGGTAAAGGCAAATCTTCGCCGTACCCAGCAGGCAGTCGCAGAACCTGTAAAACAGACCGATACCAGGATCAAGGTGGTAGAATATCCTGATCTTGTGATCAATCAGTCCAACTATTCCGTACTTTATCAGGGCCGAACCGTGGAAATGCCGCCTAAGGAGCTGGAGCTTTTGTACTTCTTAGCTTCCTCACCTAACCAGGTATTTACCAGAGAACAGCTTTTAGACCACATCTGGGGTTACGAATACATTGGAGATACCCGTACTGTAGACGTGCACATCAAGCGTCTTCGTGAAAAGATCAAAGATCATCCCCGTTGGTCTTTATCCACCGTATGGGGAATCGGTTATAAATTTGAAACGAGATAATGAATTATGAAGCTTTCCATTTATGTTAAATTCATTCTGGTCTATTTAGTCACAGCAGTTTTAAGCTTTCTTCTTGTAGCCTTTGGTACTTCAGAGATGCTTTTGAAGCACATTACTTCGAAAGCTGCCGATAATCTGTATCGGGAGGCAGTATCTTTGTCAACCAATTATGCAGAAACCTATTATCGCAACCAAAGCGCTGCTTCCCTGGAAACTGTTTCCTCCTATCTGTCGGCAATTTCCGGATGTCTGAATGCTGATATCTGGATGATGGATCTTGATGGAAATGTGATTATAGAGTCTGATTACGATTCTTCCGGCATATTAAAAAATTCCCGCCTTGTGGAAGATTTCGATCCGGGAACTTTTGGATCTTCGTATTACACGATCGGTGACTTTTTTGGAGAACTGGAGGAAGACCATTTAAGTGTCCTGTCTCCTGTCAATTATAATTACCGGGTACGTGGCTATATCGTCATTCATACGAAAATGTCCCTGCTGACGGCACAAAAAGAGCAGGTTCTGAACATTATGTATGTGACACTGGCAGCTCTGTGGCTTCTTTGCTTTTTCGCACTGGTAGTCATTGTATCCTATATCTACTACCCTATGAAAAAGATCACAAAGGCTTCTTCGGAATATGCTGCCGGTAACCTAACCTACAAAATCGATCTGCATAGCGAAGATGAGTTTGGCAAGCTTGCAAACTCCATGAACTACATGGCCCACGAATTAAATGAAATGGAGGAATATGAGCGGAAATTCGTAGCAAATATTTCCCATGATTTTCGTTCTCCCCTCACCTCGATCAAGGGCTACGTGGAGGCTATGATGGATGGAACCATTCCGGTGGAGCTGCAGGAAAAATATTTTCAAATTGTCCTGTTTGAGACCGATCGTTTAAAAAAACTGACAGAAGAGCTGCTGACCCTAAACTCCTTCGGTTCCAAACGGGGAATGCTTGATATCACGACCTTTGATATCAATGCCATCATCAAAAACACAGCTGCTTCCTTTGAAGGACAATGCAGGGAACGAAAAATTTCCATTGAGCTTCTTTTTGAAGCCGCCCATCAGCCCGTAAAGGCTGATATGGGAAAGATCCAGCAGGTGCTTTATAATCTTCTAGATAATGCCATCAAGTTCAGCAACGACAATTCTACCATCGAGGTAGAAACCACTGTAAAACATGAGAAGCTCTTTGTTTCCGTCAAGGATCACGGCACAGGAATTCCAAAAGACAGTCAGAAAAAAATCTGGGAACGCTTCTACAAATATGACAGTTCCAGAGGAAAGGACAAACGGGGGACCGGACTTGGTCTTGCCATTGTCAAAGAAATCATTCAGACCCATGGGGAACACATAAATGTCATCAGTACCGAAGGGGTTGGAACAGAATTTATCTTTTCTCTCCCGAAAGTATAATTTACATCCAAGGGGGACGGGTAAAGTGGCCAAAACAGCCACAATACCCGTCCCCCTTGATTTCGTCTTTACTTAATTTCTGTTGTAGTTGATCAGACAGCCTTTTAAGATGATCTCTCTTTCATCATCTGTCAATTCTCCAAGTCTTAATGTGATCTCCTGAAGTTCATCTTTTACCACATAAGCTTTGATCTCTGTTGCTTTTTCTTCTACCGCTTTTCTGATTTCCGGAATAAACAGGAAATCATCTTTTTTAAACGGAAGTTCTCCTTCGTCAATGAGGAATGGAAGCATACCCCAGTTAATCAGATTGGAACGGTATCTCTTGGTTGCATAGCCGTTGGCAATGTTTGCCCAGCCACCGAGTACCTTCTGGCAGGAGGCAGCCTGCTCACGCGCGGAGCCGTCACCCGGCTTCACTGCAAAAATGGTACTTCCCACACCTACATTGGTTCTGTCAATGTGTCTGTATTTTCTGCAGATGGTCCTAAATACAGGTTTTAATTCTTCTACCGCTTCCACCGGACACTCACCGGCTTCAATGGCTTTTTGTGCCACCTGAATGGCTTTTGCTTTTCCTACATATTCCGGATCCTTTCTGGAAAGAGTAAACTCTGCAAGTCCCAGAGGATTGGAACGATAGGAAGAAGTTTCTCCTGATGGAATCAGCTCATCTGTAGTAGTTACCGGATCATGAATTTCAGAAACAACCTTCAGGATCATATTTTCCGGCAATGCTGACATCTTCGGCCAGTCTTTGATGTTTGGACCCATTTTGATTTCCTGAGCAGGGTCTGCAACACCTTTGCTGTCAAATACACGGTTTGCGTAGATGGTCGCATCAAAATGATACTTCGGATTTTTGTATTCTACCTCCATATCTGTTGCTGCGGTTAAGTATCCCTTGTTTGCTGCAGTTGCTGCAATAGAACGTGCATCCATCAATGCCACAGAGGCAATCTGACCATTCTGAATCTTAGAACCTTCTCTGTTGGGGAAGTTTCTTGTAGAATGTCTGATACTGAATCCGTTATTGGAAGGTGTATCTCCGGCACCAAAGCAAGGTCCGCAGAATGCAGTCTTTAATACTGCACCGGTTTCCATCAGTTTAGCTGCTGCACCGTTTTTGATCAGCTCCATATAAATCGGCATACTTGCCGGATATACATTTAATGTAAATTCATCGCATCCTGTGCTTCTGCCTTCCAGAATATCTGCAGCAGCGCAGATATTTTCAAATCCGCCGCCGGCACAGCCTGCGATCACACCCTGATCTACATATAATTTTCCGTTTCTTACTTTATCTTTTAAGGAGAAGTTTACTTTTTCTCCAAAGGAAACCTTTGCCTTTGCTTCACAGTCTGAGAGCACATCCAGAAGGTTTGCATTTACATCTTCAATGGTATAAGCATTGCTTGGATGGAACGGCATAGCGATCATCGGTTTTACTTTTGAAAGGTCTACCAGGATCATTCCATCGTAATAGGTAACCTCCGCCGGATTTAATTCTTTGTAAGCGTCTGCGCGGCCATGGATCGCATAGAATTCCTGAATCTTTTCATCTGTTTTCCAGATGGAGGAAAGACAGGTTGTCTCAGTCGTCATAACATCTATTCCGATACGGAAATCTGCACTAAGGTTCGCAACACCGTCACCGATAAATTCCATCACCTTATTGTTTACATAGCCGTCTTTGAACACCGCACCGATAATTGCCAGCGCAACATCCTGTGGACCAACCCCCGGTGCCGGTGCACCTGTTAAATACACACCAACGACCTGAGGCATATTGATATCATAAGTTTTATTTAAGAGCTGCTTTACAAGCTCCGGCCCGCCTTCACCCATGGCCATGGTTCCCAAAGCACCGTATCTTGTATGGCTGTCAGATCCCAGGATCATCTTACCGCCCTCTGCCAGCACCTCTCTTGCAAACTGATGGATGACAGCCTGATGTGGCGGTACATACACACCGCCGTATTTCTTTGCACAGGTGAGACCAAACATGTGGTCATCTTCATTGATCGTTCCACCTACTGCGCAGAGACTGTTATGACAGTTTGTCAAAACATAGGGTACCGGGAATTTTTCCATTCCTGACGCTCTCGCTGTCTGAATGATTCCTACAAATGTAATGTCATGGGAGGTCAGCTTATCAAATTTAATCTGAAGCTTCTCCATGTTCCCGGATACATTGTGATCCTTTAAAATTCCATAGGCAATGGTTCCGCATTTTGCCTCTTCCTTTGCAGGAACAAAGCCCAGTCTGCTGTTCAATGTAGCTAAGGCTTCCCCATTATCCTCAATAATTTCTGTGCCATTTAAGACATAGGCACCTCCATTTAACATCTTAACCATTTTAAGTTCCTCCATAATACGACCTTGTCAAATTGTATACAATTATACAACCCAATCAGGGATTTATCAACCGTTATATCATTTTTTTACTGTTCACTCTGTTCCAGACTGGCTTCAATATTTTCCTCCAGAAGCTCCATGGACAGATCTTCCGGCAGCGCCTCCAATTTAGGGAATAAAATGGTTACCCTGAAAAGATCTCCATCAAGATAAATAGAAAATTTTCCACCCTGGATCTCTGTCAAATTCTTTGCAATGGAAAGACCAAGGCCGCTTCCTTCTGTACTTCTGGAAATATCACCCCGGATAAAACGCTCTGTCAGATCCTTTGCATCAATATTGAGCCTCTGCTCGGATATATTCTTAATGGAAAATTTAATCTCGCTTCCAAGATCCAGAAGGTCTACATAAACCCTTGTATTTGGCATGGCATATTTGGAAACATTATTAAACAGGTTTTCCAGCACTCTCCACAACCGTCTTCCATCTGCCCGGATATACAAAGGTTCCTGAGGCATATTTTCAATGAGCCTTAATCCTTTTGCCTCAAACTTATCTGCAAATTCTCCACCTGCCTGATAGATCATCTCCTGCATATGGATCTGCATATATTCCAGGCTGATATTTCCGGAACTGATCTTGGATGCTTCCACCAGATCCTCTGTCAAATGCTTCAGCCTTTGGGATTTCTGCTCCAGAATCTCGATGTAGCCCCTCGCCTTTTCATTTTCAATATTTTCCCGTTTTAAAAGATCTACATAATTAATGATAGAAGTCAGCGGTGTCTTAATATCATGAGAAACATTGGTAATGAGATCTGTCTGCATACGCTCATTTTTCATGCTCTCCATCACAGAATTGAGGAACACTTCATGAACGCCATTCAGTGCCTGGACAAATTCCCTTCGGAATCCCCCAAACTCCTCTGTTTCATACTGATAGCTAAGTTCCCCTTCCTGAAGCTTCTTCATACCGTCCAGAATTTTCTGATCCTGAGCCGCCTCCCGCAAAATAGCTCCCACGACAACACCATTGAAGATAACTCCAAGGAATATACCAAAACCTCCGGACTGATGCAAAATACCATTGATCAACAGATATCCTCCAAACAAAGCGATCACCTTGGTGGTTCTTCTGCTGTTTTCAAAAGCTCCCTGAATAACTTCAAATATCTTGCAGACAATGCTGTTCTTCCACAAAAGCTTTGCCTTTGCACGGCGAATCAGACTAAGCCAGCCACCCAGGAATACAAAATTTTCTCCCAAAGCTACAAAACCGATAATTCCCGCCGGCGTCAGGAAAGAGAAATATTCATTCACCACATAAAGAGGAATCAGACCCAAAAGAGCCAGCAGGATGATGATCAAAATACTAACTTCAGTCTTCCAGTAATCAAACCAGGAAAGAACAAGCCCCTCCACTTCAGGGTCAACTCCCGCCTTGTTGGTGAGGATCACCAGGGTAGCGAAATATCCTACAATTCCAAGAGACCCTACAAACAGGGCAAGCCATGCCACCGGCTGCAGACTCTGATATCTTTCATGACCACTGTACAAAACATCCTGGGCAGGATATTCCGTATCAATGGCTACCGCGATCACATAATTTTCCGAACCGGACATTCCGTACTTTTCCGCGTACCCATAGAGGTCTGTCACGGACATTTCCATATTCAGGGAATCCACAGAAAGCACCTGATTGTCATAGATACAGTAGGCTCCAAAGGATTTCGCATAAGATAAGATCTCTTCCAGCGTAGCATTTTGGTATTCCTTTACATTGGTGTAAATCTGCTTCATCTCCCGGTCAATGAGAAATACTCTTAAGTTTGTCGCATCCTCCCGAAACAGATTGGTGTTATCCCGATAAGAAATCACATCTGATACAATGAGTTCAAAGACCTTGTCCATCCAGCCGTAAACAGTACTAAGATCCGTGCCGCTCTGGGCTGCATAAGTAATGATCGTCTGGTAGTTTTCCGGTGCATATACCTCATCAAGAATATTTTTGGTATATACTCCCTGTTTTGATAGAGCCTCCTCGCTTCCCACCTGGTTGTAAAACTGGTAGTAAGCACTCCATTCACTGTCCGATGACAGAAAATAATTTTTCAGTTCTTCCCTGATCACAGGTTGATTGGAATTTCCTGTCACTGTCAAAATTCCTTCTTCGTCAATCTGAACCGTGCTGTAAGTCCATCCCTTCTGGGCCCAGTTCAATAAATCTCCCAGACGGTAGTACAGACCTTCCCTGCTGTATTCTCCTGTAATAATGCCCTTTTGTGCATACTCAGAAATATTTACGAGACGTTCCGGATCGTATTGACCGTCTTTTTCAAACCTGGTAGCACGGGTTGCTGCACGGATGGCACGGGTCGCCTGGTTTACCGACTGGGTCTGGAAGTATTCCGACTGCTCATAGTTTCGATGCCTTAAAAGATCATCCCAGGAACCGCTGTTTACTCCATAATTGCTGGTCATAATCAGCACCACGATCAGCAAAAGAGCAAAGATTTCGTTGAGTATGACAATGGCAGTTTTCATACTGCTGCTGATTCGAACTTTTCCCATAAATCCTCCAACAAACTGTTTTCTTACAGCTTTTCAACCTTATACCCTACACCCCATACAACCTTTAAGTAACGTGGATCCTTTGGATTTACCTCGATTTTTTCACGAATATGACGAATATGCACTGCCACGGTATTGTCTGCACCAATGGCTTCTTCGTTCCAGATACTCTCATAGATCTGATTGATAGAGAATACCTTTCCCTGATTTTTCACAAGCAGCAAAAGAATGTTATATTCAATGGGAGTCAGCTTCACCGGTTCTCCATCTACAGTTACTTCCTTTAAATCGTCATTGATGACCAATCCTCCGGTCTGGAAAAGCTTATCATTGGCGCCTGTCTTATTTCCAAGCTTGGTATAACGTCTTAACTGGGATTTTACCCGGGCTGTCAGTTCCAGCGGGTTAAATGGTTTAGTCACATAGTCATCTGCCCCCACATTTAATCCCAGGATCTTATCTGCGTCCTCAGACTTCGCAGACAGGATGATAATCGGAATACTGCTCTCCTGTCTGATCTTTAAAGTAGCCCGAAGCCCGTCCAGCTTTGGCATCATCACATCAATGATGAGAAGATGTACCTCGTTGTCTTTTAATACTTCTAATGCTTCCACTCCGTCATAAGCTTTTAATACCCGGTAGCCTTCCTGAGTCAGATAAATATCAATTGCTTCCACGATTTCGCGGTCATCATCACATACAAGAATTGTTTCCATAAATTTACCTCTTCCAGTTATTTGGTGATTGTTCACTCTCTGTTATTCTATTTTCACATAATCTGTGATAAATAGCAAATACTAAATGTATCTGTTCAGTACCTTCCAAATCGGCTGCTGAATAGTTACTACGAAAACAACACTATATCACCTGAGTAATTGGAGGAAAATGATGATTTTAGGGAAACAAAGCATTTCTTTTGAAACACCTCCCTGCATTTTAAGCTACAGCTCCATTGTAGGAAAAAAAGAGGGAGAGGGGCCTCTTGGCAAATATTTTGACTGTGTGGAAGAGGATGCCCTGTTGGGGAAAGACAACTGGGAGGAGGCAGAAAGTGAGCTTCAAAAACGTGCCGCAAAGACCGCACTTGAAAAGGCCGGAATTTCAAAAGAAGAGATCCGTTATCTTTTTTCGGGAGATCTTTTAGGGCAGCTCATTGCGACCTCCTTTGGGATGCTGGAGCTTGAAATTCCACTGTTTGGACTTTACGGTGCCTGCTCTACTGCCGGAGAAGCTCTTTCTCTGGCTGCCATGACCGTGGCTGCCGGCTACGCTGACCACTGTCTTGCGGTGACCTCTTCTCACTTTGCAAGTGCAGAAAAACAGTTTCGTTATCCACTGGAGTACGCAAGCCAACGGCCTTTATCCACAACCTGGACTGTCACCGGCAGCGGAGCCTTTGTGATCGGTCATAAAGGCAGAGTAAAGATCAGTGGCATCACCACCGGAAAAATGGTGGATTACGGTGTAAAAGATTCCATGAACATGGGAGCTGCCATGGCTCCGGCTGCTGCGGATACGCTGTTTTGCCACTTTCAGGATTTTGGGCGAAAGCCTGAGGATTATGATCTTGTCGTTACCGGAGATTTAGGCGTGGTCGGCCGGGAGCTTCTTATGGATCTTTTAAAGGAAAAGGGCTATGACCTGACAGACCGGTATTTTGACTGCGGAATTGCAATCTTTGATGACCGGACCCAGGATACCCATTCCGGTGGTTCCGGATGCGGATGCAGTGCAGTAACGCTGGCAGGATATCTCCTCCCAAAACTGGAAAAGGGAGAGCTTCGTCGGATCTTATTTCTGCCCACCGGCGCTCTTTTATCCACCGTCAGCTTTAATGAAGGACAAAGTATCCCCGGCATCTGCCATGGTGTGGTACTGGAACACGCCTGACTGCCTGCTGCCTTCCTGATATGATGAAAAAATGCCTCGCCTGTGGTAATTCACAGAGGAGGCATTTTTTGTCAGCCAATCATACTGCTTAGCCAGTAGATCACACCCAATACCCAGCTTGTAAAGATGCCGTATAAAATGACCGGACCTGCAATGGTAAAGATCTTACAGCCGATGCCAAAAACCTGTCCTTCCTTTTGGAATTCTATGGCAGGTGCCGCCACGGAATTTGCAAACCCTGTAATGGGTACCAAAGCTCCTGCTCCACCGAATTTCGCAATGGAAGGATAAATATTAAAGCCTGTTAACAGGACGCTTAGAAGTACCAGCAAAACACTGCACACAGCACCTGCATCATCCTTATTAAGACCATAAAAGCTGCATCCGTTCATAATAGCCTGTCCCAGTACACAGATGATGCCTCCCACCAGAAATGCTTTTGCCATTTCCTTAGGAAGACTGTGGGTAGGTGTGTACTGTTTCACTTTTTTATCATATTCCTGTTGCTTTTGATTCATCCTGATTCCTCCTTTTATCCCCAAAGATATCCATGCAGTAAAGACCCCAAAGTATGTCCGATGGCCAGAGACCAGACAATGGCTACCAGCCCTTTTTTCAGATAAATACGTCTCATAAAAATAGGAATGGTATCAATGATCTCTGTCAATGCCATGGCCCAGGCTCCCACAAAAATTCCTGCACTGCTTCCATAGAGTATAAGTCCTAATTGTCCAATGGGAAGTTTCCACTCGTATAAATACCACATGGTTCCAAAAATTCCGCCTAAAGTCACGGCGGTTTCATAAAGCCATAGAAAAGTACCTGTGCAGGTCTGGTGTGCAAACCTGGAAATAATCCCCAGTGCAATAAGCAGTGCCACCAGTCCGCCGGCAATGGAAAATCCGGCTCCCAGTCCGAAAAGGGCTAACAGTACATATTTAATCCACATCCTTTTGAAGCCCCTTTCTTCCGGCATGCTGTATGAGGGTGGTATAGACCTGCTTGTCATAATCAGACATCTCCACCTCCACCGGAGAAGGTTCCTTGGTAAGTCTTTTTTGACCAAAGTGGTTAAAAAAGACAATGATCCCTACACTGACACCTATGGAGTAACACAATTCCAGCAGGGTAGCTCCCTGGGGCGGCTGCCCCATGACCCAGGTATAAACCTTTCGAAAACTGTCTAAAGTACTTACATCCTCATTAAAGGTCATCATGGCAAATACAGAACCGAAAAAAGAAACGATGCATACCAGCGATACCTTGATTCCCTCCACGATCCTGGATTTTTTCTCAGGTGGAAGCTGCAGGATAAAATCACTTTCCCCTATGCTTTGCACCTCAAGCTCCGGGTAGATCTCATGAATCTTTTGAATCACCAGCATGGTAGAGACCACAGTCCTCTTTTTTCTGTTATCGTCGATCTTTAAGAGTTTCTCTGTCTTTAAACGGTTTACTACCGTCTGGTCGGTACATTCCATGGCAGCCACATCTCCGATTTTTACAGACTGTTCCTTCACCTGGATACATTGCTCGATCTTGATATATAATATTTTACTCATGAAGCAAACTCCCTCACTTCCTCGAAAGAATCAGGAAGCGCTTCCACAAAAGTTCCGTTTTTATATTCTGCCGGACGATACTCCAGATAGAGATAATACCCTGCCAAAAACAGGAATGAGATGATCACTGCCAATACAGTATAGAAATAACTTTTTCTCATAGGATTCCTTCTCCTTTTCCTACTGCCCATTGCAGCCTTTATAAGGTAGTATTGGGAATCTTACAAATCTTATGCAAGCTCTTTCATCTGTCTTAAAATCTTTTTTTCCAGTCTGCTGACCTGTACCTGACTGATACCCAAAAGCTCTGCCACCTGATTTTGTGTTTTATTTTCAAAATACCGCAAGGTGATGAGTTTTTGGTCCCTTGGCTCTAACGTATCCAAAAGCTGCTGTAAAAATAAACGGTCTGTCAGTTCCTCCTCTTCATTTTTTTCACAGGCGATCCGGTCCTTTAAGGCAATTTCCTTTCCTTCCCCGTTATAAATACTCTGGTCAATAGATTCCACCTCCACTATAGCCTCCATAGACAGCATGATTTCCTCCGGCTCCATGGAAAGTATTTCCGAAAGTTCCTCCACCGTAGGCTCGTGGCCGCTTTTGCTTCTGATTTCCTCCATGGTTCTCTTTATTTTCCATTGATTTTCCTTCAAGCCCCGACTAACCTTGATCATACCGTCGTCTCTTAAAAACCGCTTGATCTCCCCTGTAATGAGAGGCACCGCATAGGTTGAAAACTTTACATCAAAAGAAAAGTCAAATTTATCAATGGCACGCATCAGACCAATGGCTCCAATCTGATACAGATCCTCCGTTTCATATCCTCTTCCTGTAAATCGTCTTACCACATTCCAGATCAAACCGGAATGCATAAGGATCAGCTGTTCCTTTGCATGTTTATCTCCCGTCTGTGACTGTCTGATAAGTTCAAAGGTCTGCTCCATACTCTATTCCTGCTTTTCATAGCGTCTGCCGATTTTCTTTGTCATAGTCACCAGCGTTCCTTCCCCCGGTTTTGATTCCACTGAAACGGTATCCATAAATGCCTCCATAAATACAAAACCCATGCCGGAACGTTCCAGATCTCTCCTGGTGGTATATAAAGGTTCCATGGCTTTTTTGACATTTTCAATTCCAACACCGAAATCCTGTACCCACACAGTAAGCTTCTCCCCCTCTAAGGATGCTCCAATGATGATTTTATGTACTTCATTTTGATATCCGTGAATAATCGCATTGGTCACAGCCTCTGAAATTGCAGTTTTAATATCTGCTATTTCTTCCATGGTGGGATTTAATCTGGTCAGAAATGCTGCCACCACCACTCTGGCAAAGGATTCATTGGATGGAATGCTGTCTATTTCCAGTCTCATTTCCTGTTTCATACTTAAACTCCTTCTATTGAGATAATTTTATGGATTCCACATAAGATCAGTATTTTTTTGATTCTCTCTCCCGGATGGGTAATTTTCACTTCTCCCCCCAGTGCCCTCATCAGTTTATACCTGCCCATTAAAAGACCGATACCGGAACTGTCCATAAATTCCGTGGCCGCAAAATCAAATTCCAGTACTTTGATCTCCTCTGTCTGTAATGTACGGTCGATGAGATCTCTCATCTCATCGCTGAAGCAGTGATCCACCTCTGCCGGAACCTTTACACACAGGGTTCCATCTTTCTTTTTCACCAGCTGTTCCAATTTCTTTCCCTCCTTTTTTATGACAAAAAGGAGACTGTGCAATCTGCACAGTCTCCTATATTTTTAGGTTTCTCTTCTGTTTTATGGGTTTGCATTTAAATATGCTTTTGCTGTTTTTGCTCTCTGGGTCGTTTCAGGCAGGAGCTCTACTACCTTCTGATAATGGAGCTTTGCATTTACCACATCCCCCAGACGTTCATAACTTCGTGCCAGATAATACTGGGCATAGTCATGATCCGGGTTGATTTCCACTACCTGTGTAAGAGCATTCTTTGCTTCTTCGAATTTACCTTCATTAAAATTCTTCACGCCTTGATCATAAAGCTGTTCTACGACAGTAGAATTGATCTTTACCTGAATTTCCGCGTAAATTTCCTTTGCACCCTCTGCGAGAACATCCTGATTTACTTTCTTAAGGTTCTTTGCAGCCTCTTCATATTTTTGTGCGTCTGCCAGCTCCTTAGCCGCAAACAATGCATCATAGCTCTCTGACTTGGCTGCAGCCGTACCGGCCTGGGTGCGGAACAGTTCCGCCTCCTGTTTGGCAATGTTTAAATCACCGGTCATCTTATCAATAGAGGCCTTCATCGTTTCCAGCTCGTCACTATATTCAATGACCTGCTGATTTACCTGGTTATTGGCAGAACGAATCTTTGCCGGTGCAAAGACAAACCAGCAGACTGCCATTCCAATAATGAGACCTAAAAGAATATCCAGTACTACATTTCTGCCGCTGCTTTCGGAAACAGCTTTCGGCTGAATGATCGTCTCATTTCCGCTTGTATAGGAAACTGCATCCTTACTGATTCTGGAAGACTTTTTATCTGCACTCTTTCCACGAAGGAGGTCTGTCTCCTTAAAATAATTCAGTGCCAGAACATTTCCCCGGTCAATATGCAGCACCTTTTTCAATTCTTTTCTGGCCAGTTCAATCTGATTGGTTTCAATGGATACCAGGGCAAGCAAAAGATGTGCTGCCACAAATTTATCATGAATGGAAAGAACCTTCTTCAACTGGATGATCGCCAGGTCATAGCTTCCCTGACGGGCATACAAAAGTGCCTGATTATATTTTTTCAATGCTACATTTAAAGCATCCAGCTTACCGGAATTGTTCTGCACTGCTTCGATATATTTATCTGCAACATTATCCTCCGGCTGGTAATTCTTGCTGACGATCCACTCGGAAAGGGCAGCTACCACATCACCCATTTCAAAGTACACAAGACCCAGAAGATTTCTTGCCGGAATATTTCTTTTATATACTCTTAAGCTGTTCTTAAGGTCATCCCTTGCACCGGACAGATCCCGCACCTGCGCCTTTTCCAAACCCTGATTATAAAAGGCATTGGAAGCAGAGATCAGTTTTTTATAGACTTTTACATCCGTACCGCAGTTATTGCAAAAACTGCTGTCTGTCAGAGTTGCCCCACATTTATAACATTTCATCTGCAGCCTGCTCCTAACGATGTTCCTTTGATTCTTTCATCATCTGTTCCATAAGATCCACCAGATCGGTAAGGTTCTTATTATGAATATTATCTTCAATCTGTTCTACTTCCAGACTTGGATAGAATTTCTTCAGTTCTTCTTCAAAATTAATCATTACCTTCGTTCACTCCATTCCAGTAGCCATTTTGTTTATGATAACTGGGATTTCCTAAAAAATCAATCCTTTTATGGTGTCGAAATATGATAAGTAACGGACATCTCCTCACTGAGCACTCTTTTGTTTGGTGCCAGCTGCTTGATACCTACTTCGTCTCCCTCTTCCAGTATCAGATCCTTCACACGAATGAGATGATCGTTGATGTATCCGGTGGAGTAAAAATCACCATTCACATAAACCTTACTCTGTGTCGTAAAGTTCTCACCAAAAATATAGACCTTATCATCGATCTGAACTACCCTGGAAATCACCTGGTCAATAATGCCCATGGTCATTTCTGCTGGCTCATGAAAGCCCTCTTCCCCGTAGCCATAGCCCTTTCCGTAGAGAAGGTCATACTGCAGGGTCTGCATATCATACTGGTAATCTCTGGTACCCCTGCGATTCTGATGATACTGGACCATGGTGCCGGTGTGAATTCCAAGCTGATCTAACACCTCTGCCCCGATCTGATATGCGCAAAGGGTCTGATCCTTCTTTGGAAGGCCAATGTTATCCCAGATCACATAAGAGGTATCAAACAGATATCTGTTTGTCACATCCTCTTCTGTCAGGTCCATGGTAGGGAGATGGTCCCCGTAAAATACAATGACACTGTCCTCTCCGGTGGCATCCACTGCTGTAATGAGGTCCTCCACAAACTGATCCATTTCATGAATCTGATTTACATAATATTCCCACTGGTTGTTTTTTGACTTTGTAGGAGAACCGCTGACTGTAATCACCGGATCCTCCAGAATTTTTTTCTTCGGATAATCTCCGTGTCCCTGTACAGAAATGGTAAAGATATAATCCTGACCTTCCGTGGACTCCATACAGTCAAGCACACTTTGTACCAGAACCTCATCCTTGAGCCAGCCTGTAGGTGTCTGATTACTGATATCCATATATTCCTTGGTAGTATAGGTTTCAAATCCAAGGTCCGGGAATACATCCACGCGGCTGTAAAAGGTTGCTTTATTATTGTGAATCGCATGAGTGTTGTAGCCAATCTCTTTTAAAGCATAGGGCACACTGTCGCAGGTCGTTTTCTTTAAAATGGTTTTATGCGGATATTCTCCCGGTCCGAAATACCGCATGTTCATACCGGAAATAGTTTCAAATTCTGTATTGGCAGTTCCGGCTCCCACCGATGGTACCTTGAAAGCACCGGAAGAATAATTTTCCATAAGAGAATGGAAATACGGAATCGGATCCTCGGAACATTTCAAATATTCTACCGTGGAAACGTCGAAGAAGGATTCCAGCTGCACAAAAATAATGTTCGGAAGCTCCTTGGGAACTTCTTCCTCCCAGTCTGTCAGCTCCTCAATGGATTCTTTATTGTATCCATAGGGCTTATTGATACCGGTACCCACTAAGGTACAGCTAAAGCAGTAAGGAAAACCGTAATCTTCATAAGCAAAGGCAATATTTCCAAAATAAGAGGAGAGCACTCTGTGTTCTAATCCAAGCACTGTACAGCCTGCAAAAAGAGCGATCACTGCCGCAATCCCTGCGATATTCCTTACATAATTGATCTTTCCCTGAAATTTTGGTCCTTTTTTCCAGAACAGGTAAAGTATCACAATGACAGCTACTACAAGAATTACATTCATCAGAAGCTTATCCGGTGACATGTACTTGTCCAGAATATCTGCCAGGTCCTCCAAAAGCTTAATATCCTGGGCGGTAAAGGGTGTGACACGGTTGCTTAATACTGTGCCGTTCATATATCCGCCATAAAGCCAGATGGCAGAAATGGTCAGGCGAAGAACAAACCTTCTTCTGACCAGATATACGATCATCAGGGTCATAAAGATCAACAGTGCATTGTACAAAAATACAAGAGGACTTCCTGTCATAAATAAAAAGCCCTTTACCAGGGAATGTCTGGAGAAAGATTCGATCATCAGTTCCAGAAGCATTGCCCACAATGCATGAAAGACCAGTGAATATTTATTTAATACAACAACGGCCTTTCCTATTCCTGTCTGATGCTTTTCATAGAAAGCTTCAAATGGTTTCTTTACAATATTTCCTATCTTTTTGAAAGGGGCAGAGATTCTCTCTGCCGCCATTCTTAATTTTTCTTTCATATAGTCTCCTCATAGTGAATCACGCAATGGCGTGTGCATCCTCTATGCCAGCTGAGAAAGTCTTAACTTAACCTGCTCCATCATCTGAGTATATTTTGCAAGCTTTTCTTTTTCCTCGTCAATCTTACTCTGTGGAGCCTTGCTTACGAATTTCTCGTTACTGAGCATTCCGTTTACACGGGCAAGCTCTTTGGTAAGACGAACTTCTTCTTTCTGAAGTCTTTCAATTTCCTTCTCAATATCTACAAGCTCCGCAAACGGCATACAGATCTCAACTTCCGGGATCATTGCAGATACTGCATCTTCAGCAATGCCTGTCTTGTCGCTCTGTACGGTAACTTCACTAGCATATCCCAAACTTCCGAAGAAAATGTGACTATTTTCGAAAATCTTTCTTAATTTTTCGTTTTCGGATACTACATATACCTTTGCTTTTTTGCTTGGCGGTACATTCATACCGGAACGGACATTACGGATGGCACGAACTGCTTCCTTGATGGTCTCAACCGCAAATTCGTCCTCTGCAAAGTCCCATTCCACGTTATATTCCGGCCAGGAAGAGATCATAATGGATTCTTCATCGCACAGATTACAGAAAATTTCTTCTGTAATAAATGGCATATAGGGATGTAACAGTTTCAATGCATTGATCAGAACTGTCTTTAAGGTCCAGAGTGCTGCCTGTTTTGTCTCATCCGCATCGTTGTAGAGACGTGGTTTCACCATCTCGATATACCAGTCACAGAATTCTTCCCAGATGAAGTCATAGATCTTCTGCACAGCAATACCCAGCTCGAACTTATCCATATTTGCAGTCACTTCTTTTGCAAGCTTGTTTACCTTGGATAAGATCCATTTATCTGCACCTGTTAACAGATTAAGGTCGAGTGTTTCCGGTACTTTAGCACTTTCTTCGTTCATCATGATGAAACGGGATGCATTCCAGATCTTGTTTGCAAAGTTTCTGGAAGATTCCACTCTTTCCATATAGAAACGCATATCATTTCCCGGTGCATTTCCTGTGATCAGTGTCAGACGCAGGGCATCTGCACCATACTGGTCAATGATTTCCAGCGGGTCGATACCGTTTCCTAAGGACTTACTCATCTTACGTCCTAAGGAGTCACGAACCAGACCATGGATCAGTACGTGATGGAATGGGCTCTTTCCGGTCTGCTCATATCCGGAGAATACCATACGGATAACCCAGAAGAAGATAATGTCATATCCTGTTACAAGCACATCTGTCGGATAGAAGTAATCAAGTTCTTCTGTCTTTTTTGGCCAGCCAAGGGTTGAGAATGGCCATAATGCGGAAGAAAACCAGGTGTCTAATGTATCCGGATCCTGTGTCAGGTGTTTGCATCCGCACTTCGGACAAGCCTCCGGTGCTGTTTTGGAAACAACGATCTCACCGCATTCGTCACAGTAGTATGCAGGGATTCTGTGTCCCCACCAAAGCTGTCTGGAAATACACCAGTCACGGATATTTTCCAGCCAGTGTAAATAAGTCTTATCAAATCTTTCCGGTACAAAGGTCAGATCGCCATTTTTTACTGCTCCAATGGCAGGCTTTGCCATTTCTTCCATCTTGACAAACCACTGCTGTTTGATCATTGGTTCAATGGTTGTACCGCAGCGGTCATGAGTACCTACATTGTGTACATGCTCTTCAACCTTTACAAGAAGTCCCAATTCTTCCAGCTCTTTTACCATAAGCTTACGGGCTTCGTAGCGGTCCATTCCTGCATATTTTCCGCCATTTTCATTGATGGTAGCATCATCATTTAAGATGTTGATCTCCGGCAGGTCATGTCTTTTACCTACTTCAAAGTCATTCGGGTCATGGGCCGGTGTGATCTTTACAACACCGGTACCGAACTCTTTATCAACATAAGAGTCTGCAATAACAGGAATCTCTCTGCCAATAAGTGGTACGATAACTGTCTTTCCAATAATTCCCTGATATCTTTCATCGTCCGGGTTTACTGCCAGTGCAGTGTCTCCCAGCATAGTCTCCGGACGTGTGGTAGCGATCTCTACAAATTCATCAGAATCCTTGATCGGATAGTTGATGTGCCAGAAATGTCCTGCCTGTTCCTCATGCTCAACCTCTGCATCTGAAATAGAAGTCTGGCATACCGGACACCAGTTGATGATTCTGGATCCCTTGTAAATATATCCTTTTTCGTAAAGACGGCAGAATACTTCCAAAACTGCTTCAGAGCAGCCTTCATCCATGGTAAATCTTTCTCTGTCCCAGTCACAGGAAGAGCCGATCTTCTTTAACTGCTCTACGATGGTGTGACCGTACTCTTCACGCCACTCCCAGGTACGCTTTAAGAAGCCTTCGCGTCCCAGCTCATTTTTATCAATTCCTTCTTCTTTTAATTTATTGATAACCTTAACTTCTGTGGAAATACTTGCATGGTCAGTTCCCGGAACCCAGAGAGCATTGTATCCCTGCATTCTTTTATAACGAATGAGGATGTCCTGCATGGTGTTGTCCAGGGCATGTCCCATATGAAGCTTTCCAGTAATGTTTGGCGGCGGCATCACAATGGTAAATGGCTTTTTACTTCTGTCTACTTCTGCATGGAAATATTTTTTATCCAGCCAGTTTTTATAAATACGGTCTTCCATCCCCTTCGGGTCATAGGTTTTTGCTAATTCTTTCATGTGTTTTCCCTCTCTGTCTGTTTTTTCATAACGAATGCCCCGGCAGGTCATTTCTGCCAAGGGCATAGATTTTTATATTAGCCTTCACGATATTTGAAAAGCTGAAGCTCCTTTTCGGAACAGACTCGCTCCATTTTTGCACCAAGTCCCTGCATCTTTTCTTCAAATCTCTCATAGCCTCGCTGCACATAATGAATGTCATCAATGATGGTGATTCCCTCTGCCGCAAGTCCTGCGATCACAAGTGCCGCACCTGCTCTTAAATCCGGAGCATTTACCCGGGCACCGGTGAGCTTTTCAACGCCCATCACCACCGCGCGGTTTCCTTCCACCTTAATGTTTGCTCCCATTCTGGCAAGCTCATCCACATATTTAAAACGGTTCTCAAAGATACTCTCTGTCACCGTGCTGGTGCCGTCTGCAAGAGCCAGCGTTGCCGCAATCTGAGGCTGCATATCCGTTGGAAATCCGGGATATGGCAATGTTTTGACTCGTGTTGGTTTTAATGGAGAACGGCCGATGACCCGGATAGAATCATCGTATTCCTCTACAATGCAGCCCATTTCCAAAATCTTGGCACTGGCTGCCTCCATATGTTTCGGAATTACATTCTTCACCAGAACATCTCCTTTTGTAGCTGCTGCAGCAAACATAAAGGTACCTGCCTCGATCTGATCCGGAATGATGGAATACTCTGTTCGGTGAAGCTGCTTCACACCTTTGATGCGGATCACATCAGTACCCGCACCCTTAATATTTGCTCCCATACTGTTTAAGAAGTTTGCCACATCTACTACATGAGGCTCCTTAGCCACATTTTCAATGACTGTATTTCCTTCTGCCATGGATGCTGCCATCATAATATTGATGGTGGCTCCCACACTTTCCATATCCAGATAAATATGAGCTCCATGAAGATTCTCTGCCCTGGCATTAATAAATCCGCCCTCGATCTCCACCTTTGCCCCTAAAGCACGAAAGCCTTTCAGATGCTGGTCAATGGGCCTGCTTCCGATATTACAGCCTCCCGGAAGCGGCACGGAAGCCTCTTTATATTTTCCAAGCAATGCACCCAGTAAATAATAGGATGCACGGATCTTTTTAATAAATTCATAATCAACGCTATGAGCACCGATCTTGCCGCCATTGATCCTTGCGGTATGTCTGTCCACCCGAATCACATTGGCTCCGATCTCTTCCATAGCTTCCAATAATACATTAATATCCCGAACGTCCGGAAGATTTTCTATAATTACTGTCTCATCCGTCATAATAGCTGCCGCAATAATGGCCAGTGCCGCGTTTTTCGCACCGCCGATCTCGACCTCTCCTACCAACGGATGTCCACCCTTTATAATATATTGTTCCACAATTCTACCTCATACATATACTACCGGGCACACGCCCACCTATACATAGTCCATTATATCATAACAAGCGAAAATTGCAATTGTCAGCATTTAAAAAAACAGCCCCGGCAAATACGGGGCTGTTTGTATATTTTTACTTATTTGATGTAATTATAAGGGTTCACCGGGGTTCCGTTGACACGAAGTTCAAAGTGAAGATGAGGTCCGGTACTTCGGCCTGTATTACCGCTGAGTGCAATTTTCTGTCCCTGTTTTACCTGCTGACCTACCGATACCAGAATCTTACTCAGGTGACCATACCTTGTCTGATTGCCATCCGGGTGATTAATATAAACAACATACCCATAGCCGCTTTGCCATCCTGCTACGGTAACCGTTCCGCCACTGGATGCCCAGATTGCCGTACCGGTTGGAGTTGCCCAGTCAATGGCTCTATGGTTTGTGCTGGCTCCCTTAGTTGGTGCCTTACGGCGTCCAAAGCCCGAAGTCTGTCGTCCTCCGGATAACGGTTTGATATAGGTTGGCGGTGTCTGCGTACCTACCTCTACGATCTTGCATACCGGTTCGCTTAAAACCTCTTCATCAATGATGTCCCGGTTCACTTCCGCACCATTTTGTTTGGTGACCAGAGCAGTCACCTGATGGTAACCGGCTTCCTCCTCCTGAAGAACAACACTCTTGGTGGTATACCAGCTGTCATTATATACATACTGTACTTCCCCATAATATGCTTCCTCATAGGTGGACTGTTCCACTGTCATTACGGTAAGCTCCGGCTGAGGAACCGTAATAATGATTTCATCTCCCACGTGAAGCATGGTGTTTTGGGTAAGTCCGCTGTTTAGGGCAAGAACATCTTTTACATATAATCCATGGCTGTTTGCAATGGTAGATAATGTATCTCCTGCCTTTACCTCATAGATCTCATTTTTCTGGCTGTCCTTGGTGATCTGATCTGCCGCTTCCTCTGCCGGTGTGATCAGACTCTTGGATACATAGGCTTCCGTAATTTCCACCTTTTCTCCAAAATACATTCCCTGTAATCCATCCCCGGATGCGACCGGTTCTTCCTCATTCGCAGGTTCCGTCGGCTCTTCCGGAGGAGTCTCTTCCGGTTCTTCCGGTTCCTCCGGCTCTTCCTCCCTGTCTTTCAACACATCCGTAAGCTCCAGCTGGGAAATTCTGACTCCCACATTTTCCACTTCCTGAACCTTTACATCAGAGGAAATGAGCTCTGCAGTATACATATTGATCTCGCGCTCATTATCTGCCACGATATTTACCTGAAAACGGTTGTCAGGATCATACTTTTCCTTCGCCTGTTCCAGTACTGTATAAATATCCTTAATGGTATCGAGGTAAACAGTATAGGTGCCAATCTTCATCATGTAGGCACGCTGGATATCTACCGTAGCATTTTTCAGATGTTCATAAAGAATGTCATAAAGCTCCTCCTCGGACATGGACTTTGCAAACGCACCCTTTACCGGTGTGTAATAACAGTCCGCCTCGGAAAGTACCATCTTTCTGCTTTCTTTGGCTATCTGAAGCCTGGCCTCCAGCATCAGATCTTCCACATTGGCAGGGTCTTTAATAGAACCGATGCACTCCCCATCCAGATAAATGTCCGAAAAGCTGTTGGCCATTCCGAACTGCTCGCCGATGATCGGTGTCACCAGCATCATTCCAAAACAGCTGACCACGGCAGCAATGACGAAATTAAGTTTTGCTTTTTTTGTTCTTAGTATTTTCATAAGTTTTCTTCTTTTTTACGCTGTATCCAAAGGTACCGAGCAGTTCTCCCAGCTGATAATATTCCCCATGGGAATAACACAAAGGCTCTGCCTTTCCCAATTCAAATTTCTGTTTTTCATTTAGATAGGCATCATCCACATGAACTGCTACCACATCTGCCAGAAACATATGGTGGGAGCCAAGCTCTTTGACTTCTGTCACCTTACATTCAATGTTCACAGGACTTTCCCCGATCATAGGAGCGGACACATAGGACGCCTTCTCCCTGGTCAGATTCAGCTCTGCAAATTTGTCCACATCTCTGCCGGAGCGTACCCCGCAAAAATCAGTGGCAAAGCAAAGCTCCTTGGTAGTCAGGTTGATGACAAATTCTCCGCTCTTACGAATCATATCATAAGAATGTCTTTCCGGTCTCACGGAAATATATGCCATAGGCGGATTGGTACAAACAGTTCCTGTCCATGCCACAGTTATAATATTGCTTTCTTTATCCATATCTCCGCAGCTGACCATTACAGCCGGCAGGGGATACACCATATTTCCCGGTTTCCACTCTATTTTTGCCATACATCACCTCTAAAAACTATTGCTGCAGGGAACCTACGATTGCAGGCACCACCTGTTTCTTTCGGGAAACCACATTCTTTAAGATACATCTGTGCTCATCGATCATATTTTCCGGCTTTAACAGACAGGCATCTTCCAGCAGTTTCTTTGCACCTTTTCCAAAGAAAAGGATCTCTGACGTTTCTTCCATAATATTGGTCAGCATAAAGAAGATATTTTCCACTCCGGTATCTGCCTTTTCCATAAACGGAAGCAGCTTTTCTCTGATCTCCACCAGCTCCTCTGCACTCATGGAATTGATCTGACCCACGCCAAAGGCAACCTCGCCTGTATTGAACTTCTTGAAGTCCTGATAGAAGATCTCCTCTGCACGTTTGCTTCCAAGATCACTTCCTGCGGAGAACATTTCCTTTGCGTACTCTTCAATGTTGATTCCTGCAATTTCTGCCAGACGCTCTGCGGCCCCGCGGTCCAGGGCAGTACAGGTGGGTGAACGGAACACCAGCGTATCCGAAATGATTGCAGAGCATAAAAGACCTGCAATCTGCGGACTGATCTCCACATGATTTTCATTATACATACGGTAAATAATGGTGGCTGTACAGCCTACCGGTTCATTTCTGAAATACACCGGTGACATAGTCTCCAAAGACCCCAGTCTGTGATGGTCAATAATCTCCAGAATATCTGCAGTATCAATTCCTTCCACTGCCTGAGATACTTCATTGTGGTCCACCAGGATCATCTGCTTCTTCTTGGCATTGATGAGGTTACGTCTGGAAATCATACCCACATAATTATCTTCCGTATCCAGTACCGGGAAATCACGATAGCGCTTTTTACCCATGATCTCCTGGATATCACGGGTTCTTTCCTTAATGTTGAAGGTTATGAGATTTTCCGATTTCATAAAATAAGAAATCGGCATACTCTGATTCAAAAGTCTGGCCACAGTAAAGGTATCATAAGGTGTGGAAATCACGTGACATCCATGTTCATCCGCCATCTTTCTGATGGTAAGAGATACCTTGGAGCCCATACACACAATAATACATCCTGCATTCATCTCAATGGCACACAGCTGGGATTCATAGCGGTTTCCAAGCACGACCATGTCGCCTTCATGTATGTAGTCCTCCAAAAGATCCGGATTCGCTGTAGCAATGATCACTTCGCCTCTTTCAAAATATTCCTCTTCATTTCCGATGACCATGGTTCCGTCCAAGGTATCCAAAATGTTCTTATAGGAAGATTTTGCTGTGGAGAGCATCTTATTGTCATACACCTCCATATAGGCTGTGGCAATATCTTCAATGGTAATGAGTCCTTTTAATTTTCGGTCTTCTGTAATCGGAAGTGTGACAACCCCCAGGTCCCTCATCATCTCCCAGGCACGCTTCAAAGACATGCTTCCCGGAACTCCCTTTGTCTGGCGGATTTCCATGTCTCTTACCTGAGTCATAACATGAGCAATAAATTGAGGTACCTCCGCATGGAATTTGTTTAATACAAATTCTGTTTCCGGGTTGATCGCACCGGCTCTTCCCGCAATATAAGGCTGCTCTTCTCCGTCAAGTATTCTTTTTAAATTTGCATATGCAATAGCAGAACAGATAGAGTCTGTGTCAGGATTTCTGTGTCCAACGACGTAAATCGGTCTTTTCTTCTCTTTACTCATGATTCTTTCCCTCTTTATCCCTGTTCCGTGGGATCTACCCACAACTTTTTTGAACAGTTTCCATACTGCTTTTATATTAACATTTCATTATTTTTTTTACAACCACATCATCTTGTATATTTTTTGTGCATTTTAAACTAATGTTTTTTATTTTTTCTCAACTTTTTGTACATTTTCACAATATATTCACACTTTGTTCATACTTTGTTCATATGATGCACCTATACTAAAGATAACGAAACAAGAGTATTAGATAAGTTTTTTCATAATAGCCTCGGCATCCGAAAGGATGTCGGGGCACTCCTCATTTTATGGGGTTGTTTGTTCTATCTTTCGGAATAAAATGCAATTCCATGCTGCAGCTGCTTCCACTCATATCCCATAGGCAGTAAAAGCCGGTCCACCAAAATGGAATCAAAAATCGTTTCATCCGCATCTACACAGTAAACAACACTTGGAAATTTCCCCTCCCCTTCATGGATCTCATAATAACGGTAAAGTCTGGTCTCATTGGTATAAACCTGCCAGGTAGAATAAGATGCCACCTGTCTGTCGGCATAAAGATATAACAGCGGTTCTGAGCCTACCACCAAAAGACCGTCATCTTCTTTCATCTTTAGTGCATCCAGATCATCATACATTTCATCGTAGATCCTTGCCTTTTCTTCTGAGGTATAAAGTCCCCTGGCTGCCCCTCTGGTTACCCTCGTTGTCAGATCCTGAAGCGGATCATCCGCCCATACATAGGTGATTCGAAGAAACAGCATGATGCAAAGCTGTAGTAAGAGGATTCCTTCTGCAGCATATTTTGCCGCTTTCCACTCCTGCCCGGAAGCCCAGGAAATCACCAGAAAGGCAGAAGCTGCTCCTGCAGTTACAAATCCTGCTGACACAGCCAGAGGGCCTGTGTTGGAAGTGATCTGCACGATCACAGGATAAAAAAGTGCCGGCAGATACCATGTGTAAAATACCCTTTTATTTTTTTCTTTTGAAACCACATAAGCCGTCTGTCCCAAAAAGCAGACCGGCACTGTCACCAGATTGACAGGTACATAATCAGAAATAAGACCATGATAGATCATATAGGGAAGGACGGACAAGCTTACAACCCCCATATAGATCATCCCGTGTTTTACTCTTTTGGGATCAAAACACGCTGCCTCCGAGGCAATCAGAGGTACCAATGTACAGACCAGATAATGCTCTTTAAAATACCGGAAGTAATCTAAGATCTTTACATCCCATCTTTGTACATGCTCCTGGTCCCCGATGATATGGGGAAGATTTTTTATGATTCTATCTAAAGTTGCATTCTGAAACGTAAACGCTAAAAACAGGATCGCAACCACAGCCGCTGTGAGGCTCATTTTGAAAAATGTTTCAAAGCTACAGGCTACCGGAGCTTTTTTTCCGGTCTTTTTCGATATAAGGCTTACGATTACACAGGCTGCTCCGTAAAACACATAGGCAAACACCGCATAAGGGTTTCCCATCACTACAATGCTGGCAAAGATACCACACCAGATACAATCCATCCATTTTGGCTGCTCCAAAACTGCCAAAGTTACCAGAAGTGCCACAAGGCAGCTGTTCGCCATGGTATTGTAGGATAAGCTGTTAATATTAAATGCCGTGCTTAACAGATAAAAACCAATGGCAAAAAATGCTGGAAGCCCATATTTTTTTAACCTGCCGTAAAGATAACCGCTGATCAAAAGCTGAAATACAATATAGAGCAGACGAAATGCCAGGATCATCCCCTCATTAGATCCAAGAATCATCCGAAACAACGCATAAAAAGGATACAGCCAGAAGCTGCACATCTGCTGGGTAGGGTTCCACTCATCACAGAGCATTCCGTCCCCATACCAGAGCCGGTAAACGGTACCGATATAGTATGCCTCATCTGTTGTATTGACACTGTAAAAGCAACGCCAGAAAAGAATCAGACCAATTTCCAAAAGTCCCGCAAAAAACCAACGGTCCTGCTTTTTTATTTTTTCCATGGAGAACCTCCGTATTTATTCATTTTGTATACGTTTTATATCTTATAGATACAGTATAACGCATTTTCTCTCTGTAGTTCAATCGCTTCCTTGCACTTCGTTCCGGGAACCCGCAAAAATCCACGCCAAATTTGCTTCAGAAACGGAACTTTAAGAAGTTCATGTTCACCCTAGACTTGGACCCCCTCATCCTATATACTGTAGGGACAGACCATAGAAGATTTTTACTACGTATCTGTAAGCTACCGGACAGATACGATGATATCTATATGAAGGAGAAAAAGTATGTTTCGTATTTGGGGAAAATTGATCAAAGATAATCACCTGCTTCGTGACACTACCATCTGTGATACTTCAGATGCATCCAGAACCCAGAAGGTCTTTCACGCATTAGATGAAATCTGCAACGAATTCGACTTAGGAAAACCCATTTGGCTGGAATCGAATATCCGTGAATTTCAAAGACATGCAAAAACCCGTTTTCACCAGGATAGCTTTATTGAGGAAATTTCTTTCGACTATCTGGAATTTCATGTAATCGAAGAGGACTGGTAATTTTTGATAAAAAGCCAAAGGGACAGGTTCCTTAACTCGTAATCATGAGCCAAAGAAACCTGTCCCCTTAGTCTTTTTCAGAATCTAACAAATACAATAGAAAGCACGCACTGCGAACTTTCTATTGTCATGAATTAAAAATCTACTCTTCCTGTTACTTCGCCGTTTACTACATAGTAAATTGCTTTTTCTTCAGGTTTTACATAAACAGAGATTTCTTTTAAATCTGCTTCTTTGTTTCCTGTAGCTGTCCAAGCTTCTTTTACTCTTTCGATTGTTTCTTCCATAGAAACTTCTTTACCTGCTGCCTGTACAACAAAAGATGTCTTAACCGCTTTCTTTGTAGTTCTCTTAGCTGCCGGTTTCTTTTCTGCAACTTTCTTTTCTGTCTTTTCAGCTTTTACTTCTACAGCTTCTGCTGCAGGAGCTGCTTCTGCTACCGGAGCTTCTGCTTCCACAGCTGCTGTTTTCTTTTCTACTTTAACGGTTTCTTCTTTTACGCTTGCTTTTGTCTGTACTGGAGTTGTCTTTTTAGCTGCTGCTTTTCTTGCTGCCATAATGTTCCTCTCCTTTTTAAGTCAATATGTACTGATTGGGTTGGAAATCGTCCCCTCACGAATCCCAACGACCTATGTACCATACCACGAACCCCTTGATTTTGCAAGGAATTTTCCATATTTAAGCAAAATTTCATGAAAAATGAAAACATTTTTGCCGGGAAAGTCTCACCCTTTGGACAAACTGACGTAAAAAAACCATGGGGAAAACATCAATGTAGGTGAGGGAGGATCATTGATGTTTTCTTCCACGGCTTTTCCATTTGTTATTTTTGACAGCTTTTCCAGGGAATATACCTGGCAATTGAACTTTTTGTCTTTCTGTGCATTCCGTTCCGGTAACCAGCAAAAATCCATGTAAAATTTATAAAATTTGTATTGAAGCACTCATTTAATTGGAATATATTTATATTAGAGCAACGGGTATTCGTTATGGGGTTTTGGGGTACCCTGTCAGACTTTCATAAGGGGGATTTCATGATGATTGAATTAAAATTTGATTCCAAAGAAACCGAAGATTATTACTGGAAAATGAGAAAAAATCTTGGCATCGGAAGGCCGGCGGAATGGAACAGCCACGACAAGATCATTACCATGGAGGACGTAGAAGAATACGTACAGGATGCAAAAAATATTTTAAGCTGTTAGCAGGCTCTGTTGCTGCCGGAACGGAGTCTGCAGTAATGCTTTGTTCCCTTCATTGCAATCGCTAACATAACTTCCTGATTATAAAAAAGCAGGCGCTGTACGACCACGCCTGCTTTTTTTATAAATCAGAAATTAACCACTTTATCAGAAGATGCCCCTGTCATCTTTTGATAATTCTTTCTCATCATAACAGAAATTTCTGATTTTTTCAATGTTTTTATCGGAAATACGCATCAATGCCATTGGCAATGCCCTCTGCCATCAGCATCTGATACTCCTCCGTGGCCATTTTTTCATCTTCATCAGGATTGGTCATATAACCCATTTCGATAATTGTGGCCGGCACAGTTGCCCAGTTAATACCGCTCATGGTGTCTGTTTCCCAAACCCGCTGTTTTCCGGCGCCTGTGCTTTCCACAAAACGATCCAGCACACAATCGGAAAGTTTTCTGCTCTTTTCGTATAGTTCTCCGTTATATGGATTATCCGGTGTCTGGCACAAGGTCATGGCACCATGAACACCGGAATCTTCCGCCCCATTGGCATGGATTCGAATCAGTACATCCGCCCCTGCTTCATTGGCGATCTCTGCCCTTTCCCTGTTACTGATATTAACTTCATGGGTTGTTCTGACCATGACTACCTCATAACCACGCTCCTGTAAAATTTCTTCTAGCTTTAATGCTACCTGAAGATTCAGTTCATATTCCCTTAAACCCGTAGAGACACCTGTAGTACCACCGGCCACCTTAGCCTTCGTCTGTGCTGCACCCGGTCCGATGGGCTCTTTTTCAGAATTTCCCTTCTGCTGATGACCCGCATCGATGACTATGAGATGATGGGGTTCATCAATTACTTCTTCCGGTTCGGATGATATCTCTGGTTCCTGCGCAATTACCGGATCTTCCACTGCCGTAGGTTCTTCCTGTAGTTCTTCAACCTCAATTTCTATAGTTTCTGATTCTTCTTCGTACAGTATTTCATTTTCTGCTGGTTTCTTCTCTGTGCATCCCGTCAGAAGAAAAACACATAAACTTGTAAGTAAAAATAATCGAATTGTTTTCATTTTGTTTCCTTTGTTGTTATAGAGTGCATAAATCCATTTGGAAAGCTAATTTTTCTTAGGTTTTTGATTGTTACCAGAGTGGATTGAACATTAACATAGTCCCATATATTTTGACAAATTGCAAACAAAATTGGTTGTTACTGGTAAAAGATTTATGCTACCATAGAGAAAAGCAGTGATCCGTTCACTGCTTTCCACTAATGAAAAATGCTGCTACACAAAGTTAAATATAAGATAATTTCGGAGGTAACTATGAAGATCGAACACATTGCGTTATACGTTAACCATTTGGAAGAATCCCGGGACTTTTTTATGAAGTATTTGCATGCGACGTCGAACACTGGATACCATAATCCAAAAACAGATTTTCGTTCTTACTTCCTTTCCTTTGAAGATGGTGCAAGACTTGAAATTATGAATAAGTCGGGGATGGTCGATTTACCTAAAGAACTTGCCCGTACCGGATATGCACACATCGCTTTCAGTGTGGGAAGCAAAGAAAAGGTAGACGAATTAACAGCACAGTTAAAAGCTGATGGTTATGAGGTGATCAGTGGACCACGAACAACCGGAGACGGCTATTATGAAAGCTGCATCGTTGCAATTGAGGGAAACCAGATTGAGATTACTGTTTGAGCATCATCGTTTTTTCAGCAGTTTCTCATAAGTAAATTTTCTCTCCGCCCCTCTCATAAGCAATAGGTCAAGCACTGCCAAAACGATACCCAAGCTCTAAAGAAGCCACGAATTTACCAGCATACCACAAAGCAATTTTATGGTTGTCGTCTTGCCTGCCCCCATTGTACCAGTAGACAATCCTTTCTTCTGCACACAAAAAACACTGCTTACGCAGTGTTTCAAAAAAGAGAGAAAAAGGATATATATAAAAACGATTGAACTCGTTGTTTCCGAGGGAGAGGAGGGCATTTCACCCTCCAAGTGTTATGAATGAAATACTGATATGTATTTGCTACAGTTCATACTATATCAATGAATTGTGTCCAAAGTTTGTCGAATCCATAAAGCTATGCTAAAAATAATAAAGTTTCCATGACATTTTTCTTTACTTTTCAGACATAGCTGCCATCTACCAATCAACAACAATTTCATCAATTCAGGATCTTATAAAATCCATTATATAAATGCAATCGCTTTGCGTAGAACTTCCAATGGCTATAGCATTTTTTTATCAAGTATACTTTTGGAGGTGTCTATGGAACACATACATTTGAGAATCATTTGTTCTTCATATAATGTTTTAATTCATCGTAAAAATTTTCGCGTGTTCCAGCCATAATAACAACAATGATCTTTTCTTCCGTATATTCCACGGTATAAGCAAGTTCATAATTTGTTTTATTATAATAGATATCGTAACCGTACACACCAGATAAATCTCCCGTTTTAGCTTCTCCCACAAGATGATTTTCGCAAATTTTATCCACTGCTTCCTGATACAATGTTTTTAATTTTTTATCTTTAATCTTTTTAATAAATTTTGCTGCAGGTGGCAGAAAACGTACCTCCGTCATTGCTACTCCTCCGTGCCAAAAATATCATCGTATGTTTCGTAAGCAGTTTCTCCGTTTGCTGCCTTCTCCGCTTCTATCAACATATTTTCAACCGCAGGACGCACTTTTTTCTGTGCCTTTTTAAATTCGACAATCAAATCATTTCCGCTATACCCTTTTGCTACCAAGTCCTCTAAAATCTGCTCTGCAAATTCTCCACCTGTATTGACTCTCGCTGGACGAATAACTAGCTCATTTCCCCTTACCATACACTCAGCTTCAGTGCCAAATCCAAGCATCGAAAAAAATTTTTGAGGAATGGTAATCTGGCGTTTTGATGAAATACTCAATTTTTTCATTTCCATAGGAATGTTTCCTCTCGTTACAACTGCCGGCATCGTCATGCCCTCCTTCCATATATTATACACATATTAGATTGAATAAATTCAAATCATTTTCCTTGTTTCTTTATTTCTTTGTTTCTAAGATAATTATATGAATTTAAATAATTTATGTCAAGAACTGGATACGAATTTCTTTTTTATCCATAACATTCCACTGGCACACTTTTGTCACAACTTGGCACAGTTTTGCGATTTACACCGTAAATCCGCCATGCTAAAATGGATAGTGTAAAAAATTATCAATGCGTTCCATTATTAGACAAAGGAAAGGAGTTTGCAATATGGCAGTGATCAATATAAATAGAAATCAATTTGAACAAATGGTGCACAGCGGAAAGGCCGTTTTAGTGGAATTTTCAGCCCCTTGGTGCGGATATTGCCGCCGGTTGGCTCCCGCGCTTGAGAGCGTTGCCGAGGAATATCATGATACCCTGGTGTTCGGCGCTGTCAACATTGATGATGAGCCGGAATTGGCTGAGGCTGAGTCTATTGAAGTTGTCCCTACTCTGCTAATCTATCAGAACGGACAGGTTCTTGGCTCTATCGTCGCTCCGGAATCCAGGGCGCAGCTGGTGGCTTTTATTGAGGAAACTTTGCCACATCGGGATCAGGAAACAAATATTGAAGAACACATCTATGACATGATCGTGGTAGGTGGCGGTCCCGGTGGCTATACCGCAGCCCTTTATGCCGCCAGAGCAGGAATGGATACTGTGGTTTTAGAGAAGCTGTCCGCCGGTGGGCAGATGGCTCTGACCGAGCAAATCGACAATTATCCCGGCTTCGAAGATGGTATCGATGGTTTCTCTCTGGGGGAAAAAATGAAGCGAGGAACGGAACGGTTTGGTGTGGAAACTAAGCTGATCGAGGTTCTGTCTCTGGAGCTGTCCGGCTCTGTGAAGAAAGCAGTGACCAGTGAAGGCTCCCTGTATGCAAAAACCATCGTGTTGGCTACCGGAGCAGGCCCCAGAGAGCTGGGTGTTGATGGCGAGCAGGAGTTCATCGGTAAAGGCGTCCACTACTGTGCAGCCTGTGACGGAATGTTCTATCGGAACAAAACGGTTGTCATCGCAGGAGGTGGAAATACCGCTGCGGCAGATGCCCTGATCCTATCCCGTATCTGTAAAAAGGTCATCGTGGTTCACCGCAGAGATACTTTAAAAGCAACCAAGATCTACCATGAGCCTTTGATGAAAACGGAAAATGTAGAATTCCTCTGGGACAGCAAGATTGTCGCTCTGCTTCATAACGAAAATCTAACCGGCGTCCGGATTCAGAATGTGAAAACCGGAGAGGAAAGTACCCTTGCCTGCGATGGGGTATTTGTCAGTGTTGGCAGAAAGCCTTCCAGCGAATTGGTGAAAAATCAGGTAGAGATTGATCCGTCAGGCTATATCATTGCAGACGAAAGCACCCGCACAAATATCCCCGGTGTGTTTGCCGTGGGGGATGTTCGTACAAAGGCATTACGGCAGGTTGTAACCGCCGTCGCCGATGGAGCAACTGCTGTGCACTACGCAGAAGAATATTTAGCAGGAGGAATGTGAGATGAAAAAAAGCAAAAAATGGCTGTTGTCCGGCATTTTCGAAAAGGGGGATAGCGGTTCATGCAATACGCTGTAGCTTTTCTGGAAGGCATCATCACCTTCATTTCACCGTGTCTGCTTCCTATGCTTCCAATCTATATCTCCTATTTTGCAGGCGGTGGAGAATGCAGCGCAAAAAAGACCATGTCAGGAGCATTGGGATTCGTTAGCGGATTTACCGTAATCTTTGTGGCAATGGGAGCATTGGCAGGCACCATTGGCAGCTTCCTGCGGGAATACAAAGGCGCAGTGAATGTGATTTCCGGTCTGGTGGTAATCCTCTTTGGACTCAATTTTCTAGGCATTTTCAATATGAATTTGTTTAGGGGTGGTAACAAAACAGTCAGCAACCGTGAGATGGGATTCTTCTCTGCCATACTATTTGGCATAATATTCTCCTTGGGATGGACACCCTGTGTGGGTGCATTCCTCGGCTCTGCTCTGATGCTGGCTTCTTTGCAAGGTCATGTAATCGAAGGTATGCTGATGCTATTGGCATATTCACTGGGACTTGGCATTCCTTTTCTTCTCAGTGCTGTTCTGCTTGACTATTTGAAGTCAACCTTCAACTGGGTCAAAAAACACTACCAGGTCATCAATGCTGTCAGCGGCTGTTTTCTGGTACTGGTGGGCATTTTGATGGCAACAGGAACGCTTGGACGGCTGCTAAGCCTGCTTAGTTAAGGAGGTTCTATGAATAATAAGAAAAAAACAATGATTCTCATTCTTGTATTTGTTCTCGTCTTAGTTGGTGCAGGAATCCTATACAAACAGCTTGGACAGAAACTGGCTCCCGATCTGCTTGCCACACAAACACCACAGGAAACGGAATACACGGAAGATTCCTCTGTTCACCCAGGAGAGACTAAAACAGAAAAAATCCTGGCACCGGATTTTACTGTTTACGATTTGGATGGGAATGAAATTCATCTTTCAGACTTTATCGGGAAACCCGTTGTCCTGAATTTCTGGGCAAGCTGGTGCGGACCCTGTAAAATGGAAATGCCTGGCTTCAACGAAAAGTATCTGGATCTTGGCGAAGAAGTGCAATTTCTCATTGTGAATATGACTGATGGATCCAGAGAGACCGTGGAAACTGCATCTACATTTATTGCAGATCAAGGTTATTCTTTCCCGGTATTTTACGATACGGAGCAGGATGCCGCTGCAACCTATGGTGTTTATTCACTTCCTACCACATATTTTATTGACGCTGAAGGGTGCGCAATCGCTCAAGCAACGGGGGCAATCGACGAAGAAACCCTGCAACGAGGAATTGATATGATTATTGCAGATTCAGGCAGTCTCTGAAGCTGATATCCACGATCAGCTAAAAGAATTCTATGATCTATATTGTCAGGTCGGTGGTTATCCCAAGGTGGTGGAAACTTTTTTGGAAAAGAAAGACGTACAGAAAGCACAAGGAGAGCTTGTAAAGATCATTGATACCTTTACCAATGAATCCATCCGCTACTTCACTGATATTCTGGATATAAAAGTCTTTACTCAGATTTTCTTCTCAATCTGTCGAATATTAAACAGGGAGAAAAAAGGACTTTCTGAAGACAGTATCAGTGAAGAACTGCAGAAACTTATCACAAAAGACTACTCCAGTAATATTTCCAAAGCAACCTGTAATCGTGCGATCAGTTGGCTATACTTCTCAGGAATCATTGGCTTCTGTGCAAAAATTACCGAAATGGATATTCTGGATTTTAAAGTTGCAAGCCGCTGCTATTTTATGGATGTTGGTCTGGCGAATTATTACCTTCGACTTACCGGCACTGACCCACGTTCTATTTCCGGAACAATTAATGAAAATTTTGTATATATCAACCTGAAGAAACGCCAGGATTTTCCGCAGGAGATTTCTTTTGAGACTCCGGCATTTGCTACCTATCGTGGCGGGAAAATAGATTTTATTGTACAAAGCCTCTCTTCACAGACACGTTATCTCGTTGAAGTAAAATCCGGAAAGGGAACCGTCTCCACAGCCCAAAAAGCGCTGGATCAGGGAAAGGCGGACAGACTGCTTTATCTGAAGGGAAATACCAAAGGGGGATTGGATGGTAAAGTAGAAACACTGCCAATCTATCTTCTGGAACAATATCATTTTCAGTAAAATACACAATCGAAGGGATTACAAACATCATTTATAACAAGGGGATGGTGAACTTGGATTTCAATGCCCTTAGAACAACTCTGATGGAAAAAGGAGTTGGCCATCTTGGAATCAGAATTGTAAACTCCGGCTCTTCCATGGCAAATGGCTATGTTTTGCACATCGCCGAACATAGCCATTTTAGAAAAGTACATTTATGAAGTTGGAAAGACTTTGTGTCACTGTTACATTGGAATATCAAACGTACGGTACAGCCATGCTCTGCTGTCTACTAGAATATGGAGTATTCTGATCACATGAACCGTATTTGTATCGTGGTCTATCACATAGAATATCTTATACTCTTTGTAATATGTTTTATGTACTCCCAGTGCCGCAAGAACAGGGTCATCGTCCAATTCATGGCTTTCTGGGAAACATTGCAGTTTATTAACCTGCGTTCGAATACCTTTTACTGTATTCTCAGCGGCAGAGGGATTTAGCAAAACATATGCAATATAATCACCAGCATTCTCTAAATCTTCTTCTGCCAATCCACTCATCTTAATTGTGTATTGCAGCATTCCTATACTTCTTCTCCAGTCTGTCACACACTTCATTGAAGTCTTTGGTCTTGCCTTCTTTAATCTGTTCCAAACCGGAAAGCACCATTTTGCGAACTTCTAAACGCTGTTCATCCATAACAGCCTTACAATCTTCTCTTACAGCAACTGCCATAATACATCATCCTTTCCAGAGTATGATATGTCGTTTTTCTTTTATTTTACAAATATTATGCCAATTTTGCAATGAATACTTTCTGCGATTATGAGACGAGTATCCAGAAAAAGAAGAGAATTGCTATCGCTCAAACAATAATACCATAAATATGCAGTTTACAAATTTTCCTTTCAAGAAACCACCTTGAAAACTGCCACACTATCCATTTGATACGCAATCTCCGATTGTTACGACTATATGTTTCTCGTAGATTGCCGAAGATAAAAAGCCACCAACACGGCTTAATAGTTTTTTTATAATTCCTTTATAGAATCATTAGCACTCTTCTGTTGACACTGCTAACTCGTAGTGATAAAACATACTTGAACGAAGGAAAGGAAACATCGAAAGGCAAAACTTCCAGACGTTCCCCGGAACATCCCCGTTACAAAATCATTTTAAAGGAGCGATGTTTTATGTTAGGACCAAGTATTTTAGGAGAAAGCTTATTTGATGACTATTTTGATTTTCCGAATTTTGAGAAGATGGAACGTCAGATGAACAAAAAACTTTACGGGCACAATGCAAAAAATCTGATGAAAACAGATATTAAGGACAAAGATGATTCCTATGAAATGGTTATTGACTTGCCGGGCTTTAAGAAAGAGGAAATCACTGTAGAGCTTGACCACGGTTATCTCACCATCTCTGCTGCAAGAGGCTTAGATCAGGATGAGAAAGAAAAAAATACCGATAAATACATCCGTCGTGAGCGATATGCCGGTGCCTGCCAGAGAAGCTTCTATGTAGGCGAAACTGTTACGCAAGAAGACATCAAAGCTGAATTTAAGCACGGTATCCTGAAACTGATGATTCCAAAACAGAATCCAGCTGTGAAAGAGAAAAAAGATAAATATATCGCTATCGAAGGCTGACAAAAGGGAGGCGGCTTTTGCGCATCCCTCAGACTGTAGACAAAGTGGCTCCGGGATTTATATCCCAGAGCCGTTTTTCTTTTATCAAACGAATTACATTTAAATACTCATATAACATATGGCCAAATCCTCTCGAATTGTAAGTGTATTATTTACTTACTGTTAGTATGGCTGATTCTTTAATTTACGTCAATGAAAAAGAACACGTTACAGATATTGGGTTAGGTTAGTTCTGTCAGGATCCGCCCATATGGACGGCTCTTTTCAAAATCGTTCAATTTTCCAAATTTAACCAGAGTGTTATCTTAGGTTCTGTTTCTCACTTCATTCTAATTAAAAATTCTCGTTATATCCTGATACCGATTGACCACCCTGTAAATCTCCACAAATTCTTTTCCCACTTTATAAATAATCACGTAATCGTTCCAGACTAAGCCATCCGTCCCCATCTTTTACAGCATCTTCTGCTTCCTGCAATTTCATTAAAAGCTTCTTTTCTGCTCGTTCTCTTTCATAATCGTCAATATCAAGCACAACAAATCTTCCTCGACCATTCTTTGTAAGAAAAACTGGCTCTCCCACCTGACAATTCTTCAAGACTTCATTATAATTCCTTAAATCTGATACTGGTAAAATAGTAGGCATATGATTTCTCCCTTCTAAATCATCTTTTATTATTTACTATTATACAACACGTGCTGTAATATTCAACGTAATTTTTTACAGCAATTATTCAACGTATCTAATAAAGGCATCCGCTAATCGCTATTTTGAAATCACCTTTTGGTACTCTCATACTGATCCCTAATGATATGTCCTCATGCCTCATCTTCTATCCTGTTCCTCTCTGCCGCTGGCATGACCTTTATCGTCACTTTCATCGCCCGGCTTTTGCAGGAACTACAGAACATTTCGCTTTAAAACCTTTATGTTTTGCTAAAAAAAGGCATAAAAAAAAGAGGTTTTTCACCTCTTACTTGTCAGTCATTCTTGTCTAAAATTTCTTATATCCTTCATAATAACTGCAGTTCTGATTCTTTTCGGAAGTATTTTCAACAAATCGTTGAGTTTTTGATTATCAAGTTCTATGAAAAATTCGTCAATCTGTGCTCTCATATGGTCGCTGGGGTAACAGTCCATTGTCCCTGCCTGGGCATCTATAGCATCCCAGGAAATCTCGTACAATGCGCTGCACCTGTTCTGGTACTTTTGAAATTCCCTCCAGCATCTACGTTTTACGCATAGCTTAATGTACGAATCAAACCTATGCTCAATACTTTCATTACTGCAGTTATATTTTTCAGACACTTTTTATTTGGACGGATTTTCCTATTATAAAAAAGCGTAAGAATTTGACAGTAATGTATTTTTGATATCAGAACCAGTATCTAATGAATACCACTCTGATATAAATACGATTAACTCTTCAATTCCTTACAACTTTTGGAAAAAAATCCTGAAAAATTAGGGGAGAAAGTCCCAAACAGACGATTCAAGAATTGACCATCTGTCTGGGACTTGTACTATATGGCAACAAGTATTCCTTGCCTTGATAAAATCTTATTTATATTGCTCAGTGCCCTTTCATCCGCACAGACTTCTTTAAAAGCAACAGCATTTTCTCATTGAACTCTGCGATTACCTGGGTATTTACATCTTAATCATTTAGCATAGTTATTGTACCTTTCCTATGCATCCATTTTCCATTGGTAAAATCTGGAATGCTTACTGGCTGTCCTCCCATAGAAATGGATTGCTCAGCTAGCACAGAAATACTCATCCAACTTGCCATATCATATACATCAATAGGTACTTCTGTTTTATTTTGAACGCAAGAGATAAAGTCACAAAATACTAGATAGTCCATACCATCATGACCCTTCTTAACGCCATCACGCAAATACTTTTTCCATAATGGATGCTCATAAACTTCTCTGTATTGTTCCACATTATTCCAATGCTTCTGAAACAACAGTGGTATCGATAAAGTTCAGAGGACGGGTATCCCTGTTCCATTCCTGAAGCGGAGTAATACCATTTTCAGGCACTGCTGCACCGAGGCTTTCATAGTATTCAGCGATTCCTTCATGAGGCTTTTTGTGATAATACTCCTCAAGGAAAACTGTCCATAAACGGTTCAGTTCCTCCAGAGATTTTATATTTTTCAGTTTTGCTTCCCTGTTGAAGGTATCCACTACCTGGTGGAACTTTTCAATTTTTTATCCGAATGTTCAGATAAAAAATCAAGCTACCGTACACTCTTATTATTTGATAATGCCGAAAAATGCTTTCAACACCTAAAAAATGAGCAAATTGATTATCAGAATTATTTTGGTGATACATACAAGAATACCGGTGGTTATGTTTTTACTCATGAAGATGGACGTTGTTACGACCCTGACTGGCTGTCTAAACAATTTAAAAAGGCGACTTCCGCTTTTGGACGACCGGAGATTACATTACACAATCTTAGGCATTCTTGTGCGAGCATTGCGATCAACAGGGGATGGAACATTAAAACATTGCAGTATTGGCTCGGGCATTCCGATATTCAGACAACCATGAATATCTATGCTCACTACAGCAAAAAAAATCTTAACAGCACAAATGACGATATGAATTTTGCATCTGAAAACTCTGCAAAATTGTTTGCTTAAGAAATTTTTTTCTGCATTTTTTTCTGCAAGCCATTTTAGAGCAAAAACTGATTTTTGCAGAAGGGCAAAAAAATACCGGAAACCCAATAAAATCAAGGTTTCCGGCACCCCTGCCAAGAATCGATGCGACAGGATTCGAACCTGCGACCTCTGCGTCCCGAACGCAGCGCTCTACCAAACTGAGCCACGCATCGCTACAAAGCGATTATTATCATACATCGCTTTGCTTTATTTGTCAACTGTTTTCTAATAATTTACCCATGAATAATAGAAAATGTGGTTCTGGATGATCCAGTACGGAACTCCTGCAGCTTCTAAATTCTCTGCCAGCTGTGGTACCGGTGCATGGGTACGGAAGAACAAGCTCTCTCCTACATTACTGTCACTATTGACACATACCATCGCTGCCTTTTGGCAGGAACTCCAGGCGTTGGTATCTATGACTCCCGGAATGTTTCCCCAGTAAGCTGTCAGTACAATATCGAATCGACCGGAACCTGCAGGTTCGAACTGCTTGGATTGACGAAGTACAGCCTCTAAAGAATTGGGGAATTTTGTACTTCGCACACGGTTCATGATGACATAGCCAACTGCCAGCTGTCCTTCATAGGGCTCTCCTCTGGATTCGCAGTAGATCATGGCTGTCAGCATATCAAGCTCTGCCTGAGAAAGATTTAAATCGCCATAAACGATTCCGGAATCTTCCGGTTTGATGGTACCGTTGGCCAAAGCTTCCTGTAATCTTCTGGCTGCTTCTTCCGCCTGACGTCTTCTTTCTGCTGCTTCCTCTTCCTGTGCCTTTTTATAAAGCTCCTTCAAAGCCTTGGATTTTGCCTCCAGTGCAGCTTCTGTATTACCGATCCCTTCCTCTGCAGCTGCGATCTGATTCAAATAATCATTGATGGTGGCACTGGTCTGCTTCTGAAGCTTGGAAACCTTCGCCTGTTGTTCTTTGGCTTCTTTTACAAGGCCTTCCAATTCTACCTTCGCAGCCTCCAGCTCCTGCTTTTGCAAATCGATCTGATTGGCAGCTTCTGTGTATTCTTCCAACTGATTACGATCATATTCCTGGATCTTTACGGTATTATCCACGCGGTTTAAGATTTCTACAATGCTAAAATCCTTCAAAAATAACCCGAACAGGGAGTCTTCCGGGGTTTCGTACATATACTGGATTCGCATCTTCATATATTCGTACTGCTGCTCCTGGATGGCAATGGCTTCCTCAAGCTCCGCTGTTTTTGCAGTGATCTCTTCTTCTTTTTCCTGACACTTCTTTTCCAGTGCTGCCAGATCGGAGGATATAGATTTGTACTGGTCCTTCAGATTTTTCAATCTTTGCTCTGCAGTGGCTTTTTCGCCTTCCAGATTTCCCTTGTTCTCCTCCTGCTGTTCCAGTTCATTTTCCAGATTTTTTTTCTCTTCCTCAGCCTGATCAATGGCATTTTGGGTTTCCTCGCTGACCGCAAATACATTTAAAATGGAATCAGAAAAGAGCCCCATGATCATGGAGCCACAAATTGCCAGACATAAAATTTTTCTCAACAATTTTCTTTTCATAGTCTTTTTACCATTCATATTTTGTCAAATGACCTGCAAGATTCATATGGTCAAAATGATTCTGCCTGAGTGCCTCGTAAAGCACAATGGCCACGGAGTTGGATAAATTTAAAGAACGTATCTCGTCCAACATTGGAATTCTGACACAATTTTCCTTATTCTTTACCAGGATCTCTTCCGGAATTCCGGCACTCTCCTTACCAAACATGATGTAACAATCCGGTTCGTAAGAAACTTCTGTATATACATTGGGTGCCTTTGTAGTAGCCATGTAAATTTTTGCTCCCGGATTTTTTTCCAGAAATTCTTCAAAATTCATATACCGGGTCACGTCTAAGTGCTCCCAGTAATCCATCCCTGCACGTTTGATCTCCTTTTCATTTAACCGAAAACCCAAAGGCTCGATCAAATGAAGTCTTGTGCCTGTAGCCACGCAGGTTCTTCCAATGTTTCCTGTATTTGCCGGAATCTCCGGCTCAAAAAGTACAATATTCAGTGCCATTTATTTTTTCTGCTCCTGACGTAATCGTTCCACAAAGTTTGCCATACGGCCCAATGCGATCTTCAAGTTTTCCAGAGAATATGCATAGGAAATACGAAGGAAGCCTTCTCCGCAGTCGCCAAAGGCAGTTCCCGGAACGACTGCTACCTTTTCTTCCTCTAAAAATCTGGTGGCAAACTCTTCACTTGTCATACCAAATTCCTTAATGCATGGAAATACATAGAATGCACCAAAGGGCTCAAAGCATTCCAGTCCCATTTCCTTAAAGGCATGCATGAGATATCTTCTTCTCTGATTATAAGCTTCTCTCATCTTTGCCACATCTTCATCGCCGTTTCTCATAGCTTCCACAGCCGCATACTGGCTGGTGGTAGGCGCACACATGATGGCAAACTGATGGATCTTTAACATCTGCGAAATGATTTCTTTTGGTCCGCAGGCATAGCCAAGACGCCACCCTGTCATGGCATAAGCCTTGGAAAAGCCATTGATGAGAATGGTGCGTTCCTTCATGCCCGGAAGACTGGTGATAGATACATGGTCTCCCTTATAGGAAAGCTCCGAATAGATCTCATCGGAAAGCACAAAAATGTCTTTCTCAACGATCACTTCCGCGATGGCTTCCAGGTCTTCTTTTTCCATGATTGCCCCTGTAGGGTTATTCGGGAATGGCAGTACCAGAAGCTTTGTCTTATCTGTAATGGCTTCAAGAAGCTCCTGTTTTGTAAGACGGAACTCATTTTCTGCCTTTAATTCGATGATCACCGGTTTTCCACCTGCCAGCAGACAGCATGGCTCGTAGGAAACATAGCTTGGCTGAGGGATCAAAACCTCGTCCCCCGGATCTAACATGGCACGCATAGCAATGTCGATTCCTTCACTGCCGCCTACCGTAACAATGATCTCATCCTTTGGATTGTAATGTACACCGATACGTCTGTCTAAGTACTTGCTGATCTCTTCTTTTAATTCTGAAAGACCTGCATTGGATGTATAGAAGGTACGCCCCTTTTCCAGAGAATAAATACCTTCATCTCTGACATGCCAGGGAGTATCAAAGTCCGGTTCACCAACTCCAAGGGAGATGGCATCTTTCATCTCACTGACGATATCAAAAAATTTTCGGATGCCTGACGGCTTGATATTTACGATGGTCTGTGATAATGGGTTTCTCATAATGTCACCAGCTGTCTTTCGTCTCTGGTGCTGCGAACCATAACAGAACCATGATCTTTATATTTTTTCAAAATAAAATGGGTTGCTGTGCTTAAGACACATTCCTGGGGAGAAAGCTTATCGGATACAAACTGTGCCACGCTTCTCATGCTCTTTCCTTCGATCATAACCATAAAGTCGTAGCCACCGGATACCAGATATACGCAGTCTACTTCCGGATAATTGTAAAGTCTTTCCGCAATCTTATCAAAGCCCTGACCTCTCTGAGGAGTTACCTTCACTTCAATGAGTGCAGTCACCTTTTCTTCCTGAGTTTTTTCCCAGTCGATCAGTGTGTGATATCCACAGATGATCTGTTCCTTTTCCATATCTGCGATCTCATTTGCTACGGTTACTTCATCTGTTCCAAGGATAATTGCCAGGTCCTTTAAATTTACACGGCTGTTTTTTTCAATATAAGTTAAAATCTTTTCTCTCATGATCTATCTACCTCAATCCACTTTCCTTTATACTTTCAGCAATTCATCTGCTTTTGGACGTTCCAGATAGGAAACCTCTCCTTCGTTGATCACAGCTTTTGCATGCTCCGCAGTGGTTCTTCCAATGACTGTGGCAGGAATCCCTTCCTTTTCCAAAAGCCTTACAAGCTCCTGTCCATGGTCACATACCATCAGCATACTTCCTCCGGATTTTAAATAATAAGGATTTAATCCCAGATATTCGCAGACCTCCACTGTTTCCTGTTTGATCGGAATCGCCCTTAAATCGATTTCCAGTCCGACGCCAGCTGCCTCTGACAGTTCATAAAGTGCACCATAGATGCCCCCGGATGAAATGTCATGCATTGCACTCACGCCAGACTTACCGGCCAGTGCAGCCTCGCTCATCACACAGCATTCAGGCAACAGTTGTTTCAGCTTCTCAATCATGAATTTTGGAAAACGCTCCAAAAGTTCCTTCTCTCTTTTTTCTGCAATGGCTACTGAGCCTTCCATGCCGATCCATTTCGTCATGACAATATCCTGATTTGGTTTTGCATTTTGTACCTTCAGAAAACAATCTTTCCTGCATTTTCCAACGGATACTACCGAAAATACCGGTTCTGCCACAGCTGTGGTAACCTCTGTATGGCCTCCCAGAATCTGGATGCTTTGTCTTTCACAAACCTCTTCCATCTGCTCTGCCAGTTCCTTTAAACGGCTCTCTTTGAAATTTTCCGGCAAAAGCATGGTAACCATAACTCCTATCGGTTCCGCGCCGGAGGCCGCCAGATTGTTAAGCGCTGAATAGATCGCCAATGCTCCCTGGATCTTGCCTGTTCCGATGACGGGATTGGAAGAAAGTACGAAGATCTCATCTTCGCCAGCCTTTAATGCTGCACAGTCCTCACCTATGGCAGGACCGAATAAGACTTCACCTCGTTTACTTTTCAGTTGTTTAAGATAAGACCGCTTTAAGGCGGACTCTGAAATCTTTCCTACTTTCATATAACTCCTTATCTGCCGATCACAGCATTTGCACCTGCCTCATCCCCTGCTGCAATACATTGCTGCAGTCTCGCAGACATATTCGGATCTCCGTTGATTCCGTAATATACGGTACGGTTGGATACCATGTAATTACTCTTGTTAACTTTCTCACTACTCTGGAGTACACCGTCTACATATACCTCTTTATAAAGCTCTGCCTTACATCCGTTATGTCCGCTCTCCACATGATAATAGCCGATTCCCTGACCTGGGTCTGCTACCAGCTGTGTCACTGCCGGTGTGTTTTCCAGTACTTTGTTCACATATTTGATCTTTCTTCCGCTTGGTCTGGTCTCCTGTCCATAAATGGTAAAGGTGACCTGTTTACTGTCGGAAGCATAACCCTCGATATAAATAGGGGCATCTGTAGAATTTTTAAATTTAAAATCTTTATAGGTGCCTGCTATGGCTGCATCCGCTGATGGCTGTACATAGCTTACCATCATGGAATGCGGGGAACGCTCCACCACTTCAAGCTCTGCCTGAAGAACCGCATTATAAAGAGTCGAAGACACCTGACAGATCCCGCCTCCAAGGCTGTCTACGACCTTACCATTTAAGTAAGAACCTGCCATGGCATATCCATTTTTCACCGTAAAAGGACTTACATATTCATAAGTGGAAAATGTTTCTCCCGGATACAGCACAGTACCATTGATATGATTTGCTCCGGTCTTAATGTTCTGACAGCGGTCTGCACTGGAAGTTTTATAAGATGTCTGGAAGGTTCCAAGTACATCTTTGATCTTACCAAGCTCTTCTGCACTTCCCTTGGGCTCTGTTATCTTTGTAGGAATCTCTACGGTCACATTCTCCCCTTTGTATTCCTCTTCAAGAAATGCAAGAAGCTTATCGGCAGCCTGCTGTTCATCTACTTCCACACCCTGCTCACCTTCAATGATCTCGAAACCTGAACCGGTTTTCTTTAATCCCAGGTTTTTTGCACCTTTATTATATTGTGTGCATTTCTCAGATACAATGGTCTCAATTTTTTCCGCATCACCTTTGTAGGAAAGCTCATAAACCTTATTATGAAACTGCAGATCTTTGATAGCCTTGTACCGTACCACCACATTTCCTGATTTACCAAGAGAAAGGGCGCTGTCAATGATTTCCGGATTATTCCATGTAACTCCAAGCTCCTCTCTTGTAACCTCAAAGGTTTCTCCCTCTACAGATAAGGTAAGCTTCTCCTCAGCCTTTTCTGCAAGGTACTCATTTACCGCTTCCGTTGCTTCCTCTTTATTCATGCCGGAAACATTCACTTCATCTACATATACTCCCTGAGCAATCTTCTCGTCGGTATCTTTCGCGTAGGAATCCGATCCACACAGGAAGAAGCCTGCCGTCAGGGTCACTAAAAATGCAGCCAAAATACTTTTTCTCATCAATAATCTCCTATGAAATATCCGCTCTCTCAAACTATGGAATGATAGTAGCTGTTTTGTACCTTCCAGACCATGGTTTCTAAACAGTTATCAATTATACCATAGATCCCGAAATTGCACAACAAATCACGACTGTCCGATATCATCCCAATCCTACCATGCGTAGGAAAGCATTGGCAAAATCATACAGATCACCAGAATACCTGCGATCACTCCTGCAACAATTCTTTTTGTTTTTGGATCATTAAAATTCATCTTATTTTCCTCCTCTAATCATCGGTCATACTCCTATATGACCTTATAAACAAAAGTACCCATGATTGACATCTGTTCAATACCTTCCAATAGTATCTTCTGAACAGCTATCATTATTTTAACTTTCTAACTTCCCTGGAATTAAATTCTTCTTTCAGCAAACTCCAGTAATATTCACTCTTCCCAGGATGCCGTCTGTCCAGAAAATCTTTCAGGATAAAATATTTTTCCTTTCTGGAATGATTCACCAGATGGTAGCCTTTTTCCCTGTAGTCCTTTGCCAGGCTTTCAAAAAAACGAAATGCACTTGCCTCTTCCATAAGTACAGCTTCCAGGGTTTTGTCATATTGGTGACTATTATAATATAGCTCCACCATCTGTTCAATACCTTTCAGTCGAATCATTTCATCATAAGAGACCCAGTTGGTAAACAGCACTTCATAGGGAGGTTCACTTCCGTATACAAGCCCATAAGACTCTCTGTTTTCATACATGTAGGAGCCTTTGAGCACCTTTAAAAATCCAAGCTGAAGCTGCTCCGGACGAAGGGCAAAAACATCATCAAAGGATTTTCCAAAGCTTTCATAGTTCTCCTTCGGAAGTCCTGCAATCAGATCCAGATGCTGATGAATATTTCCCATGGCCTTAATCTCTCTTACCAGGTCTGCCACCTTCCCAAAATCCATCCTTCTTCGGATTTCCGTAATCGTATTTTCATTGGTGGACTGAACTCCGATCTCCAGCTGGATGAGTCCCTTTCGCATTTTTGCAAAAAGGGCAAGCTCTTCCTCTGTAATCAGATCCGCTGCCACTTCGAAGTGGAAATTTGTCACCCCATTGTCATGCTCCAGAATATAAGTCCAGATTTCCATGGCATGGGATGCCTTACAGTTAAAGGTTCTGTCTACAAATTTGACCTGAGGAACCTTTGCGTCGATAAAAATTTGAAGTTCCGCCTTTACCTGCTCTAAACTTCTGAAACGCACACTCTTGTCTATGGAAGAAAGACAATAGCTGCAGGAAAACGGGCAGCCTCTGCTGCTTTCGTAGTATATGATCTTATGCTCAAAATCGTTAAAATCTTCATAGGCAAATTTCAGGCTGCTAAGTTCCTTTATCAGGGCGTAAGGTTTAACGGTAACTTCTTCACCTTTTCGATACGCAATTCCTTCTATCTGATCCAGAAAATCAATCTTTCCGTCATAAAACATACACACCTTACGAAAAGTTTCCTCTCCTTCCCCTACAAAAATCCCGGTAACTTCCGGATAATTTTCAAGAAGTCCCTTCGCATCATAAGAGCTTTCCGGCCCTCCCAGCCAGATCGGCACTTTGGGCAACACCTTATGAAGCTCCCGTACCAGCTGTCGAATGTGTTTGATATTCCAGATATAACAGGAAAATGCGATCAGATCCGGTTTCTTCCCATAGATATCCTGCAAAATTTCTTCTGTATACTGATTGATCGTATATTCTCCCAATTCAATCTGTGAACGGTATTCTCCCGCATTGGCACGAATGGAATATACCGCCAGATTAGAATGAATATATTTTGCATTTACTGCTGCCAATAAAATTTTCATAAGCATCCCTTTCTCTAAAATATATAAGGCTCTGTCCGTACCCGACGTACCGCAAAACCAGGAATCAATCAAAAAAAGAAGCCTGAAAAATCAAGGCTTCCATGAATAACAAAAAAGCGGGTGATGGGAATCGAACCCACGTATCTAGCTTGGAAGGCTAGTGTTCTACCATTGAACTACACCCGCATGAGAGCGATAGACGGGACTCGAACCCGCGACCCCAACCTTGGCAAGGTTGTACTCCACCAACTGAGCCACTATCGCATATTCAATTTTGGCTAAATGCCCAGAGCCGGAATCGAACCAGCGACACGAGGATTTTCAGTCCTCTGCTCTACCAACTGAGCTATCTGGGCAGTTTCCTCGTCTCAAGTCATAACGACTTCCGACAACGTTGATATATTATCAAACGTTGCCGGAAATGTCAATTACTTTTTTTAATTTTTTTGGTATTATTTTTCCATTATTTTTCCAGATAGATTTCCGGATCTACAGATACACCGTTTTGGGTCAGTCGAAGATAAAGGTTTTCCCCCTCCTCCAGATAGTTTCCTGTAGGGTATGCCACCATGGCAAATCTCTCTCCTGCGTCCAGGCTTTCACCCACTTCTGCAGTAATATCGAACAACTGTCCATAGGTGATCATAAATCCATCTCCCAGATCCATGGTCACATAGTGGCCGTATTCATTGCTCTTTCCTACGTCTGTTACCGTACCGGCCGCACTTGCCAGAACTTCTGTCCCTTCTGATACGGAAATGATCATTGCCGGATTGTACTGATACTGTGCCAGTGTTTTGAAATAAATACTTTTATCCATACTAAAAGGCAGGATTACCTCACCTTCTACCGGCCACTGAAGCGTAAGAAGCTTTTCCTCAGAAAATTCTTCTGCGATAACATCAGCTGCAGAAACTGTTTCCATATCTTCTGTATTTAAAAACTGATCCTCCAATTCTGCTTCCACCACAGCACTTTCCTGAATGGAGGCGGTATCTTTTACCTTTGTATCTTCTGTGTCAGTTGCCTTCTTTTTTACCGGTGCGGTTTTCGTCTTCGATTTTTCAGGCTGATCATTGCTGGCCACATCCAGTGTCTCAGACAGGGAGCTTTCCGGCTGACGGGCCTTTTGATCTTTGCTGTCTTCCTCTGCCACCTGATTTTCTCCAAATGTAAACAGCGCTGCCATTGTACCTGCCGATACCAGCATAAGTGTCAGTACAATGATAAAACTCTTTTCTTTTAGAAAAGTTAAAAATGAATTTCTTCTCAAAACAATCACCTCTGATTACAAGCATAACCAGAGGTGACTAATTTTAAACATATTTTATAAGATCTGTTTGAAATCTTTTTGGAAATTATACATCCAGTTCTACAGAGCCAACCTTATCCAGATGCCAGATTTCATCAACATACTGCTGAATTGTTCTGTCAGAAGTGAATTTACCGGAACATGCTGTATTTAACATTGCACTTCTTGCCCAGCCTTTTTCATCTCTGTAAGCTGCTTCTACACGTGTCTGTGCTTCTGCATAAGAACGGAAATCTTTTAAGATAAAGTATGGGTCCGGTCTGTTGTATCCGCCGTCTACTAACAGAGCATTGTACAGTGGACGGAATCTTTCCGGATCGTTTGGTGCATACTGACCATTGATCAGCTGCATTAATACACGACGAATGTCCTGATCGTTATTGAAGATGTAGCTTGCGTCATATCCGCCTGCTTTTTCATATGCAATCACTTCATCAGAGCTCATGCCGAAAATAAATGCATTTTCAGCACCTACTTCTTCCACGATTTCTACGTTGGCACCATCCATAGTACCAATCGTAACGGCACCGTTTAACATGAATTTCATGTTACCTGTACCGGATGCTTCCTTGGAAGCTGTGGAAATCTGCTCGGAAACATCTGCTGCTGCAAAGATCAGCTCAGCGTTGGATACACGGTAATCTTCAATAAATACAACCTTGAGTTTTCCGTTGATAGATTTATCGTTGTTAATAACATCTGCTACAGAGTTGATCAGCTTAATTGTTAACTTCGCACGATCATATCCTGCTGCTGCTTTTGCACCAAAGATGAAGGTACGTGGATAGAAATCTTTTTCCGGATGATCCTTGATCTGGTTATACAGATACATTACATGAAGGATGTTCAGTAACTGACGTTTGTATTCGTGAAGTCTCTTAACCTGTACGTCAAAAATAGAACGTGGATCAACATCGATTCCGTTGTGTTCCTTAATATATTTTGCCAGACGAACCTTATTCTGGTATTTAATGTTCATGAATTCCTGCTGTGCTTTTTCATCGTCTGCATAAATTGCAAGCTTCTTGATCTGAGCAAGGTCAGTGATCCATTCGTCACCAATGTGAGCTGTTACCCATTTCGCAAGCAGCGGGTTTCCATGAAGAAGGAAACGTCTCTGTGTGATACCGTTTGTTTTGTTGTTGAATTTTTCAGGCATCATTTCATAGAAATCTTTTAATTCCTGATTCTTTAAGATTTCTGTATGAAGTGCTGCTACACCGTTTACAGAGTAGCCTGCAGCGATTGCAAGGTGTGCCATCTTAACCTGACCATCCTGAATGATTGCCATCTTGCGAACCTTTTCACGATTGCCCGGATATTTCTTTTCAATTTCTGCGCAGAATCTTCTGTTGATTTCTTCAACGATCTGGTATACACGCGGAAGAAGTCTGGAGAAGAGTTCGATTGGCCATTTTTCCAGTGCTTCTGCCATGATGGTATGGTTTGTGTAAGCACAGGTCTTGGTAGTAACATCCCATGCTTCATCCCAGGAAAGACCTTCTTCATCCATTAAGATTCTCATAAGCTCAGCTACAGCAACTGTCGGATGAGTATCATTGAGCTGGAATGTAACTTTCTCATGGAATTTTCTAATGTCATCATGGTTCTTTTTGTATTTTTCAACTGCTGCCTGAACAGAAGCGGAAATAAAGAAGTACTGCTGTTTCAGACGTAATTCCTTACCTGCCATATGGTTGTCGTTTGGATATAAAACTTCAACAAGATTCTTTGCAAGGTTTTCCTGTTCTACAGCTCTCTGGTAATCACCTTTGTTGAACTGGTCTAACTGGAAGTTGTTGATTGCTTCTGCATCCCACACACGAAGTGTATTTACGATGTTGTTGCCGTAACCAACGATTGGCATATCTACAGGAACAGCCAGGACAGACTGGTAGTTCTTGTGCTCGAAGTGATAGTTGCCGTTTACATAGCTTGTTTCAATGTATCCGCCAAATTTAACTTCTTTTGCATATTCCGGACGACGAAGTTCAAATGGATTGCCATTCTTTAACCACTGATCTGGTACTTCTACCTGATAACCGTCAACGATTTTCTGTTTGAACATACCATAACGGTAACGGATACCGCATCCATATGCAGAGTATCCTAAGGTTGCAAGAGAATCAAGGAAACAAGCTGCCAGACGTCCCAGACCACCGTTACCAAGTGCTGCATCCGGTTCTTCATCTTCGATGACGTTAAGGTCACATCCAAGTTCCTCTAATGCTTCTTTTACCTCATCATAGTATGTTAAGTTGATCAGGTTGTTACCCAGTGCACGGCCCATTAAGAATTCCATGGACATATAATAAACTGTCTTTGGATCCTGTTCTTCATAGGCTTTCTGGGTTGCGATCCATGCATCCATAATCGCGTCTTTTACTGCATAAGATACTGCCTGGAAAATCTGCTGCTTAGAAGCTTCCGCAATATCTTTTCTGAAAAGTGTCTTTACATTATAAAGAACACTTCTCTTGAACATTTCTTTGTCAAACGTTCTTTTCATGTAGTACCTCCTATCTCTCTACACCGATGGTCACATTTTCTCCGTTGATATTCCACTGCTTGCTGTAGCCGGCCATTACTCCAGTCTTTATATCAACAGCCATGACATCACTCATCATATTTTTTGCATTGGCCTGAACAATTTTGGAAACCTTTTCGTTTCCGTCAATGTAAACTACAATTTTATCTGTTACCTCAAAACCTGCTTCTTTTCTCATTGTCTGGATCTTGCTGATGACTTCTCTTACAAAACCTTCTTCAATGAGCTCTTCTGTCAGATTTGTATCAAGCACAACGGTAAGGTTATTATCTGCCTGAGATACGTAACCTTCCTTCTGAGCCATGTCAATCAGCAGGTCTTCCTTGGATAATACCACATTCTCACCGTTTACGTCAAATGTTATGCAACCGTTTGCGTTCAAATCATCCATGGCTTTATTGCCATCTACCTGTGCAAGATATTGCTTAATGCCACCAAGGAATTTGCCGTATTTTGGTCCAACGGTCTTTAACTGTGGTTTGAAGGTATAAGATGTGAAGTCTCTGACATCATCTGTAAATGTAACTTTCTTCACATTTAATTCATCTGCAATGATTTCCTGGTACATGGTATCCAGTGCTTTCCCGGCCTTTACAAACATGTTACCGATTGGCTGACGGTTCTTGATATTTGCTGCATTTCTTGCTGCACGTCCCATGACAACGATTTCAAGGACTTCTTCCATGGAAGCTTCCAGTTCCTTATCAATCATGGTTTCATCTGCTACCGGGAAGTCGCATAAATGGATACTTTCCGGAGCGGACGCATCAATGCTTCGAACGAGATTCTGGTAAATATCTTCTGTCATAAACGGAATCATTGGTGCTGCAGTTTTGCAGATCGTTACAAGGGCTGTATACAAGGTCATGTAAGCATTGATCTTATCTGTTTCCATGCCTTTTGCCCAGAAACGGTCACGGCTGCGGCGAACATACCAGTTACTCATTTCATCCACGAATTCCTGTAATGCTCTTGCAGCTTCCGGAATACGGTAATTTTCCAGATGATTATCCACTGCTTTTACAACTGTATTTAACTTGGATAAGAGCCACTTGTCCATAACAGATAAGTTTTCTTTGTCCAGGGTATATTTGGTTGCATCAAAGTTGTCAATGTTCGCGTAGAGTACAAAGAATGCATAAGTATTCCACAGGGTACTCATGAATTTACGCTGTCCTTCCACAACAGCCTTTCCATGGAAGCGGTTTGGCAGCCACGGTGCACTGTTGATATAGAAATACCAGCGGATCGCGTCAGCACCGTAGGTTTCCAGTGCATCGAAAGGATCTACTGCATTTCCTTTGGATTTACTCATCTTCTGTCCATTTTCATCCTGTACATGTCCCAGAACGATAACGTTTTCGTAAGGAGCCTTATTAAACAGTAAGGTGGATTCTGCCAATAGAGAGTAGAACCATCCACGGGTCTGGTCAACTGCTTCGGAGATGAACTGAGCCGGGAACTGTGACTCGAATACCTCTTTATTTTCAAATGGATAGTGATGCTGTGCAAAAGGCATTGCTCCTGAGTCAAACCAGCAGTCAATTACTTCCGGTACACGGTGC